>NZ_OZ245767.1:732500-1098750 GCF_965227665.1 Reyranella sp.
CGTGAAGCGCGGTCCGAGGTGGCAGAGATTGCAGTTGGATCGCCGATGAACAGTCTTAGGCCGCGTTGCGCCGCCAACGGATAGAGTGACGCGCTTTCGCGGTCGCCCGCGACCATAGCGTCCCGAAAATCGTCGAACGGCGTGCGCGGACTCACCAGTGTCGCCTGAAAAGCCGCCAGTGCCTTGGCGGTGTCTACCAGCAACCGCTCGTCATCGGTGCCGGGCTTGTTCCCGAACGCCCTTTCATATCCGCACGCGAAAGCGGAATCGGTTCGCAGCAAATCGCCGGCGCGCGTCGGGCCGCCATTCATCTCTCGGGGATCGAGCAGCGGACGGATGCTCTGGGCCCACAGAGAGTCGCCCGCCCCGTCCCAGCCGAACCAGTGAAGATAGCCAATGTTCCACAGCGACGGCGTGCGGCGATCGAGTTCGACTGCGCCACGCGCTTTGGCCAGTCCGTCGCTCCATTCGCGACCGGCCTGATGGCACGTGGCGCAGCTCATGCGTCCATCTCCCGACAGTCGCGGCTCGTTGAACAGATGCTCGCCCAACGCAATGCCGGCCGCTGTGCCGGACACTCGATTCGATGGATCCTGGACAGGTGGCGGTGGCCAGGGACCGTGCAGCCCGACGGCCCTGATCTCCTCCGGCGACCAGTCGAGCAGCTGCTGCGCGCGGACGCCGACGGTCCCTGCCGCCAGCAACGAAACCAGCAGCAGCAGGCGGATCACTTGAGAACGATGTCGTGCGTCAGGCGCTCGCTCTCGCCGCCCGCGCGCACGTCGAAGCTGATCTCCCAGCGACCGGGCATATGGAACAGGAGCCCCTCGGCCCTGAAGCGGCCGTCTCCCTTCGCCACGATGGTGGCCCGGTAGTTCATGCCATGCCTATGCTCGGGCATGTTGGCATCGACGGCCAGCAGCTCGGCTGCCCCGCCCCGCCTGGTACACACATTGACGACCAGGGCGAAAGGCTCGCTCACTTCGATGCGCAGCGGATCGGGCCGGAACGCCAGCAGGTAGTCGCCGGAAAAGACGACCCATCCGGTGCCGCGTCCCAGGTCGAGCGGACAGTCGGCCCAGGCCGGCGTCGCCAGAACAACCCCGAGCAACGCCGCGGCGGGCTTCACGGCGCACCGCCGAAAAGCCGGTCGCCGTTCTCGTACGCGATCTTGCGGGCGACGTCCGGGGGAAGGTCCGACAGCCATTGCCGCGACCAGCGGGCATTCTCGACCACGTAATGCCAGCGCTCTGGCGTGAAGGTATCGCTGCCCAGCACGAAGCGGTCGGGAAACTCGATGAAGAGTTCGCGCCAGCCCGGCGCCACCTTGCCGTTCGAGACATGCGACGTGAGAAAGGCAAGATCGCACCATAGGGTCGGATACCGGCGCAGCATCTCGCGCACTTTCTCCGGCCGCTCGAAGCCCGAATGCGCCCACAGGACCCTGGCGTTCGGATCCTGCTGAAAATGGCGCGTCACGGCGTCGGCATCGGAATGCGAATGCAGGAAGAGCCCGTACTGCTTGGCCAACTCCACAACGCGGCGCACGTTGGGCAGGTCGGCATCGGCGCCATAGATGTGGAACTCGCCGATCGCCCTGTACTTGCGCTTCGACAGCAGGTCCTCGAGATACGGGATCAGCGTCGGATCCTTCGCCCAGGTCGAGATCTCGCCCCGCGAACGATAGGGCCGCAACTCGGGCACGATCATGCCCGGCGCCACGTCCTGCAGCATTTTGGTGCCCTCGTTGTTCGAACTCGACACCATGGCGCGCTTGATGCCCGCCTTCTTCAGGATCTCGATCACTTCCGCGGGCGGGACAACCGACCAGGCATCGTGACTGTAGTGCATGTGGGCATCGAAGATCGGCAGCTCGTCGGCCGCCCGGGCGGTGGAGATGACGGCGGCGGCGAACAGAAGCAGCAGGGCAAAGAGGCGCATCGTGGTTCCCTCAGCGGCCGGACTTTGGCAGGCAGGCGTAGTTGAAGCTGATCGAGATGCGTTCGCCGGAGAAGTTCGCCGGCGGCACCTCGTGACGCAGCCAGCTTTCGAACAGTACCAGATCGCCATCGTGTGCCGCCACGCTGACGAAGGCGCGATAGGCTTCGGGGGCATCGGCGCGGCGCGGCGGCGCCGCCATCTGGTAGCCGAGCCGCGGGTCCTCGAACTTGATGGCCCCGGACCCTTTCGGCACCGACACGTAGTAGGTGCCGCTGACGAAGGAGGTCGGATGGATGTGCATGGAATGGACCGTGCCGGCCGGCATGAGGTTGGCCCAGCAATCGGTCATCTCGAGTGTCCGCCCGGAAAGATCGTAGTGCAGGTCGCGCGCGAAGCTCTTCACGTGCGGATCGATGCGGCGGCGCAGCCGGTCGAACAGCGAGGAGACGAGGTGCAGGCGATCGAGTGAACCGTAGGACGTATAGCCGCCGAGATAGTGCTTGGCCGACCAGCGCTGTCCTGCTGCGTCCGACGCCGCCAGCGACTGGCATTCGTCGGCGAGATCCTGGTTGAAGCGCCGCCAGCGCCGGTCGACGAGCGACTCGCGATAGACAAGGGTCGGGAAAAGGGCACGGCTCGTCATGGCGCGATTATCGATGATGCGGGCTTCACGTGCTATGATTTCCGCATGCTGACCGATCATCAAATCGAGACCTACCGCCGCGACGGTTACCTCGTGATCCCGCGCCTCATCGAGGGCGCCCAGCTAGCCGAACTGAGGCGGCTGACCGACCAGCTGGTTTCGGAGGCGCGCGGCGTGTCCGCCAACGACGATCTCTACGACCTCGAACCCAGCCACAGCGCGACCATGCCCCGCGTGCGCCGGTTGAAGCCCGCGATGTTCAAGCGCCACGCCTTCTTTCACGACCTGGCGCGCGATCCCAAGATCACCGCTCTCCTGTCACAACTCGTCGGGCCAGCCATCCGCCTGCACGGCGGCAAGCTCAACATGAAGTCGGCGGGCTACGGCTCGCCGGTCGAATGGCACCAGGACTGGGCCTTCTATCCGCACAGCAACGACGACGTGCTGGCGACCGGCATCTATCTCGACGATTGCGACGAAGCCAACGGCCCGCTCATGGTCGTGCCGGGCACGCACCACGGTCCGGTCCACGATCACCACGCCAATGGTCGCTTCTGCGGGGCGTTCGATCCTCAGACAGCGGGCGTCGATGTCACGAAGGCGGTCGCGCTCACGGGCCCGGCCGGGTCGATGACCATCCATCATGCGCGGCTGGTCCATGGCTCGGCGCTCAACCGTTCGAACCGCGAGCGCCGCCTCCTGCTGCACGAATATGCCGCTGCCGATGCCTGGCCTCTGATGGGTGTCGCCGACTTCGACGAGTTCAACGGCCGCATGGTGCTGGGCGAGCCGACGATCGAGCCGCGCGTGCGACCGGCACCGGTTCGAATGCCGCTTCCACCGGCCGATCACCAGGGCTCGATCTATGAGAACCAGCGAGGTTCGGGCCGGCGCTTCTTCGCCACCTACGAGGAGCAGGCCGCCCTTGCCGACTAAGGGGCCCCGCTGATGATCACGCGGCGACGCGCGATGCTCGCCTCGGGGTTGCTCCTCGCCCCCACGCATGCGCACGCCCAACAGGTTCAATGGGCCGACTGGCTCGGCACCTATTCCGGCACCGCCCGCTTCTACCGAGCGCTCCCGCTCGAGGATATCGTCCCGCCGCCCCCGTCGCCCCGGGAGGATCTCGGCGGCGGTACGCCCTTCGCGGTTCAGTTCGCGGTACGCAGTGTCGATGACAGGCCGGCCGTCTGGCTGCGGATCGATGGCGGGCCGATGCAAACGGATGAGGTGGGCGAAACGATGTTCTTCGGCCAGGTCACGGGCGGTGTGGCCTTGCTGCGTTCAGCCGATGCGCGTGCGATGCCGCGTTCGGCCAGCCTGACGGTGCGACCCCACCAGATCGGCACCGAGGCCCTGTTCAGCCATGCCGACGGCAGCTTCTGGCGACGCTACTTCACCGCCAGCTTCACGCCGGCCGGCGCCGACGTCATTCTCTGGGTGTTCGACGCCACGGGAACACGCGCCCGTACCTGGCGCGGCGCCACCGTGCGTCGCGCTTGAGGCTCAGTCCGGGCGCGGCCCGACATAGGTCGACTGCGGCCGGATCAGGCGCCCGCCCTTCTCCTGCTCGAAGATGTGCGCGCACCAGCCCGCCGCGCGACCGACGGCGAACAAGGCGGTGAACGCGCTGCGCGGCATGTCGAGCGCTTCCAGCAGCAGTGCCGTGTAGTATTCGACGTTGGTGTCGAGCCGCTGCTTGGGCTTGTACTTGCGCAACGAGGCAATCGCGCTGCGCTCGACCTCGACCGCAAAGGCCAGCCGTCCCGCCGTCTGCGGCAGCATCGCCACAGCGTTCTTCAGCACGTCGGCCCGGGGATCGCGCTTCTTGTAGACGCGATGGCCGAAGCCCATCAGGCGCGTGCCCTTGCCGAAGGCATCGTCCAGCCATGCCTCGGCACGCTCGGGCGATCCGATCTCGTCGAACATGTCGAGCACCGGGCCGGGTGCACCGCCATGCAGCGGGCCTTTCAGCGCGCAGAGTGCCGCCAGCACCGAGGAGATCAGCCCGGCCCGTGTCGAAGCGACGACCCTTGCGGTGAAGGTCGAAGCGTTGAAGCCATGATCCGTGACTGTCGCGAGATAGGTATCGAGGCCTTTTTCGAAGGCTTCCTCGGCACGGTTGCCGCGAATCATCCGCAGAAGATCCTGCGCCGTGGTGAGGGTCGGATCAGGTGCCAGCGCGGGCTTGGAATCAGCGGCCCTCAGCAGCGCGGCCAGGAAGACCGGCAGGGCGCCGCAAACCAGATAATGGTGCGGCATAGGATCGGAATCGGGGAGCATGCCGAGTCCGACCCGCAGCCCCTCCACCGGGTTCAGGCCCGCGGTTGCCGTGAGGAGCTTCGGCACGTCTGCAAAGGCGCGCATGCGCGCCGCCGCCAGCCCGGCCCGGACGGCCGCCTCGTCGCCGCCGCCCTCCGCAAAGCCTTCCCAGAGGAGCGCGGCTACACCCTCGAAGCCGCGGCTCCTGACGAGGTCTTCGATCGCCTGCCCCCGCACGATCAGCCGACCGGCCTCGCCGTCCACCTCGCTCATCACCGTGTCGGCCACGATCACGCCGTCGAGTCCGCTGTCCACTCGTGTCTGCAGCATCGCAAATCCCCTAGTTGAGTCGCGGCCAACATTCAATCCGGTCCATGTATTGTCAATATTGACTCAATTAATCCATAATAAGAAATGGCAACGGAATGGCTCACCTCGAAAGAAGCGGCGCGGCGCCTGGGCGTCTCTGCCGCAACGCTTTACGCTTATGTGAGTCGTGGCCTGCTGCGCTCGGAGGGCACCAACGGGCAGCGTGAGCGGCGGTATCGTGCCGACGACGTCGCCCAGCTCAAGCGCCGCCGCGACGTCGGGCGGAAGGCCGAGTCGATTGCCGCCAACGCGCTCGACTTCGGCACGCCGGTTCTGGAATCCTCGCTCACGCTGATCGAGAACGGCCACCTCTTCTATCGCGGCCAGGACGCGGCGCGGCTGGCGCGCAACAGCTCGCTGGAACAGGTCGCGCAACTCCTGTGGGATTGCGACGACCGGCCCTTCGCCGCGCGCAACCTGCCGCCGATGTCCGCCGCGCTGCGCAGCGCCTGGCAGGCTGCCTCCGCCCTGCCGCCCGTCGATGCCTGCCTCGTGCTGCTCCCCGCGGCGTCACGCTGGGATCATCCGAGCTGGGTCGAGGATCGCACCGCCATGCTCGAGACCGGCGCTCGGATCCTGCGGCTGCTGGCGGCCGCCGTGACCGGCCAGCCGCTCTCCGACCGGCCGATCCACGAGCAGGTGGCCGCGGCCTGGAACGTCCCGCCAGAGCGCGCGCCGCTGATCCGGGCCGCGCTCGTCCTGTCGGCCGATCACGAGTTCAACGCGTCGGCCTTCGCCGCACGCGTCGTCGCCTCGACCGGCGCCAATCTCTATGCCTCGACGATGGCCGGGCTGGTGGCGATCAACGGCCCGCGTCACGGTGGCCTGACGCGCCGCGTGGCGGCTCTCCTCGCCGATCTTGCAGAAGTGCCCGACATCGGCGCCGAGATCGCACGCCGGGTGAGAGAGCGAGTTTACATGCCGGGTTTCGGTCACCCGCTCTATCCGGATGGTGACATCCGGGCCGTCGCCCTTTTTACGATGATGCGCGAGCTCGTCCCCGGCTCCGCAGAGCTGGCCTTCGCCGAGCGCGCGGCAAGCGCCGTCGAGCAGCAGATCGACCGAAAGCCGAACGTCGATTTCGCGACCGTGGCCCTGGCGCGCGTCCTCGACCTGCCGAAGGAGTCCGCGCTGGCTCTGTTCCTTCTCGGACGCACCGTCGGATGGATCGCGCATGCCATCGAGCAAGCCGCACACGGTGCGCTGATAAGGCCTCGCGCGCGCTATACGGGGCCGCGCCCGCCGACCTGATTCGAGGCTCGTCGGTTATCCACCAAAACGCTTCCTTGCGAGCGCCGTGCGTGCGTGCTTAACGTCGCGCTTTAGTGACAAACAATCGCGCGGGCGTGCCGAGGTTGCCCCACCTTCTCGGCATCGAGGGTCTTTCGCCTGAAACGATTTCGGGCTTGCTCGACCTATCTGAAACCTACATCGACCAGAACAGGTCCGTGGACAAACGGCGCGACAGGCTCGCCGGCCGCACGATCATGAACCTGTTCTTCGAGAACTCGACGCGCACGCGGACGAGCTTCGAGGTCGCCGCCAAGCGGCTGGGTGCCGATGTCATCAACATGGATGTCGCCACCTCCTCCGTGCGCAAGGGCGAGACCCTGCTCGACACGGCGATGACCCTCAATGCGATGCGACCCGATGCCATCGTCGTGCGCCACCACGAGTCCGGGGCCGTCAATCTGCTGTCGCAGAAGGTCAACTGCGCCGTCATCAACGCCGGTGACGGCCAGCATGAGCATCCCACGCAGGCTCTGCTCGACGCGCTGACCATCCGACGACGACGCGGCAGCCTCGAAGGCCTTCTCGTGGCGATCTGCGGCGACATCATGCACAGCCGCGTGGCGCGCTCGAACATCCACCTTCTGCAGATCATGGGCGCCCGCGTGCGCGTGGTCGGACCGCCGACCCTGATGCCGACCGACGTCGAGAAAATGGGCGTCGAGGTTCACTACAGCATGAAGAGCGGCCTGAAGGACGTCGACATCGTCATGATGCTGCGGCTGCAGACCGAGCGGATGCAGGGCTCGTTCGTCCCCTCGATCAGCGAATACTTCCATTTCTTCGGGCTCGATCGCGCCAAGCTGCAATATGCCAAACCCGATGCGCTGATCATGCACCCTGGCCCGATGAACCGCGGCGTCGAGATCGATTCGGAAGTCGCCGACGATCTCGACCGCAGCGTCATCCACGAGCAGGTCGAGATGGGCGTGACCGTTCGCATGGCCTGTCTCGATGCCCTGATCGGCGGACAGCGCAACCAGTTCGGAGCCGTGGCGTGAGCGGAAAGATCGACAAGGGCGCGCCGCCGCATGCCGGCTCGACCGCCTATATCAACGCCCGCATCGTCGACCCGACCGGCAATGCCGAGTATCTCGGCGCCGTCCTGATCAGCGACGGCAAGATCGCGGATTTCGGCCCCAACCTCTTCGCCTCCGGTGCACCCTACGGCATCCAGTCGGTCGACTGCCGCGGCTACTATCTCGCACCCGGCCTCGTCGACACGCGCGTGCACACGGGCGAGCCCGGCGAGGAGCACAAGGAGACGCTGGAAAGCGCCGGCACCGCCGCGGCGGTCGGCGGCATCACCTCGATGGTGCTGCTGCCCGACACCGAGCCGCCGTTCGACGACGCCTCGCTGATCGAGTTCGTGGCGCGCCGGGCCCGTCAGGTGAAGCTCGCCAACATGTACGCCTACGGCGCGCTGACCGTGGGCCTCGAAGGCAAGGAACTCGCGGAGATCGGCCTGCTGGCCGAGGCCGGCGCCGTGGCCTTCACGGATGCGGACCATGCCGTGGCGAATGCCCAGGTCATGCGCCGCGCCCTCTACTACGCCAAGACCTTCGATGCGCTGATCGTCCATCTGCCGCAGGAACCGGCGCTGTCCGGCGGCACCATGACCAGCGGCGCGACGGCGACGCGGCTCGGCCTGTCCGGTTGCCCGCCGCTGGCCGAAGTGATGATGGTCGAACGCGACATCAGGCTGGCGGAGATGACCGGCGGCCGCATGCATCTCACCAAGATCTCGACCGCGGAATCGCTCGAGGTGATCGCCGCCGCCAAGGCGCGCGGCCTCAGGATCACCTGCGATACGGCGGCGCCCTACTTTGCGCTGAACGATCTTGCCGTCGGCGACTATCGCACCTTCGGCAAGCTGGTGCCGCCGCTGCGCGCCGAGAAGGATCGGCTGGCCGTCGTCGAAGGACTGAAGGACGGCACGATCGACGCGATCGTCTCCGACCATCGGCCGCAGGACCAGGACAGCAAGCGCGTGCCCTTCGCCCAGGCGGAGCCGGGCGGCATCGGGCTCGAGACGCTGCTGCCGATCTCGCTCGAACTCGTGCACGGCGGGCATCTCACCCTGCCGCGGCTGTTCCAGCTCCTCTCGTCCAAACCGGCGTCGCTGTTCGGCCTGCCGGCCGGCAGGCTGGCCAAGGGTGCCCCGGCGGATCTGGTCCTGTTCGATGCCGACTATGCCTGGAAGATCGATCGCGACGATCTCTGGAGCAAAACCAAGAACTCGCCGTTCGACGAACGCCCGGTGCAGGGCCGCGTCCTGGCCACGATCGTCGGCGGCCGGACGATCTATCGCGACGACAGTTTCACGACGGCGGCCGCTTTCGCCTGACGGCCGCCTTCAATCGGCCATTTGGTCTGATATGGTCGTATCGTCTTTCAACGGGGAACCGATGATGCTCCGGCACTCACTTCTACTCGGCGTCGCCTCCGTCGCGCTCGCCGGCACCGCCCAGGCCCAGCAGCGTGGCGGGTCGCGCGACGACCTGCTGGATGCGTTGACGCGCCATATCCAGATCTGCAGCGAGATCACCGAAACCCAGGCGCGGCTGTCCTGCTACGACCGCCTGCAGACCCAGGTCGGCGGCGTGCAGGCTCCGGCCGCGGCACCCGCGGCGTCGGCTTCCGCTCCGACGCCGACGCCCCTGCAGCCGACACCAACTCCCCTGTCGCCAATGCCGAGCACCGGTTCCTCGATCAGCGCCGCGCCTCTGACGCCGCAGCCGCTGGGCGTGCCTGGGGGCGGCACTGCAACCTTGGGGAGCCCGCAGCCGCTCGGCGCGCCCGCATCCTCCGGACCGGCGCCCTACGATCCCAATGCGGCGTTCGATCCCAGCCAGTCCACCTATCGGCCGCCGGAGGCCATGGGTCCGAAGCCGCAGCCGCAGGCCCGCCGCAGCGGCCCGCGTCCGGTTCCGAACTTCGCGACGCCGCAGCCGCTGGTCACCATCGGCGCCAACAACCTGACCTACGGGCCGTCGCGCTACTGGCAGGTCACGATCGTGCTGAAATCCAACATCCAGCGTGCGGTCGAGACCCAGGCGGTCTGCACCTTCATGAACGGAAGTCGCGCGCTGGAGGATGCCTATTACGGCCCGGTGTTGATCCAGCCCGGCGAGCAGATATCGACAGAGCTGATCGGGCCGCCGACCACCGCCTACGTCGATTCGACGAACTGCAGGCTGCTCAGCCCGTAGGTCTCGGCAATGATCTCGACCCTGATCCTGATGGCCGGCCCGTTCCTGATGGGCTACCTGATGGGCTCCATCCCCTTCGGGCTGCTGCTGACGCGCGCCGCGGGGTTGGGCGACATCCGCAACGTCGGCTCCGGCAATATCGGCGCCACCAACGTGCTGCGTACCGGCCGGAAGGGACTGGCCGCCGCGACCCTGCTCTTCGATGCGCTGAAGGGGGTGGTGGCCGTTGTGATCGCCGACCAGGTGGGTCAGCTTCCCGCCGTCGCCGCTGCCGCGGGCGCCGTACTGGGCCACATGTTCCCGGTATGGCTGGGCTTCAAGGGCGGCAAGGGCGTCGCCACGACGCTCGGCGTCATGTGGGGCCTGTCGTGGCCGGTCGGCGCGATTGCCTGCGCCGCCTGGCTGCTGCTCGCCGCCGCCTTCCGCTACTCCTCGCTGGCCGCGCTGCTCAGCGTCGTGGTCGCCGCGATCGCCGCCTGGTTCCTCACCGATCCGCGCGCCGCAATGCTGCTCACGCTTCTTGTGCCGCTCGTCTGGGTGCGCCACCACGAGAACATCGCGCGCCTGCTGAACGGCACGGAGTCCAAGATCGGCCAGGGCAAGAAGCAGGCCGCCTGATCACTTGCGGGCGGCCTTGCCCTCGTAGCGCTTCGCCCACTCGCTGAGGATACGCGCCCGGTTCTCCGACGCCCAGGCGAAGTCGTTGGTGATCATCGATTCGGCGACGCCGGCTGGATAGTCCGGGATGGTGCTGGCGATGCCGGCGATTGCGACCTGGCTGACGAACGAGGCATAGAGCTCGTTGGCTCGCCGGCTGGCCGCGAAGTCCATGAGGCGGCGCGCCGCCTCCGGCTTCTTGGTGCCGCGCAGGATGGCGGCCGCGTCCATGTCCCAGCCGCCGCCTTCCTTCATCATGAGTCCCTCGATCGGCGCCCCCTTCTGGCGGGCGCTGGCCGCCGCGAGCTCGTAGGAGATGCCGACAGGGAACTCGCCTGACGCTGCCTGGCGGCAGGGCCTCGTGCCGGAATGTTCGTAGACCGCGATGTTGTCATGAAGCTTGTTCATGAACGCCCAGGCCTTTTCCTCACCGAACATCTGGATCCAGGCGGAGACATGGAAATAGCCCGTCCCCGACGAAGCCGGATGCGGCATGGTGAGCTTGCCCTTGAAGCGTGGGTCCAGCAGGTCGAACCACGATTGCGGCTTGGGCAGCGAGAGTTTCGTCGCTTCGATGGTGTTGAAGCAGACGGCGGCCACCCAGGCTTCCATGCCAACCCAGGCGGGCGGGTTCGCGGGATCGCGAAAGGCGGGCTTGATCGCCGCGAGGTTCTTGGGCGCATAGGGTTCGAGCAGGCCGCGCTGGTCCAGCAGCAGCATCGACGTGACCGCCAGGCCCCAGATCGCGTCGCCACGCTGCTGCCCCTGCTCGGCCAGGATCTTCGCGGTGATCACCCCGGTCGAATCGCGATTCCACAGGATCTCGATATCGGGATTCTCGGCCTCGAACGTCTTCTTGAAGTCGTTGAGGTTCTCGATCTCGAGGGTCGAATAGACCTCGAGGCGCGTGCGGTCCTGTGCCGTCGCGGCCGAAGCCGCCAGCACGCCCAGGATCGCCGCCCACCATCTCGTCATCGCCCGTCTCCCTCGCATCGACCGCCGCGAGCAGGCTCCCGGCGTCACATGGCTCATATATCCATCCGCCCGGTGCAGGTCGCCGCCATTCCTGTCATAGCAGCGGCGCATGAGCCTTTCCCCGCCCCGCAGCCTGCCCTGGGCCCTGATCGGCGCCGCCTGCCTGGGATCGTTCGCGGCAACGTCGAGCGGGACGACGCGGGCACCCTTCCTTCTGGAAATGTCGCACGACCTCGATGTCGCCATGCCGCTCGTGGCCAATCTGGTTTCCCTGACCGCGACGGCCTGGGGCCTCACCTCGGCATTGGGCGGCTGGATGTCGGACGTGATCGGCCGCCGGCCCATCCTGATCGCCGCGCCTTTCGCGCTCGCGCTCACCCTGGTCGCGCAGGCGGCTGCCGGATCGTTTCTCTGGGTCGCGGTGTGGGCCGCCGTCGGCGGCGGCTGTGCCGGCGCTTTTACCGGCGTCGTCTTTGCCGAGGTCTCCGCACGCGTGCCCGACAGCCAGCGCGGTCGGGCGCTGGGCTGGGTGATGAGCGGTCAGTCGCTGACCCTCGTCGTCGGCGTCCCCATGGCGGCCGCCGTCGGATCGGTCTTCGGCTGGCGCGGCTGGCTTCTCTGCGTCGCCGGCCTCGCGGTCGCCGCCGTGTTGAGCCTGTTCCTCACCCTGGGGCGCGGCAACGCCGGCCACACGCGGGGCGCGGGGCAACGTCCCTCCATGCGCTCGGCCCTGTCGCCACGGGTCCTGGGCCTCCTCGGGACCGGGGTCGCCGAACGCATCTGCTACGGGCTCGCGGTCGTGTACTTCGCGACCTTCATGCAGATCACCTATCACATGAGCCTGATCGAGCTCGCCCTTCCCCTGGCGGTGTTCGCCCTGGGCAACATCGCCGGCACGGTGCTGGGTGGCCAGCTCGCCGACCGGCTGCGCGACCGGCTGCTCACCTTCGCCGTCGCCATGGCGCTGTCGGGCATCGCGGCGCTGCTGCTCTTCACCTGGCATCCCGGCCCGTCCGTCTCGGTGGCGGTGGGCTTCGTCTATGTCCTGCTTAACGCGCTGGGCCGGCCCTCTTTCATGGCCTCCCTCGCCTCGGTGCCGGAGGACGTTCGCGGCACCGTGCTCGGCCTCAACGGTACCTCGGCCAGCGTCGGCTGGATCGGCGCCGCCGCCCTGGGCGCCGTCATGATCGGCTGGGGCGGCTTCGAAGGCTTCGGCCCGCTCATTGCCCTGCTGGCGCTGCTGGGCGCGGTGGGTGCCCTGCTCAGCTGCCGCAGCCGGTCCTGACTGTCTGATTTCTACTATTGGTTGTTTTACAGTCGGCATACACGCGCATAGGATCGGCCGCATGTTCGACGGTTCGGACCCTATCGACCTTCTCCCGGCCGAACGCCGCGCCCGGCTGAGGCTGGCGCGCAGCGCACGGGTGGGCCCCGTCACCTTCCACGAGGCGCTGGCGCACTTCGGTTCCGCTCGTGCGGCCTGCGCCAGCTTGGCCACCGTCCCCGACTCGCTGATCGAACGGGAGGAGCGCGCCCTGGCCGACCTGGGAGGCCGCTTCCTGGTGATCGGCGACCCCCAGTATCCGGCGGCGCTGGCCGCTCTAGCCGATGCCCCGCCCGTCCTGTCGATGCTCGGCGATCCCGCCCTGCTCGGCCGCCCGACCCTGGCCATCGTCGGCGCCCGCGAAGCGTCGTTGGCCGGCCGCCAGTTCGCGGCGGATCTGGCCTCGGCTCTGGGCGAGTCGGGCTTCGTCATCACCTCCGGCCTCGCCCGCGGCATCGATGCGGCCGCTCACGAGGCGGCCCTAGACACCGGGACGGTGGCCGTGCTGGCCTGCGGCGTCGACAAGGTTTATCCGCCACAGAACGGGGCCTTGCAGGAAGCGATTGCGGCGCGCGGCCTGATCCTGAGCGAGGTGACGCTCGGCGCCCCGCCTGTCGCGCGCGCCTTTCCCCGCCGCAACCGGATCGTGAGCGGGCTCTCGGCCGGAATTGTCGTGATCGAAGCAGCGGCGCGGTCCGGCTCTCTGATCACCGCCCAGCGCGCCGCCGAGCAGGGCCGAGAGGTGTTTGTGGTGCCGGGATCGCCGATGGATCCCCGCTATGCCGGATCGAACAGCCTTATAAAGGATGGGGCCATTCTCGTCCGCGACGCCAACGATATTCTGAGCGTCCTGGGTCGCCCGGCGACTGACCGGCAACCCTTTGAAAAAGCGACCAGAATCTCGGATGACACAGATACTGCACGAGTGGTGCAGGCGCTGGGTGCCGTACCCACTGCGGTTGACGAACTGGTACGCCGATGCCAAGTGTCCGCCGCCTTCGTAGCGGAGGTTCTCATGGCTCTCGAGCTGGAGGGCCGCCTGGAAAGGCACCGGGGAAACCGCGTATCTCTGATATAAATCAGGGGTTTAGCTCCGGTCTTTGTTGTCGAAACCTGGAGCATTTACCGGCGATGGACGTACTGGTCGTCGAGTCCCCGGCCAAGGCTAAGACCATTGGGAAATACCTTGGCCCCGGTTACACCGTGTTGGCCTCGTATGGTCATGTCCGCGACCTTCCGCCCAAGGATGGCTCGGTGCGGCCCGACGAGGACTTCGCCATGGACTGGGAAGTCGACGCCCAGTCGCAGAAACGCATCGACGCGATCGCGCAGGCCGTCAGCAAGGGCGGCAAACTCTACCTCGCCACCGACCCTGATCGCGAAGGCGAAGCCATCTCCTGGCATGTGCTCGACATCCTGCAGCACAAGAAGGCGCTGGCCGGCGTCGACGTGAAGCGAGTCACCTTCAACGCCATCACCAAGAAATCGGTGCTCGACGCGGTGGCCAATCCGCGCGACCTCGACCAGCCGCTGATCGACGCCTATCTGGCGCGCCGCGCGCTCGACTATCTCGTGGGCTTCACCCTCTCTCCCGTCCTGTGGCGCAAGCTGCCGGGCAGCCGCTCGGCCGGCCGCGTCCAGTCCGTGGCGCTGCGCCTGATCTGCGAGCGCGAGTCTGAGATCGAGGTCTTCAAGACCCGCGAATACTGGACGGTCGATGCCTATTTCGGCACGGCCAAGAAACAGGTGCTGAAGGCCCGCCTCACCCATCTCGACGGTCGCAAGCTGGAGAAGTTCGACCTCGCGACGAAGGAGCGGGCCGAGCAGGCCAAGGCCGAGATCGAGCGCCGCGCCTTTGCCGTCGCTTCCGTCGACCGCCGCCAGGTCCGCCGCAACCCGCCGCCGCCGTTCATCACCTCGACTCTCCAGCAGGAAGCATCGCGCAAGCTCGGTCTCGGCGCCGCCACCGCCATGCGCATCGCCCAGCGCCTTTACGAAGGCGTCGACATCGGCGGCGAAACGGTCGGCCTCATCACCTACATGCGTACCGATGGCGTGCAGCTCGCGCCGGAGGCGATCGGCCAGACGCGCCGCCTGATCGAGACCAAGTATGGCGCGGACTACGTCCCGGCCAGCCCGCGGGTCTACACGTCCAAGGCCAAGAATGCCCAGGAAGCGCACGAAGCGGTTCGCCCGACCGACCTCTTCCGCACGCCGCAGGACGTCGCCGCCTATCTCGACAGGGATCAGCTCGGCCTCTACGAGCTGATCTGGAAACGCACCGTCGCCAGCCAGATGGAAAGCGCGGTGCTCGACCAAGTCACCGTCGACATCGCCAGCGGCGACAAGACCGTCCAGCTGCGCGCCACCGGCTCGGTGGTGAAGTTCAACGGCTTCCTCACGCTCTACGACGAAGGCCAGGACGACAAGAGCGACGACGAAGAGACCGGCGCCATCCTTCCCGACGTCACCGAGAACGAGGCGATGGAGCGGCGCGAGGTCGTGCCGGAGCAGCATTTCACCGAGCCGCCGCCGCGCTATTCGGAGGCCAGCCTGGTCAAGAAGCTCGAGGAGCTCGGCATCGGCCGTCCCTCGACCTACGCCAGCATCATCGAGGTACTGCAGCGCCGCAACTACGTGCGCATCGACCGCAAGCGCTTCATTCCCGAGGATCGCGGTCGCATCGTTACAGCGTTCCTGCAGACCTATTTCCCGCGCTACGTCGAATACGGCTTCACCGCCCATCTCGAGGAAGAGCTCGACGATATTTCCAGCGGCAAGATCGACTGGCACGAGGTGCTGCGCGAATTCTGGAAGGCTTTCTCCGCGGCCGTCGGCGAGACCAAGGACCTGCGCGTGAAGGAAGTGCTCGACAAGCTCGACGAGGAACTCGGTCCCCACTTCTTCCCGGCCAACGACAACAACGGCAAGAACCCGCGCGACTGCCCGTCCTGCGCGAACGGCCGCCTCGGCCTCAAGCTGGGCAAGTTCGGCGCCTTCATCGGCTGTTCCAACTATCCGGAATGCCGCTTCACCCGGAAGCTCGGCATCGTCGATGCCGACGCGGACGCGGCCAGCGGCGAGAGTCTTGACGGCCCCAAGATCCTCGGGGTCGATCCGGTCACCGGCAAGCAGGTCACGCTGCGCAAGGGGCCCTACGGTCTGTACGTCCAGCTCGGGGAGCCGGAGGGCAAGGAGAAGCCCAAGCGCCAGTCGCTGCTGCGCGACATGACGCCGGCCGACCTGACCCTAGAGAAGGCGCTGGCGCTGCTATCCCTGCCGCGCGAACTCGGACCGCATCCCGAGGATGGCGAAGTCATCCTGGCCGGCGTCGGCCGCTTCGGCCCCTACGTAAAGCACGGGCCGAAATACAAGTCTGTTCCATCCGACGAGAGCGTGCTCGACATCGGCATGAACCGCGCCGTGGCACTCTTGGCCGAAGCCAAGACGCCGCGCGGTCGAGCCGCCGCCAAGCCGCTCCGCATCATCGGCAACCATCCGTCCGACGAGGCGCCGGTCGAACTCTACGAAGGGCGCTACGGCCCCTACGTGAAACACGGCGGCGTCAACGCCACGGTCCCGCGCGACATCAAGCCGGAGGCGCTGACGCTCGACCAGGCGGTCGCGCTGCTGGCCGAACGCGCTGCGAAGGGCGGCGGCAAGAAGCCGAAGGCAGCACGCCCCAAGAAGGCGGCGGCCGCGGCCAATGACGCCGGGGCGAAGCCCAAGGCCAAGAAGGCGGCGAAGAAGAAACCTGCCGCCAAGAAGAAGGCGGCCAAGGCAAAGAACAAGGACGACGCTCCGCCTCGAACCGGTACCGATGGCTAAGGGAAAGGTCCCGACCCGCGACGAACTGCTGGCCTTCATCCGCGACAGCGAAACGCCGGTCGGCAAGCGCGAGATCGCCCGCGCCTACGGGCTGAAGGGCGACCAGCGTATCGAGCTCAAGGAATTGCTGCGCGACCTGCGAGATGCCGGCGAAATCGCGCCGGACCGCGCCAAGACCTTCCGCCACCCCGAATCGCTGAGCGACATGGTCGTGCTGGAGATCGTCTCGGTCGACGACGACGGCCATCTGCTGGCCGTGCCGCGGCGTCACGACGACGACAAGGACGGCCCGCCGCCGCGCATCGAAGTCACCGCGCCGGCCTCGCGCACCGTGCCCGCCCCGGCGGTCGGCGACCGCGTGCTGGCCAGCATGAAGCGGCGCGGCAAGAATACCTACGAGGCGAAGGTCGTCCGCCGGCTGGGCAGCGGACCGAAGAAGATCCTCGGCCTCTATGAGGAACCGCCCGGCCGGAACGGGCTCGGCCTGGTCACGCCGACCGACCGCAAGCTGCGCCGCGAATTCGACGTGCGCCCCAGCGACAGGAACGGTGCCCTGCCTGGCGACATCGTCTGGATCGAGGAAACCGGCGGCGCGCTGGCGCGGCGCGCGCGGATCGTCGAGCGCATCGGGCCGATGAGCGATCCGCGCACCGTCAGCCTGATCTCGATCGCCGCCAACGACATCCCCGTAGACTTCCCGGAAGCCGCGATCGAGGAAGCCGACAAGGCCAAGGCCGCCCCGCTCGGCCACCGGCTCGACCTGCGCGACGTCCCGCTGGTCACGATCGACGGCGAAGATGCCCGCGACTTCGACGATGCCGTCTTCGCCGAGCCCGATCCCGGCCATGCCGGCGGCTGGCGCATCCTCGTCGCCATCGCCGATGTCGCCTGGTACGTCCGCCACGACCGGCCGCTCGACCGCGCTGCCTATCGGCGCGGCACCTCGGTCTATTTCCCCGATCGTGTCGTGCCGATGCTGCCTGAGCAGCTCTCCAATCACTGGTGCTCGCTGGTGCCGCACGAGGATCGTCCCGTGCTGGTCGCGGAAATGTGGATCGACGGCGAAGGCCATCTGAAGCGCCACAAGTTCCACCGCGCGATGATGCGCTCGGCCGCCCGCCTCACCTACAACCGCGTGCAACGCGCCATGAACGGCACGCCGGACGCCGAGATCGAGCCGCTGATGGATGAGGTCGTCCGCCCCCTCTACGGCGCCTTTCGCGTGCTGCTGGCGGCGCGCGAGGCCCGCGGCGCGCTCGACCTCGACCTGCCGGAACGGCAGGTGACGCTGGGCAAGGACGGCCACATCGCCACCATCGGCGTACGCGAGCGTCTCGACAGCCACAAGCTGATCGAGGAATTCATGGTGCTGGCCAACGTGGCGGCGGCGCAGGCGCTGGAGCAGCGCCAGGCGCCCTGCCTTTATCGCGTCCACGACCAGCCCGACCTCGCCAAGCTCGAAGCCCTGCGCGAATTCCTCGGCACACTCGGCATCAAGGTGCCGACCGGCCAGCGGCTGCGCCCGGCCGACCTCAATCGCGTGTTGCACGAGGTCGCCGACAAGCCGGTTTCCCAGCTCGTCAGCCAGACCGTTCTGCGCAGCCAAAGCCAGGCCGTCTACAGTCCCGACAATCTCGGCCATTTCGGCCTCGCCCTCGCCCGCTATGCCCACTTCACCTCGCCGATCCGCCGCTTCCCCGACCTGATCGTGCATCGGGCGCTGATCGCCGCCTTCGGCCTCGGCGAAGGCGGGCTCTCCTCCGAGGACAAGGGCCGGTTCACCGAGTTCGGCGAGCATCTGTCGATGTGCGAGCGCCGGGCCGTCGCGGCCGAGCGCGGCGCCATGGACCGCTACGTCGCGGCCTTCATGGCCGGCCATGTCGGCGCGGTCTTTCCCGGCCGGGTCAACGGCGTGACCCGGTTCGGCCTGTTCGCCACGCTCGAGGGCACCGGGGCCGACGGGCTCATCCCGATCCGTTCCCTCGGCCAGGAATTCTTCCGCCACGACGAAGGACGGCAGGTCCTGATCGGTGAACGCACCGGCGAGACTTTCGGCCTGGGCGACCGGTTGCAGATAAAACTCGTCGAGGCGGATATGGCCACCGGCGGCCTGCTGTTCGAGATCGTCGACGTGATCGAACGGGTCGAGCGGCAGGCGGCGCCGCGCAGCTTCCGTTCGCCACATGGCCGAGACGGTACCGGGCCGCCGCGTCGTCCGGTCGCGCATCGCGGGCCGCCACGGGACAAAGGGTCACGCCGACGCAGGTAGCGCTGGGGCGCATCCTGTCCACCATGGATGACGAACACGCTCCGGTTGATTTCTGGACCGCCCTGCTGAGGGGCTGGAAGGGCCGTTGCCCGCGGTGCAATCAGGGCCGCCTGTTCAGCAGCTACCTCAAGATGAAGAGCCATTGCGAGGTCTGCGACCTCGCGCTCGAACCCTATCGCGCCGACGACGCTCCTGCCTATTTCACCATTTTCGTGGTGGGCCATATCGTCGTGCCGCTCGTCCTCCTGGTGGAGCGCTGGGGAGCCCAACCGCCCCTCTGGGTCCACGCCCTCCTGTGGCTTCCCCTGTCCGTGGTCCTTGCGCTTTTTTTGCTGCCACGGATCAAGGGTGCCGTAATTGCGCTGCTTTGGGTTCAGAAAATGGGGGCTCCGAAGGCTGCGGCGGCCGGAAGCCTCGATCGCTCGGCCTGATGGGCGTGGCCGCCCGCCGACGGCCTGTGCTATTGTGCTCCCGTCGGATATGGATGTGTCTCAGTTCCCTTTTCTGCGCTTGATGCGGCCGCGTGCGGCCCTATCGCTGCTGGCCGCCTGTCTCGTCGTGTCCTGCGCGACCGCGCCGGACGCCCCGAGCGCCGAGGCCGATGGTCGGCCGCCTGCCGCCAGCGCCGATGCCGGCATTGAACGGGTCGTTCTCCAGGCCTATCGGGCGATCGGCGACCGTCATCTCTACGAACCCAATTTCCGCAACCTGTCGGTCGAGGCCTACAGGGGATTCGCCAGTGGCGATTCCGCTTTGGTCCTCGAGGCCAGCGACAGCAGCCTGACCGTGAAGCGCAACGGCAAGGAAATCGTGAGCCGACCCGCGCCCGCCGACACGACCGACGGCCGCGCCTGGGGCAGCACGCTTACCGAATTGATGGCCGGGTCGATCGAGGCTTCACCCGCTCTGAAGCAGGTCGACCGCCAAACGCTGATCCGCCAGGCGATGACGGCCACCACCAAACAACTCGATCGCAACAGCCGCTATGCGGACCCCGACGAGGCCAAGGATAACCGCTTCCAGCGCGACGGTGGCGGCGGAATCGGCATCACCGTCGAGCGCACCGATGAAAAGAAGATCCTGATCCGCGCCGTTCAGGACGGCTCGCCCGCGTCCAAGGCTGGCGTTCAGGTCGGCGACCAGATCCTCGCCATCGACTCCGACTCGATGATCGACCGGCCGTTGTCCGACGTCGTCGCCAAGCTGCGTGGCGCGGTCGGGGCGCCGGTGAGCATGACCGTGCTCCGCCCCTCACAGGGTGCCGAACTGACCCTGGCGATGAAGCGCGGCCGCATCGTTCCGACCACGGTCGTCTACGAACGCCGCGGCGACGTGGCCTTGATCCACCTGACCGGCTTCAACACGGCGACGACCGACAATCTCCGCGCCGCCCTCGACAAGGCCAAGGCCGAGATCGGCAAGGATCTGGCCGGGCTCATCATCGACATGCGCTCCAACCGCGGCGGCCTGCTCGACCAGGCCCAGTCGGTCTCCGAAGTGTTCATCGCCGACGGCACGATCTTTTCGACCAACGGTCGCCATCCCGACAGCAAGCGCACCTACCGCAGCTCCAATGGCCGCGCGGGCGGCAGTCAGCTGCCGATCGTGGTGCTGATGAACGGCGGTTCGGCGTCGGCGGCCGAAATCGTGGCGGCGGCGCTGCAGGATCGCGGGCGCGCCGTGGTGATCGGCACCACCAGCTACGGCAAAGGCACCGTCCAGACGGTCGTCCGGCTGGCCAACGAGGGCGAATTGATCCTCACCTGGTCGCGCCTTCAGGCACCCTCGGGCTACACTTGGAACGAGCTCGGCGTACTGCCCAACATCTGCACCTCGAAGGTCGGCGAAGCGAGCAAACTCGGGGTCGCATCGGTCGATTCGAACCACAATTCACTGATTCGCTGGCACGCACTGCGCAATCCGACGCCGCAGGAAGTGTCCGACCTGCGCAAGATCTGCCCGCCGGGGGAATCCACCCCCGAGGCGGACGTCGATCTTGCCATCCGCCTGCTGCGCGACCGGCCTCTTTATGCCCACGCCGTGCAGTCAGCGACCTTCCAGGCAGCCGCCCGCCCATAGCTCTTTTCTGGGCTCGGCGCTTGACACCGCAGCCCTGCTGACTACTTTGCGCGCCTCTGCGAATTCGCCCCCCAGGGCATAAGGACAATTGCCATGGCCAAGCCGACCTCGATCCTGATCAAGATGATTTCCAGCGCCGACACCGGCTTCTTCTACGTGACGAAGAAGAACCCGCGCACCAAGACCGAAAAGCTCGAACTCAAGAAGTACGACCCGGTCGCGCGCAAGCATGTCGTGTTCAAGGAATCGAAGATCAAGTAACAGCCTGTCGCTCTGCAGGCTCGACGACCAAGCCGCCCTTCCGGGCGGCTTTTTCGTGGGATAGTCTCCCGCGCAATCCAACAAGGAGGAAAGAGATCATGAGCGCCCAGCTTTCGCGCGACGACTGGAAAGGCCGCGTCGGCGGCCTCAGCTTCCGGAACCAGGCCTTCATCGGCGGCAAGTTCACGGCGTCGCTGACCGGCAAGACCTTCGACTGCGTCAATCCCGCCACCGGCCAGGTGCTCACCAAGGTCGCGGCCTGCGAGCAGGCCGATGTCGACGCCGCCGTGAAGGCCGCGCGCGCCGCCTTCGAGAAGGGCACATGGGCCAACATGGCGCCGGCCCAGCGCAAGCGCATCATGCTGAAGCTCGCCGACCTCATGATGAAGAACCGCGAGGAGCTGGCGCTGCTCGAGACGCTCGACATGGGCAAGCCGATCGCCTTCTCGACCACGGTCGACATTCCGGGCTCGGCCAATACGGTGCAGTGGTTCGGCGAGGCGATCGACAAGATCTATGACGAGGTGGCACCGACGCCGGGCAACGTCATCGCCATGATCACCCGCGAAGCCGCCGGCGTGGTGGCCTGCGTGGTGCCGTGGAACTTCCCGCTGCTGATGGCCTGCTGGAAGATTTCGCCCGCGCTGGCCGCCGGCAACTCGGTCATCCTGAAGCCGGCCGAGCAATCGCCCCTCACCGCCCTGCGCCTCGCCGAACTCGCGGCCGAAGCGGGCATTCCCGAGGGCGTCTTCAACGTGCTGCCGGGCTTCGGCGAGACGGCCGGCCAGGCGCTCGGCCGTCACATGGATGTCGACGTGCTGGCCTTCACCGGCTCGACGGAAGTCGGCAAGTACTTCCTGCGCTACTCCGGCGAATCCAACATGAAGCAGGTCTGGCTCGAGTGCGGCGGCAAGTCGCCGAACATCGTGCTGGCCGACGCCCCGAACCTCGACATCGCCGCCCGCCGCACCGCGTTCGGCATCTGGTTCAATCAAGGCGAGGTCTGCACCGCCGGCTCGCGCCTGATCGTCGAGGACAAGATCAAGGACGAGTTCCTCGCCAAGGTCATGGCGATCGGCCAGAAGATGATGCCGGGCGACCCGCTCGACCCCAAGACTCAGATGGGCGCCATGGTCGACGAGACCCAGACCAAGCGGGTCATGGGCTTCATCGACGCCGGCCAGAAGGAAGGCGCCAAGCTCGCCATGGGCGGCAAGCAGGTGCACATCGACAATGCCGGCTCCTTCATCGAGCCGACCGTGTTCGACAATGTCGACAACCGGATGAAGATCGCCCAGGAGGAGATCTTCGGGCCGGTCCTCTCGGTCATCCCGGTCAAGGACGCCGAGCAGGCGCTCACCGTCGCCAACGACACGATCTACGGCCTTGCCTCGGCGATCTTCACCTCCGACATCAACAAGGCCTTCAAGTTCTCCAAGGCCCTGCGCGCCGGCTCGGTCTGGGTGAACACCTATGACGGCGGCGACATCACCACCCCGTTTGGTGGCTACAAGCAGTCGGGCAACGGCCGGGACAAGTCGCTGCACGCCTTCGACAAGTTCACGCAGATGAAGACCACCTGGATCCAGCTCGGCTGAACTGTCTCCGATTGACCACTACACAAGGCGGCCGACGGGCCGCCTTGTTTCGTTTGCGGTATCGGCCTGGCTCGAAACGTGCTTGATGAGGCCAAGGGAGACGTCATGACGTCACTGACCATCCGGCACGTCACGACCTACCGATACCGGCACCCGGTCGCTTTCGGCGAGCACCGGATGATGCTGCGGCCCCGCGAGTCGCACGATCAGCGCGTGATCGAGGCCAGTCTCGATATCAACCCCGCCCCCTCCAGCCTGCGCTATGAGCAGGACGATTTCGGCAACCACGTCGCCATCGCCGAGTTCGCCGGTGTCGCCACCGAGCTCACCTTCGCGAGCGTGGTCTACCTCGAACATTCACCAGCCCGCGCCGCTCATCCCGGTCCCGACGACTCCGCAGCTCTCTTTCCCGTCGACTACGCCGACGAGACGGCCGACCTCGCCCACTGCATTCACCGCCACGACATCGGGCCCGACGACCCGGTCGCCCAATGGGCACGCCGGTTCCTGCCCGCGGGTGGCCAGATCCCTGCCCTCGACCTCCTGATGCGCCTCTCACAAGGCATCCACGACGCCTTCGTCTACCGCCGTCGCGAGGCCAAGGGCGTGCAGACGCCGCTCGAGACACTCGAACTCGGCCACGGCAGCTGCCGCGACTTCGCCCTCCTGATGATCGATGCCGCGCGCTCGCTGGGCCTGGCCGCCCGCTTCGCCTCGGGCTACCTCGCGACCATGCCGAATGTGGCGCCAACGGAGGCGCACGGCGCGACACACGCCTGGGCGCAAGTCTACCTGCCCGGGACAGGCTGGATCGATTTCGATCCGACCAGCGGCAACGTCGGCAAGGCCAGTCTCGTTACGGTGGCGGTCGTTCGCGATCCCGAGCAGGCGCTACCGCTGCACGGTACGTTCGTCGGCTCCCGGGCCGACACTCTTGGCATGGAGGTCCACGTCAGCGTCACGCCCCATGCGGCCGAGACGAACTGATCGATCTCCGCTGCATTGCGATTCGAGGGGTGACGGATGAAGATCCGCATTGGGTATGAGATCGTCTACGACTTCCCGCAGCCGACCCCGATGATCGCGATCTTGGGCGCCCACCCGGCACGGACAGCCGATCTCATCGAACCTGATAACCTGAAAACCGACCCAGCCGTGCCGATCACCCGCTATCGCGACGGCTTCGGCAATTTGTGCAGCCGCCTGGTCGCGCCGGCCGGACGTGTGAGACTGTTCGGCAACGGAATCATCCGCGATTCGGGAATATCCGAAGCCGTGGTCCCCTCGGCGCCGCAACACGCAGTCGAGGATCTGCCCTCCGATACCCTGGTCTATCTTCTGCCCAGCCGCTATTGCGACACAGATCGCCTGTCCGAAATGGCCTGGACCCTGTTCAGCAACGGCCCCTCCGGGTGGGCCCGTGTCCAGGCGATCTGCGACTACGTGCACAATCACATCACCTTCGGCTACGAGCACGCCCGACCGACCAAGACGGCATGGGAGGCCTTCAACGAAGGCAACGGCGTGTGTCGAGACTACGCTCACCTCGCGATTGCGTTCTGCCGCTGCATGAACATTCCCGCGCGTTATTGCACCGCCTATCTTGGCGACATCGGTGTCCCGCCGGTCGATGCGCCAATGGATTTCGCAGGATCCTTCGAAGCCTATCTCGGCGGCCGATGGTACCCGTTCGATGCCCGCAACAACATGCCGCGCATCGGCCGGATCCTGATCGGCCGCGGCCGCGACGCCGCCGACGTGCCGATCACCCACACGTTCGGTCCCAACACGCTGGTGAGCTTCAAGGTCGTCACCGACGAGATCGTCTGACCGGCCGCCCAGCCGCTGAAGCTGGGCAGCATCGCCTTCGACGCGTCCGGCGCGCCTCTGTATGCTCCAGAGACGTGACGGCCCATCCGAAGACCACGGGAGGCCGGCGCGACCGTCGGGGAGATCTTGAAGTGTTGGAACTCTGCATCGTGCGGCGCGTCCAGGCCTGCGATCCTGCCGTGCCGGTGATCAGCGAGGAAATAGCGTGCGGCGGCCGGGCGGCCTCGGGCCGGCCATGAACAGCGAAGGATTGCACCGGCTGAAGGAGCGCGGCCTCGACGAGATGCGCCGCTTCCTTCTCATGTTCGCCTATCTCTACGTGGTATTCGGCCTGTTCGTCCTGAACGAAAGCCTGCTCCTCTCGGAGCGGAACCTGTCTTTCGCCCCCCAGGGGTTCGCTCTGATCAATGCCGCCGTCATGGCCAAAGTCATGCTGATCGCCGAGAATCTGAAGCTCGGCCGCCGCTTCGACCATATGCCCTTGATCTGGCCCGTGGCCTACAAGGCCGGCTTGTTCGCCCTGGTCTTCATGCTCTTCCACGCCGCCGAGCGTATCGTCCTCGGGATGGTGGCCGGCAAGAGTCTGGCTGCCAGCATGCCCCATATCGGCGGCGTCACCTGGGAGGGCAAGCTGACGGTCTGGGCCATCCTGACCATCTCGCTCCTGCCGTTCTTCGCGCTGCGCGAGATCGGCCAGATCATGGGCGAAGGAAAACTCTGGCGGTTGATGTTCCAGACCCGCGACGCATCCACCTCGGACAGGCGGCCGGTGGACACGCCCTAGCCTCGACCGCGCAGGATCGCGTCGACAGTGGTGACCTCGGCGTATTCGCCGTCGAGCAGCGCCAGCGTGAGCTGGTGTACGTCCTCCGCCGGCCAGAGCCGGCCCGTCAGGTCGCGCTTGTCACATGACCAGCACGCATCTGCCGGCAGCCGGACTTCGAAGCCGAGATTGGCGGCCACGCGTACGGTGGCCTCGACCGAGTTGGCGAGCAGAACGCCGCAGATCACGAGTGGCGGCCTGGCCCCACCCGCACCCGCCATCGCCTGAAGCCCAGACGCGAGGTCGGTGCCGATGAAGGCGCTGTGCACCTTCTTGGACACCACCAGTTCCCCGTCCAGCGGAGCCGTCAGGGGCAGGAAGTCGTTGCCTTCCTGGCCCGGACGGAACGGCGATTCGGGATCGGTGCTGTCATGCTTCACGTGGACGACCGGTGCCCCGCGACGCCGCCAGTCGGCCAGCAGCCGCGCGATATTGGCCTCTGCGCCCGGATTGTTGCGGGGTCCCCATTTGGGATGATCCATCGCCTTCTGCTGGTCGATCACGATCAATACGTCGTCAGCCATGCATCCGTGCCCCCTTGCGCGACGCGCGCAATGGTAGTGGACTTGCCCTCAACAAAGACAGGAGGAAACGATGCAATTCGGCTATTTCACCATGCCCTCGCATCCGCCCGAGCGCTCTCTGAAGGACGGGCACGAGTGGGATCTCCAGGTCATCCGCTGGCTCGACGAACTCGGCTTCTCGGAGGCCTGGATCGGCGAACATCACACCGCGCCCTGGGAACCCCATCCCTCGCCCGACCTGCTGGTGGCGCAGGCGCTCATGCAGACCAAGAATATCCGCCTCGGGCCCGGCGGCTTCCTACTGCCGTACCATCACCCGGCCGAACTCGCGAACCGGGTCGCCATGCTCGACCATATCTCCGGCGGACGGTTGAACTTCGGCATTGCCGCGTCCGGCCTGCCCAGCGACTGGGCGATGTTCAACGTCGACGGCATGTCCGGCGCCAACCGCGAGATGACGCGCGAGGCGCTCGACATCATCCTCAAGCTCTGGTCCTCGGCCGAACCTTTCGACTACAAGGGCAAGTACTGGCACGTCACCAAGCCCGACACGATGTTCGGCTTCCTGAAGCCGCACATCAAGCCGCTGCAGACGCCGCATCCGCCGATCGGCGTCGCCGGCCTGTCCAAGGGCTCCGACACGCTGAAGCTCGCGGGGGAGAAAGGCTACATCCCGATGAGCCTCAACCTCAATCCGGCCTACGTGAAGAGTCACTGGGAGTCGGTGGAGACCGGCGCCGCCAAGTCGGGCCGCACGCCCGACCGCAACGAGTGGCGTCTGGTGCGCGAGGTCTTCGTGGCCGACACCGACGAAGAGGCGATGCGCCTCTCGGTCGGCTCGCACATGGGACGCATGATGCGGGAGTATTTCCTGCCCCTGCTCTCCCAGTTCGGTTTCTTCGAGTATCTCAAGCACGATGCCGGCGCGGCCGACTCCGACGTGACGCCGGAATATTGTGCCCAGCACAACTGGATCGTCGGCTCCCCGAAGACGGTCGTCGAGAGGATCGAGAAGATCTACGACGAGGTCGGCGGCTTCGGCCAGCTTCTCGTCTTCGGTTTCGACTATGTCGAGAACCCGCAGGCCTGGCGCCACTCCCTCGAGCTGCTGTCGAAGGAAGTGATGCCAAAGGTCCAGCACCTCAAGCCCAAGATGGCACGACTGGCGGCAGAGTAGCTCTGCCGCCAGTCGTCCCGTCAGGCCGCGACCGGCACGCTCTTGCCGGTCGCCGAGGCGACACTGCTGTGGAGATGCGCGACCAGGGCGTCGTCGAGCTTCAGGCGCGCCGCCAGCATCGAGAGGTAGCCGCGCTCGGCGGCATTGTCGACGTCGATGGCCAGGAGCGAAGCCATGTAGATCTCGGCCGCCTCCTCCGGCGTCGCCGCCGCGCCCGCGACAGCATCGACGTCGAGCTTGGCGCGAAGTTCGTCCATCACGAACACCTTGTCATCGGCACCGAGCGGCAGCTTGTCCATCTCCGCGAAGATGCGCGCCTGCTCCTGCGCATCGACATGACCGTCCGCCTTGGCGGCAGCGATCATGGCGCGCAAAAGGTGACGCGCCAGAGTCTGCTGGCCGGATTCGCTCGACGGGTTGAACGGGGTGCCGCTGGGCGCCGGCAACATCGGCACCGGTGCCTGGGGCGCCTGCGTGGGGGCCGCCTGCTTGCCGGCCTGCCAGTCATTATAGGCCTTGTAGGCAAGTGCCCCGACCGCGGCCATACCACCGAGCTTGAGAGCCTCGCCGCCGATCTCCCGGCCGGCCTTGCTTCCCATCAGGAGGGCCGCCAAGCCACCGGCGAGCGCACCGCCTCCGGCCCCGCCCAGAAAGCCGCCACCGCCACCCTGACTGCCGCTCGCGCCGCCACCCTGGCCGACGCCCTGACCACCCATGAACTGTTCCAGCAAACGCTTCGCATCGAACATGACGCCTCGCCTTCTTGGTTAACTTGCGAGGTCAGATGATGTGCAATTATGGCAAAACCGGGAGATTTCATGCTCGTTTCGAAAGAAATGCCGCCGCTGCAAATCCGATGGCCGCGACCAGCATGATGCCGGCAAGGCCCCACAGGACGGGCGTGTAGCCACCGAACGCGCCCCAGGCGAGCGACGCGAGCACCGGCCCGGCAGCGCGCATGACATTGGTGGGCATGGTGAGCGCCCCGGAGACGACGCCGTAGCCCTCCGGACCGATGAACTCCGGAACGGCCATGCCGCGCAGGATCGTCACGAGGCCGTTGGCGACGCCGTAAACCACGGCAAACAGGATCAACGGATAGACGTCGGTGATGCCCGTCGCGAGGAAGCCCATCGCGAGGGGAAAGGCGAAATAGATCAGGGCGCCCAGCTGGATCGTCGTGATGTGGCGTTGCCCGACCATTAACAGCACCCGTCCGACCACTTGCATCGGCCCGATCAACGCGATGATCGCCATGACCACCCCGGTCGGAACGCCGCGATCGTCGAGCAGAGGGATGAGATGGAAGCTCATGGCCGAGAAGGCGAGCCCGTAGCCCGCGAAGGCGACAACGAGTCCCCAGAAAGCCGGCACGCGGATCGCCAGGGCCAACGGACTCCTCGTCGCGGCACCGTCGGCGGGCGGCTTGGCGGCCGCGATGGGCACCGGCTCGACCTCCGGCCCCGGCACGAACAGCCAGTGCATGAGGGCAACACCGAGGACAATGACCGCCAGCACGTCGAGCGCGGGCCGCCAGCCGATCCGCTCGACCAGGAACTGAGTGAAGGGAATACCGAAGGTGCTGGCCAGGCCGCCGAGGAACGTCATCAGCAGGATCGCCTGCTTGTAGCGCGGCCCATAGACTCGCGTGATCACCGCGAACGCGGGCTCGTAGAGCGTCACCGCCTGACAGGCGCCGAGCCCGATCCACAAGACGTAGAAGACCGGCAGCGATTCGACCCGCGACCAGAGGAACAGGAACAGGGCCGCGAGCAAGGACCCGCCAGTCATCAGGAGCCGGCCGTGGCCACGGTCGATCCAGGCGCCGACGGCAATCGAGCAGAGGCCGGCGGTGAGCAGCCCTGCGGAGAGGGCACCGAACATCGCGCTGCGCGACCAGCCCAGTTCCTCTGTCATCGGGACCACGAACAGCGGGAACGTGTAGTAGACGATGCCCCAGGTCACGAGCTGGCCCAGCGAGAGCATCCACAAGATGGTCGACGGGCGCTTTCGCCACGCTCCTCCGGCTGCGTCCTTCGCCATACTGTTGCCTGCTCTACCCACTTCCTTACAGAGCGATGACCCTAACGCCGCACGGGCCACGAGGATAGACGCATGACCGACACCAAACGCATCAACCTCGCTCTGCAAGGCGGCGGCAGCCACGGCGCCTATACCTGGGGCGTACTCGATGCGCTGATCGAGGATGGCCGTCTCGAGATCGAAGCCGTGAGCGGCACCAGCGCCGGGGCGATGAATGCCGCCATTCTCCTCCAGGGCTGGGCCCGGGGCGGCCCGGCCGGTGCACGCGAGGCGCTGTCGGCTTTCTGGGGCGATCTCGGCCGGATGTCGATCGCGAGCCCGATTCGCCGCACGCCGCTCGATCGCCTCCAGGGCAACTGGAACCTCGACGATTCGCCCGGTGCCCTGTGGGCCGACCTGATCCAGCGCACGCTC
The DNA here is from genome assembly GCF_965227665.1 of Reyranella sp. Taxonomy (GTDB): domain Bacteria; phylum Pseudomonadota; class Alphaproteobacteria; order Reyranellales; family Reyranellaceae; genus Reyranella. Next base: position 762,020 of record NZ_OZ245767.1, read on the forward strand.
ACACCCTGGCAGCGCAATCCACTCAAGTACGACCCGCTGCGCGATCTGCTGATCCGGCACTTCGACCAGGAGACCGTTCGTGCCTGTCACCAGATCAAGGCCTTCATCGCCGCGACCAACGTGGCGACCGGCAAGGTGCGCATCTTCACCCGCGAGGAGCTGTCGATCGACGCGCTTCTCGCCTCGGCCTGCCTGCCCAGCATCCACGAGGCGGTGGTGATCGACGGCGAGCCCTACTGGGATGGCGGCTTCCGCGGCAACCCGCCGATCTGGCCGTTCATCTACAACAGCGACAGCGCCGACGTGGTGGTCGTCGAGGTCGACCCGCCGCACCGCGAAGGCGTGCCCCGTTCCAATGCCGAGATTGCCGACCGACTGAACGAGATCACCTTCGGCGGGGCGCTGATGGCGGAGATGCGCGCCATCGCCTTCGTGCAGGAACTGATCGACAACGGCGCCCTCACCGGCGAATTCGGCGACCGCCTGAAGAAGCTCCTCATCCACTCGATCGGCGATCCCGCGACACTGGCGCCGCTCGGCGCCGTCAGCAAGTTCAACATCGAGCCCGAATTCCTAGACCATCTGTTCAAGGCCGGCCGCGCCTCCGCAACCGCATGGCTGGCGTCGACATTCGACAAAGTCGGCGTCGAAAACAGCATCGACATCCGCGCGCGCTTCTTGTGAGAGCGCTGCCGGGCAGGCAACGATGGAACGGAAGATGACACGTCTTCTCTCGGGAATTTGCGCGTTCGCGGTCGCCGCGGCGACTCTCGCCGCACCGGTACTGGCTTGCACGCGAACGCTCTATGTCGGCTCCGACAACATGGTCATCACCGGGCGCAACATGGACTGGGACGAGGACATGTCCTCGAACCTGTGGGTATTTCCGGCCGGCATGAAACGTAACGGAGCGGCGGGAGCGAACTCCATCGAATGGGTCTCCCGATACGGCAGCGTGGTGGCGTCTGGCTATGAAGCGGGTAGCGCCGATGGCATGAACGAAAAGGGTCTGGTCGCAAACCTGCTCTATCTGGCCGAATCGAAGTACGCACCCGCGGCGGTCGGACGGCCCGACCTTTCGATCGTCGCCTGGCCACAATACGTGCTCGACAACTATGCCACAGTCGCCGAAGCGGTGGAGGCGCTTCGCGGGGAGCCCTTCACGGTGGTCGCGCCTATCCTACCGAACGGCGCGCCAGCCGCGCTGCATCTTTCGATCTCCGACCCTTCGGGCGATTCGGCCATCTTCGAGTATATCGACGGCAAGCTCATCATCCATCATGGCAACCGCTATACGGTGATGACCAACTCGCCGAGCTACGACCAGCAGCTTTCACTCGACGAATACTGGAAGACGGTTGGCGGCACGGCGTTCCTGCCCGGGACGGCGCGTGCAGCCGACCGCTTCGTGCGCGCCTCTTTCTTGTTGAGCGCCATTCCCCGCAAGGCCGACAAGAATTTCATCAAGGGCGTGCCGGAGCAGTCCTATGACTATCAGGCTGTAGCGAGCGTGATGAGCGTCATGCGATCGGTCAGTGTGCCGCTTGGCCTGACGACGCCGAACGAGCCCAACATCGCCTCGACCCTCTGGCGGACCGTCGCGGACCAGAAGAACCTCATCTACTATTTCGACTCGGCAACCCGTCCAAACACCTTCTGGGTGTCGCTCGGCAAGCTCGACCTCAAGCCCGGCGCGCCGGTGAGGAAGCTCACCATCCAGAATGGCGAGGTCTTTTCCGGCGAGGTAGCCAGCTCGTTCGAGTCCGCTGAACCGTTCAAGTTCCTGCCGGCCAGCCCAAACTGAGCACATTCGGCTCCGGCATCTCTTCAACCCGGCCGCGCCTGCGCAACCGTCGGGCTGGGCTCGACGTTCGATAAGGTCGGCGCAACGAACGGCATCGACATCCGTGCGCGCTTTATATGAACAGGCAATGCGATTATATGGACGCCTCAGCCCCGAAAGGAATTCCATGAAGTTGCGCCTGTCCAAGATTTCCACCTTCGCTCTCGCCTTGGGTCTCATCGCTGCGGCAGGCACGGCTTGGGCCTGCACCCGCACGCTTTACGTGGCCCCCGACAACACCGTCTTGACCGGCCGAAACATGGACTGGGCCGAGGACATGGGATCGAACCTCTGGGCCTTTCCAGCCGGCATGGCGCGGAACGGCGCGGCTGGCCCGCAATCCCTCACCTGGACCTCCAAGTACGGCAGCGTCATCACCTCAAGCTATGAGGTCGGTACCGCCGACGGCATGAACGAAAAGGGCCTCGTGGGGAACCTGCTGTATCTGGCGGAGTCGGAGTATGCGAAGCCCGTGCCGGGCAAGCCCTATCTCTCGATTGCGGCCTGGGTTCAGTACGTGCTGGACAATTACGCCACAGTGTCTGAAGCGGTCGAAGCGCTGGAGCAGACGCCCTTCAATCTGCTTGCACCCACCCTGCCCAACGGCAAGGCCTCCACGCTGCACCTCGCTATCTCCGACGCCACGGGCGATTCGGCGATCTTCGAATATGTCGGCGGCAAGCTTCAGGTCCATCACGGCAAGCAATACACGGTGATGACCAACTCGCCGATCTACGACCAGCAGCTGGCGCTGAACGAATACTGGAAGAGCATCGGCGGTCTCGTCTTTCTGCCCGGCACCAATCGCGCGGCCGACCGCTTCGCGCGTGCGTCGTTTCTCCTCGACGCGATCCCGCGCAAGGCCGACCCCTCCTACATCAAGAGCGTTCCCCAGCAGTCGTTCTCCAACCAGGCTGTTGCGAGCGTCATGGGCGTGATGCGCTCGGTCAGCGTGCCCCTCGGCATCACGACGCCGGACCAGCCCAACATCTCGTCGACGATCTGGCGCACCGTGTCCGATCAGAAGAATCTGGTTTATTTCTTCGACTCGGCGACACGCCCGAACACCTTCTGGGTGTCCTTCTCCAAGCTCGATCTCAAGCCGGGCGCTCCGGTGAAGAAACTCACCATCCAGGATGGCGAGGTTTTCTCCGGTGAGACGGCCGGCGCGTTCAAGGCGGCCGAGCCGTTCAAGTTCCTGCCGGCCAATCCCAACTGAGCGATGCGGATAGGCATTGATCTCGGCGGCACGAAGATCGAAGGCCTCGTCCTGGACGATGATGGCTCGGAACGCGCACGCCTGCGCGTCCCGACGCCGCGTGAAAGCTACGAGGCGACGGTTGCAGCCGTCGTTTCCGTGGTGCGTGACCTGGAGCGTGAGGTGGGCGCCCGCTGCCGGATCGGACTGGGGCATCCCGGCGCCATCTCGCCCGCCACGGGTCTCGTGAAGAATGCCAATTCGACCCGGCTCAACGGCCACCCTCTCGATGTAGATCTCAAGAGGGCCCTCGGTCGCGAGGATGTGCGCCTGTCGAACGATGCGAACTGTTTCGCCGTTTCGGAAGCCGCGGATGGCGCCGGTGCGGGTCGTGCCGTCGTTTTCGGCGTCATCCTGGGGACGGGCGTCGGCGGCGGCATTGTCATAGAGGGAAAGCCGCTCATCGGTGCCCATGCCATCGCCGGCGAGTGGGGCCACAATGCCCTGCCCCTGCCGTGCGACTACGAGCGACCCGGCCCGGCCTGCTATTGCGGCAGACGGGGCTGCATCGAATCCTGGCTGAGCGGCCCCGCCTTCCAGAAGCAGTTCGCACAAGCTTCCGGCCGCGACCTTCGGGCAACGGACATCGCCCAGGCCGCCAGGTCGGGCGACGCGCTCGCGTCGGAATGCCTGGAAAGTTACTGTGATCGCCTGGCACGTGCGCTTGCCAGCGTCATGAACCTGCTCGATCCAAACGCCATTGTTCTGGGCGGCGGCCTGTCCAAGATACCGCAACTCTACGAGCGTGTTCCCGAGCTCTGGAAAGACTACGTCTTCTCGGAGCGAGACAGCATCGTGACGAGACTGCTTCCGCCCCGGCACGGTGATTCAAGCGGCGTTCGCGGCGCCGCTTGGCTCTGGCCGATCTAGCTTCCTCTTCGCTGGCCGAGGAGAGGGCGCCGAGGCCCTCGTGAATGCGCTCTCCCCAGAAGTGTCGCGCAATTCATTCGGCCCCCCGAAACTTTCATAAAAAGGGAAATATTGCTGCACTAATGCAGCCTTAATGTTATATAGCGAACCTAATTTTCTACCTGCGTTTCTCTTAGTGTGAGATCCTTATGTTCCCGTTGCGCTCCGTTGGGATTGCCCTGGCTGCTCTGATCGCCTGTTGTACTTGGGCGAGCGCTCAGACGCCCGCCGCGCCTCCCCCGGGAATGTCGCAGGAACAGTTCAAGAGCCTTGTGGATGCGATCAGCGACTCCGTGACGGAGAAGCTGAAGTCGGAAGGCGTAACGAGTCCTCCCCCGGGAGCTTCTGGCGCGGCGGCAGCGCCCGCGGCGGCCCCTGCGCCGGCCGCCAGCAAGTCCAAGTCGACCAAGGGCCCGCCGCCCGGCCCGAAGGTCGTGGTGACATCGATCAAGGATCGGCCGGACGAATTCGGCATCTTCCTAGAAAAAGCCAGCCACCTGCCCGCCGCCCTGCCCGTGCTCGGGGCGAAGATCTCGAGTATTCCCCACCTTCTCGATCGCAGCGCACACGGCGGTCGCAGCGCATCGACCTTCCTGCTCCTGCTCGGCGCTGTCGCAGTCGCCGCGCTCGCTGCGGAGGCCGTCCTGCGACTGCTGACGCAGGGGCTTAGGGCCAGACTGTCGAGCGATGCCGGCCCCGAATTCGGGCTCCGTTCGCTGGCGCACGTCTCTGCCCTGGCCCTGATCGACGGGCTCGGCGTCCTCGCCGTCTGGATTATTTGCCATGGCGCCACCGGTGCCTGGTTCACGGGTCCGACCGGGCAGGACAAGCTCGCGGCGGCGGTGCTGACGGGAATCTTCTCGTGGCGCCTCTACATGCTGGTGTTCCGCATCATCCTGCAGCCGAACCTCAGGGCGGCCCGGCTCTGCGACGTCGTCGACGCGGACGCTCGCGGCATGTACCTGCGAATCGCGGCGGTCATGCTGCTGATCACCCTCGGCCGCATTCTGGGTCAGGTCCTGGTCGCAATCGGCACGCCCCATGAAGCCATGACGGCCTATCAGGTTGTGGTGGCGGCGATCTATGTCTGCGCCTTCCTCTGGCTGGTCTTGAGATCGCGTGAGGCCGCGCGGCAATGGTTCGTCGGCCTAGGCGCGCTCGCACCGGTGATCGGTACCATCGGGCGCAAGTGGGTGCCCCTCGCCACGGCCTTCTTCCTGGCGCTGGGAGCCACGCAGATCTATGGGGCGATCTCGGAGCGGGCGCATATCGCCGGCGCGATGCTGCTGACCCTCACCCTGGTCGTCGGCATCCTGATCTTCGAGACCCTCATGCAGGCCGTCGTGCGCCGGCTCGACTCGCTGATCGCGAGCCACAAGGCAGGCAGAACGACGACCACCCTGCCCGATATCGTCGCGCGCTGCGTCCGCGTCGCCATCATCATCACCGCCGCGGTGATGATCGCCCAAAGCTGGGTCGTCGAAGTGTTCGCCCTCGTGAGCGAAGACGAGTGGGCCCAGATAACGACTTCCTCGCGCACCGCCGGCTTCACCCTGTTCTTCGCCTTCGTGCTGTGGGAACTGCTCAAGTTTGTGACCGATCCCTACATGGGTCTGAAGAACAAGAGCGCGGCCCAGGCCATCGTCGACGGAGACGCCGCCGCCTCCCCCGCCTCGCGCATCAGCACCATGATGCCGCTGCTGCGCAGGAGTGCGGCCGTCCTGATCGCCCTGGTGGCGGTCATGATCGCGCTCGACGATTTCGGCGTGAACATCACGCCGCTGATCGCCGGCGCCTCGGTGTTCGGAATCGCCATCTCGTTCGGCAGCCAGACCCTGGTGAAGGACATCGTCTCGGGCATCTTCTACCTGACCGACGATGCCTTCCGGGTCGGCGAGTACATCGACTGCGGCAAGGCCAAGGGCACGGTGGAAGGCTTCACCCTGCGCTCGCTGAAGCTGCGACACCAGAACGGCCAGGTGCACACCATCCCGTTCGGTCAGCTCGGCCAGATCACCAATTTCAGCCGCGACTGGATCACGGTGAAGTTCAACCTTCGCTTTGCCCGCGACACCGACATCGAGAAACTGCGAAAGGCGGCGAAGAAGATCGGCACCGACATGATGGAGATGCCGGCCATCAAGTCGGAGGTGCTCGCTCCCTTCAAGATGCAGGGCGTGGCCGACATCACCGGCAGCGCCCTGCTGGTCCGCTTCAAGTTCACCGCCAGGCCGGGTAATCCGGCCGCCATCCAACGCGAAGCCATCAAGCGCATGTTCAACATCCTGCCGACCCTGGGGATCGAGTTCGCCACGGACGGCGCTGCGGTGGTCCTCCACACGACGACCGCCAGCGTCAACTCGGGCCAGGTCACCCAGCAGGGTTCCGACATTCCGGCCGACGCGATGCCCAAGGACACTCCGAAGGCTGCCGCAAGCTGAGGCGAACGTGGACGCTGTCCACGACGGGGCGAGCGATAAGGCTGAGCGACCGGCCCCGGCCGGCCGGTGCCTTCTAGGGAAAGTGTCTCGAATGATCACGACAACAAAAATCCGCGCGGCGGTGCCGCTCCTCCGGCGGTGCGCGGCCGTGGCGCTCGCCGGGGTGTTTTTCGGTCTGCTCCCCTCAGGCGTCGTGCAGGCTGAGGAAACTGAAGTCGACGGCTGGCGCTTCAACGCCACGGCCTATGGCTGGCTGACGAGCGTGAGCGGAAACGTGACGGCCAAGGGGCAGACCTTCGACATCAATGCCGGCTTCTTCGACGTCATCAACAACAGCAGTTCCGTGGCGGCATTCAACGGCTACCTCGAAGCCGCCAAGGGACCGGTCAGCGTCTATGGCGATCTCGTCTGGTCGAGCCTCGGCTTCTCCAAGTCCGCGGCACGCTATCGCAATCCGCTGCCGCAGCTCACCGTCTCCGGCGTCGCCAACGCCAAGGCCAGCTATACGATGACCATCGTCGAGGTCGGCGGGCTCTATGAACTCAAGCGCTGGGCGCCCAGCGAGGGTTCCTTCACGGCGTTGGATGCGCTGCTGGGTTTCCGATACTGGAACAATTCCGTCACGGCCAACCTCGGTGCGACGATCACCGGCGATCTCTACAACATGGGCTTCGAGCGATCGTTCGGGCTGGCCACTGCCCGCTCCGGCACGCTCGACTGGATCGATCCGATCGTGGGCCTCCGCCTGCGCCACCAGTTCGCGCCGGGTCAGAACATCTTCGTTCGGGGCGACGTCGGCGGGTTCGGCCTGGGCAGCGTCTTCGCCTGGCAGGCGGTCGCCGCGTACACCTATTCCTGGCAGCGTCAGGGTTACGCCTTGGGCGCCACTGTCGGTTATCGTGCGCTCTCGACGAGCTATTCGACCGGCTCCGGCCTCGACACCGGAGGCGTAGACCTGATCCTGCACGGCCCCCTGATCGGCTTCAGCGTCCGCTTCTAAAGCCCCGCTCGGCTACTTGCACTCGGGCTTGGGAAGCGGCTCCAGGCGAGTGATGCGGTATTCGATGCCGCCTTCGCCCTGTTCGTGGGTGCCATAGAGCTCGATGCCGTTGTCCAGCGTGATGCTGCTCATCTCGAAGGCGGGCTCGCCCGCGCCCTTGGCTTCGGTGTCGAAGAACCCCGCGCGGTAATAGATGCGGGTGCGGCCATCGACCAGTTCCTCGGCTCCCTCGGGGATCTTCACGTCGGCCAGACGCCTTGGCACCTTGCCGATCACCGCGTTGACCTGCTGGGGCGGCTTCACCTTGTCGCCGAAGAAGAACCGCGCATCGATGCCGTTCTCGCCGGCCTTGGCGGCGCGGATGGTGGCGCGCGCGATCGCCACCGGAAACATCGTGCCCGCCGGCAGCGCCACCGTCTGGTTCGCCGGATCGCTGAAACGCGCTTCGCCGGTGCCATCGTCGGACATGGTCGCCTCGCCCTTCATCAGGCTGGTCTGCTTGCCGCCGGTGACCGAACGATGCTCGAAGGTCAGCTTCCGCCCGTCCTTGCTTTCGGTCATCTGGGTCTGCTGCTCGCTCACCACCGCCGACCTCTGCCCCGGCGTCTCCAGCCGCAAGCGCTGGTAGATCACGTAGCCGTCACAGGTGAGCTTCAGCTCGTAGGCATAGGTGCCGGGCGTGCCGCCGGTCGGCTTGCCGTTCTCGATCGCGCTCACTTCGTAGACAGCACGATGAGGCACCATCTCCTGGCCCATCGCCGGAGCTGCGAGGACGAGAAGACCGGCAGCGGGCATAAGCAGGCGGCGAATCAGCATCGTGGCCTCGGCAGGGCTTGGAGTTGAACGAGACGGGAATCCACGGCGAAGTCACCGTAGTCCAACAGCATCGAACGCGCGATACCGTTGCCCAGCAAGTCGAGGGCCAATTCGTACTCCGGAGGGGCGCCCTGGTCACCCGTCGCGAAGAAGGCGAACCGCACGCTCCATGCGGGCTGGTTGCGCAGCAGGGCGACGTCACCGCGCACCACCGGTGCCCCGGTCTGGCGCGGTGGCCGGCCAATCACGGCATTCACCTGGAAGGCCCCGTCGAGGCGAGCCCCGTCGAACACCAGATAGGAGACCGACTTGTCGCCATCGCGAGCATGACGAAGGACGAGCATGAGGTGCGTCGTTGGGAACAGCGTCCCGGCAGGCAGCTCGAAGCTCCGGGCCTCGGGCAAGGTGAAGCTCGCCCGCCCCTTGGCTCCGGGCGCCTCGAGATCGGCATGGCCCCGAAGCTCTTCCTCGACCTCGTTGTCCTGGATGTTGCGGACACTGAAGCGAAGCGAGAGACCGTCCTTGGTTTCGTAGCTGGTAAAGCTCGAATCGGTGGTGAACTCGTCGCCGTCGTTGCGCAGGAAGGTGAGCTTGATCCGCTGCTTGACCTCCCAGCCCTCGCAGGCCTCGACGGTCTCCAGCACCATCCGCCCGTTCACCTCGACGATCCCGCTGTTGGGACGCGCCACCGCCAGCTTCATGTCGTAGGTCGCGCGATGCGGCACCAGCGGCTGGTCCTGCTGTTGCGCATCGGCGTGGCTTATCCACAGGCCCAGCAACAGGAGAACGCCGACGGCAGCGACGACAACCGCTGTTTGGATGGGAGGACGGCGAATACTATACGTGGTCAACTGACGATGGCTTGAAAGGCCAGACCTTGTAGCCGGGCTGGCAAGCGTAATATCCATGCGCGCGGAACACCAGAATGATCGCCTGCGTCAGGGCTGCACAGGGAGGAAATCGTCAATGAACAAGGGCAAGCCCAGGGTCATCGCCACACGCCACTTCCCGCCCGAGGTGGAGGCGCGCCTGGCGGCAAACTTCGACGCGCAACTCAACCCCGAAGACAGGCTCTACGACGGCCCAGCGCTCGCCAAGGCGGCAGCCGGCTTCGACGGGATCATGTGCGCCGCCGGCGACGCCCTGAATGCCGCGACCATCGCCGCCCTGCCCGCCTCGGTCCGCATGATCGCCACCTTCTCGGTCGGCTACGAGCACGTCGACGTGGCGGCCGCCGCCACGCGCAACATCGTCGTCAGCAACACGCCCGACGTACTGACCGACGCCACCGCCGACATCACCCTGCTCTGCCTGCTGGGTGCCGCGCGCCGCGCGCACGAGGGCGCGACCATGTTGCGAACCCATAACTGGGTGGGCTGGACCCCGACGCAGCTCATGGGCACCCAGGTCACCGGCAAGAGGCTGGGGATTCTCGGCATGGGCCGCATCGGCCAGGCCACGGCCGACCGTGCCCGCGCCTTCCGCATGCAGATTCATTACTCCAACCGCACCAGGCTTGCGCCCGACCTCGAGAAAGGCGCGATCTTCCACGCCGATCCCGACGCGATGCTGCCTCATTGCGACTTCCTCTCGATCAACGCCCCGATGACGCCCGCGACGGCAAAGTGGGTGAACGCAGAGCGCATCGCCAAGCTGCCCAAGGGCGCCATCGTGGTGAACACCGCCCGTGGCGGGGTCGTGGACGACGAGGCCCTGATCGCCGCGTTGAAGAGCGGCCACCTCGCCTCGGCAGGACTCGACGTCTTCGACGGCGAGCCGCGCATCCATCAGGGCTATTACGGACTCGAGAACGCGTTCCTGCTGCCGCACATGGGCTCGGCGACAGTCGAGACCCGCAATGCGATGGGCTTCAAGGCGCTCGACAATCTCGAGGCCTTCCTGCTCAGGGGGCAGGCACCGCCGGACCTCGTGAAGGCTTCTTAGCCGAACGCTGGACCGTTTTCGCCTTCTTGGACTTTCCCGCAGCGGACGATACGGCCGGCGCGGCTGGAGCCCGCTCTGCGACCGGCTCGACGGTTGCCGTCATGGGCGCCTGGCGCGCGACCGGCGCCGGTGAAGGCGCAGGTGCCACCGGGGCTTCGTAATCAGCCGCTTCCCAACTCACGGCCGGCGTGTCGGACGCGGGCCGCAGCGGCGAGGAATAGGAGACGCCGCTCTCGGAGACCGAGCGCTGCGGCTCGGTATAATCGGTGTCGTAGGGGTCTGCACCGTCCGCGCGCTGGTTGCACATCTGACGGCCGCGGAAGACGCGCCAGATCGCGCAATCCTTCTTGGTGACCACGGAAGCGATGTGGTCGGTCGAGGTCTTGTTGGAAGTCGCCAGCAGTCCCCCATCGGCGGCGTAGCTCGCCGCCGAAACGGCGACAGGCACCCCACAGGCACTCGTCAAGAGAGCCATTCCCGCCACCACCGGCAGCAGGAACAGGGAAGAGAGCTGAAATGAGCTCATAATCTTCTTTATGAAAAGACTATAACCCATTGATCGTACTGAACCTTGCCGGTTCAGTCAATTTGCACTCTCCCCTGCGGATTTTAGTCCTTCCGCGGCGGCGGCAGGCGCAGCCCGATATGCAACTCGCGCAGCTTCTCGGCCGGCACTTCCGCAGGTGCGTCCATCATCAGGTCGACCGCCGACTGGTTCATCGGGAAGGTGATGATCTCGCGGATGTTCGGCTCGTCGGCCAGCAGCATCACGATACGATCGACGCCCGGCGCCGCACCACCGTGCGGCGGCGCGCCGAACTTGAAGGCGTTCAGCATGCCGCCGAAGCGCGCCTCGACCTCTTCCTTGCTGTAGCCCGCAATGCCGAACGCCTTGTACATGATATCCGGCTTGTGGTTTCTGATCGCGCCCGAGCACAGCTCGATGCCGTTGCAGACGATGTCATACTGCCAGGCCTTGATGGTGAGCGGATCCTGCGTCTCCAGCGCCTCGAGACCGCCCTGCGGCATCGAGAACGGGTTGTGGCTGAAGTCGATCTTCTTCAGCTTGTCGTCGTACTCGAACATCGGGAAATCGACGACCCAGCACAGCGCGAACTGGTCCTCGTCGATCACACCCAGTTCCTGGCCGATCTTGGTCCGCGCCTGACCGGCGAACTTCCAGGCGGTATCGGCCGTGTCGGCCACGAAGAACACCGAATCGCCGTCCTCGGCGCCGGTCAGCTCTTTCAGTTTCGCCAGTCGCTCATCGGCGACGAACTTGGCGATCGGCCCCTTCCCGGCCCCGTTCTCCAGGGTGATATAGCCGAGGCCCGGCTTGCCCTCGCCCTGGGCCCAGCTGTTGAGCTTGTCGAAGAAGCTGCGCGGCTGGCTGGCGGCCTTGGGCGCCCGGATGGCGCGTACCACGCCGCCCTTGGCCACGATGCCCGCGAAGACCTTGAACTCGGAGCCGGCAAAGACCTCGCCCACCTCGAAGATGCGCAGCGGGTTGCGCAGGTCGGGCTTGTCCGTGCCGAAGGACAGCAGCGCCTCGGCGAAGGGAATGCGCGGGAACGGAAAGGCCGAAACCTTGCGCGGCGTCTCGCGGTTGAACGAAGCGAATTCCTGGAAAACGCCGCCCAGCACGGGCTCGATCGCCTCGAACACGTCTTCCTGGGTGACGAAGCTCATCTCGAAATCGAGCTGGTAGAACTCGCCCGGCGACCGGTCGGCACGGGCGTCCTCGTCGCGGAAGCAGGGCGCGATCTGGAAGTAGCGGTCGAAGCCCGACACCATCAGGAGCTGCTTGAACATCTGCGGCGCCTGCGGCAGGGCGTAGAACTTGCCGGGATGAAGGCGGCTCGGCACCAGGTAGGAGCGCGCGCCCTCGGGGCTGTCGGCCGTGAGGATCGGCGTCTGGAACTCGGTGAAGCCCTGGTCGATCATCCGCCGGCGCAGGCTTGCGATCACCTGGCTGCGCAGGATGATGTTCTTGTGCAGCTTGTCCTTGCGCAGGTCGAGGAAGCGGTACTTGAGCCGCAGCTCCTCCGGCGTCGTATCGTTTTCCTGGTAGACCGGAATCGGCAGCGGGTCAGCCATGGACTGCACGATCAGGTCGGCGGCATCGAGCTCGATCGCGCCGGTCGCCAGCTTGGCGTTCACCGTCGAGGCCTCGCGCGCCACCACCTTGCCGGTCACCGTGATCACGCTCTCGGTGCGGACGGCTTCGGCGGCCTTGAAGACCGGGCTGGAGACGTCCACCACCACCTGGGTCACGCCATAATGGTCTCGCAGGTCGATGAACAGCAGATTGCCGTGGTCGCGCTTGCGCTGCACCCAGCCTGAAAGTCGGGCCTGCTGGCCGACATGCTCGGGCCGCAACTGGCCGCACGTATGGGTTCGGTAGACTGAAGACATGACGTATTTTCCGGGTTTGGAGGCCCGGCAAAAGGCACCGAAAGCCGAGGCGAGTCAAGGGAATGGCCGGTTTCCGTTCACGGCAACTTTGCCGAAGCCGCCGCGGGGTCTATAGATCGTCTCCAATGAAGCTCATCACAACGACCGACGAGTTGGCGGCATTCTGCAAGCCCCTCGCCAATACCGAGTTTATCGCCGTCGACACCGAGTTCATGCGTGAGCGGACCTACTGGCCCAAGCTCTGCCTGGCCCAGGTCGCCGGCCCCGACGACGCGGCCGCGATCGACACGCTGGCCGAGGGCATCGACCTCGCTCCGCTGGACGAGTTGATGCTCAACCCCAAGGTCCTCAAGGTCTTCCATGCGGCGCGTCAGGACCTGGAAATCTTCTATCTGCGCCTCCAGCAGGTGCCGGGGCCCCTTTTCGACACTCAGGTCGCCGCGATGGTCTGCGGCCACGGGGAAGCGGCGTCCTACGAATCGCTGGCAACGCGTCTTGCCAAAGCCAAGATCGACAAGTCGAGCCGCTTCACCGATTGGAGCCGCCGCCCGCTCAGCGAGCGCCAGATCACCTACGCGCTGTCAGACGTCACCCATTTGCGGGTGGTCTACGAGAAGCTGAAGAAGCAGCTCGACAAGACGGGCCGTTTCTCCTGGATTTCCGAGGAAATGGCGGTTCTGAACGATCCCGCGATCTATCGCGCCGATCCCGAGCAGGCCTGGCGCCGGCTGAAGCCGCGCGGCGCCTCGCCGCGCATGATGGCCGTCCTGAAGGAGATCGCGGCGTGGCGCGAGCGCACGGCGCAGCGCATCGACATTCCGCGCCAGCGCCTGGTGCGCGACGAGCAGCTCCTCGAGATCGCGAGCCACGCACCCAAGTCGATCGAGGAACTGGCGGCAACGCGTGGGCTGGGTCGCGGCTTCGCCGAGGGCTGGCAGGGACGCGAGCTCATGGAAGCCATAGAGCGTGCGCGTGCCCTGCCGGAATCCGAGCTGCCGGTCCGCGACAAGACCCCCGAGCAACTGCGGGCTCCGGGCGCCATCGTCGACCTCCTGCGCACGCTTCTGCGGCTCAAGGCGGAACAGGCCGGCGTCGCGGGCCGCCTCGTGGCGAGCGCCGACGAACTCGACCGCCTGGCCGCCGGCAAGCGCGACATCGCCGCCCTGAAGGGCTGGCGGAACGAAGTGTTCGGGTCGGACGCGGTGGATCTGATCGAGGGCCGGCTGGCGCTGGCGCTCAACGGGGATCAACCCAAGCTGATCCAGTTGCCGCCGGACAAGTAAGCGCCTTCGTCAGGCGGTCACGATCATCGGCCTGAGGTCGAAGGCCTGTGCGGCGGTCTCGAGCCGCCGCGCGGTGACGTCCCCCAGGCTCCGCTTGAGCGCCGTCGGCACCAGCAGGCGCAGTTCCCGCTCGGTCCGGCGCAGCTGCAATTGCGGCAGGAGGCCGGGCGCGCCGCCGCTCAGATTGTAGGCCAGCCGCAGGCAGGCGCCGAGGCGCCGCGCGAAGCTGCGGCCCTTGCTGTCGGTCAGGCGCAGCGCCGTGTCGATCATCGCCGCCTTGGGCTCGCTCTTGTAGCGGTAGGTCAGCGTCATTGCGAGGATGGCGCGCTCGCGATGGCTCATCCCCGGCGCCGGCAGGTGCAGCACACGGAAATAGGCCTGGTCGGCGCGGTAGTCGGGATGGTCGTCCCACGAAATGTCGCTGAGATGGCAGGCGGCCGTGCGCAGGATCCGCTCGCTCTCGCTCTCGTCCGCGAAGGCCGACGAGAGCCAGTCGAAAATCTCCTGCGGCGAGAGATCGAAGCGATGCCAGCTCTCGCCCTGCTCCTCGGCGAAGGCGATCAGCGGATGACGCGCCCGCTCCTGTTCGCTCAGTCGCGAATAGTAGAACCCCTCGCGCAGGCCGAACGCCGAGAAGACCACGGCCCTGGGCTTCAGGACCGCCAGCAGCCTGTCGAGAGCCAGACAGGCCAGTGGCAGTGTGTCGACGCGGCGGCGCGACACGCCCGCCATCTTCTCCAGTGACTTCGGACTCTGGACGGCAATCAGACGGGCCACCGCCCGCGCCTCGTCGGCCGCGATCTCGTATTGATGGATGATGTGCAGCGGGTAACCCGCCTGCTCCATGTGCAGCCGGGCGAAGGCGCGCCACGCCCCCCCCACCGCATAGAAGGTCTTGCCCTGCTCCTCGCGGAGCCAGCGTACGCCCTCGATGGCGTCGACGACGGCCTTGCGGGGGTCGCCCTTGCCCGACGACATCAGCCGGAGCGGGCCGACCGGCAGCGTGGTGGAAGAGCCGAGACGCCCCTGCGAGAGCGAGGCCAGTTCGAGACTGCCACCGCCCAGGTCGCCCATGACGCCCTCGGCTCCGGGCATGCCGCACATGACGCCGTAGCCCGAGTAGCGCGCCTCGTCCTGGCCGCTCACCGTATGGGCGACGATGCCGGGTCGGCTGGCCAGTTCGCGCATGAAGTCGGCACCGTCGGCCGCATCACGCACGGCGGCGGTCGCCAGCAGGTCGAGCGACGTGACCTTCATGTTGTGTGCCAGGGTCGCGAAGCGGTCGATGTTGGCAAGCGCCATCTCGACGCCTTCCGGATTGAGCCGCCCGGTTGCGTCGAGTCCCCGCGCCAGACCGCACAGGACCTTCTCGTTGAAGACCGGCAACGGGGCGCGGCTCGCCCGCTCATAGACCACGAGCCGGATCGAATTCGAGCCGACGTCGATGATACCAACGCGGCCCTTCCGGAGAGGGGTGCGCGAGGCGGTGGCGCCTGCGATCGGGTGGCCGTCCATGCGCGCTCCCTCTAGCCGAAACCGGGACGGATTACAGCGCCAATTCGTGCGCGACCCGACGCCGCTGGCCGCTCAGGAACTCAGAACCAGTCGAGGCACCGCTCCGCTCAGCTTCAACGCGCTGCCGCGCCCGGAGAGCGACGGGTTCGTCATGAAGTAGTGGTGCGCGATGAACGGTTCCTTGCCCGTCGGCGGCCGATGATAGTTACCGTCTTGTGACATCAGCCAGCTCTGACCGTCGTCCTTGAGGTTGGCCACCATGATCTGGTCGAGGACCTGCTCGCGCACGGTCTGGTTCTCGACCGGGCACAGGAGTTCGACGCGACGGTCGAGATTGCGCGGCATCCAGTCGGCAGACGACAGGAACACCTTGGCCTCCATCGACGGCAGAGCGCGGCCATTGCCGAAACAGATGATGCGCGCATGCTCGAGGAAGCGTCCCACCACACTCTTCACGCGGATATGCTCGCTGAGCCCCGGAACGCCGGGCCTGAGACAGCAGATCCCGCGCACGACCAGGTCGATCTGCACGCCGGCATTCGAAGCCGCATACAGGCGATCGATCAACGCCCCGTCGACCAGGGAATTGAGCTTGGCCCAGATCGCGGCCGGCTTCCCGGCCTTGGCATTTTCGATCTCGGCATCGATCAGGCGGTAGAGGGTCGGCCGCAACGTCACGGGGGCGAAGGCGATCTTCTCCATCTGTTCGGGCCGGGCGTAGCCGGTCATGTAGTTGAACAGGCGCGCGGCGTCGCGGCACATCGCCGGATCGCAGGTGAAGAACGACAGGTCGGTGTAGATGCGCGCCGTGATCGGGTGATAGTTGCCGGTCCCGAAATGCACGTAGGTCCGGATAGACTGCGCCTCGCGACGCACCACCATCGATACCTTGGCGTGCGTCTTGAGGTCGATGAAGCCATAGACCACCTGAACGCCGGCACGCTCCAGATCGCGCGCCCAGCGGATGTTGGCCTCCTCGTCGAAGCGGGCCTTGAGTTCGACGAGGGCCGACACGGTCTTGCCCGCTTCGGCGGCCGCGATCAGCTCCTTGACGATCGGTGAATCGGCGCTGGTACGGTAGAGCGTCTGCTTGATGGCCACGACCGCGGGATCGCGCGCCGCCTGGCGCAGGAACTGCACCACGACGTCGAAGCTCTCGTAGGGATGATGGACGACGATGTCCTTGGCACGGATTGCCGCGAAGCAGTCGCCGCCGAAATCGCGAATGCGCTCGGGAAAGCGCGCATTGTAGGGCGCGAACTTCAGGTCGGCGCGATCGTCGACGATCACCGCCTTCACGTCGCCGATGTTGAGCATACGGTCTAGATGGAAGACATGGACGGTCTGGGTCTGCTCCGGAATCTCCAGCTGGTCGAACAGGAAGTCGCGCAGCTCCGCGGGCATCGCGCTGTTGACCGAGATGGAGATCAGGTCGCCGCGGCGGCGGCGTTTCAGGGCGCTCTCGTAGAGAAGGACGAGATCCTCGGCCTCCTCGTTGATCTCGACATCGCTGTCGCGGATTACCCGGAAGAAGGCCCGTTCGATCACGTCGTAGCCGGGGAACAGGCGCGGCAGGTAGATGTCGATCAGGTCCTCGAGGGGCAGGAAACGGATGTCCGGCCCCGGCAGGCGGACGAAGCGGTCGACCTGCGGCGGCAACGGCAGCAACGCCATCAGCGGACGGCGGTCGTCACGCCGCTGCAGCTTCAGGATGGCTGAGAAGCCGCCATTGGGGATGAAGGGAAACGGATGCGCCGGGTCGATCGCCAGCGGCGTCAGGATCGGGAAGACCTGGTCGATGAAATAGGTGTCGAGCCAGCTCCGCTCCACCTCCGTGAGTTCGCCCGCGTCAATCACCGCGATGCCCGCTTCGCGCAAATCGTCCTGGAGCGACGCCCAGACATCCTGCTGATGGGCCATCAGGGTCGAGGCGCGCTCGCGAATCGCCACGAGCTGCTCGGCCGGCGTCATGCCGTCATCGCTCAGCATGGTGGACCGGGTCTGAAGCATGTCGACCAGACCCGCGACCCGGACCATGTAGAATTCGTCGAGGTTCGCCGCCGAGATCGACAGGAAGCGCACCCGTTCCAGCAGCGGATGGCGCTTGTTCGTGGCCTCCTCCAGCACGCGGGTGTTGAAGGCCAGCCACGACAGTTCACGATTGATGAAGCGTCGCGGGCTGTCGGGTGGTATTTCGAGCGAAGCCGGATCGGCGGAGTTGAGCGCGTCCATGTGGACCCCGGTGGGGGCACTCTCCCTGAAATTATGCACAGGAACGGTAGCGCCTCAACATGACCCTGTCATGGCATTTAACTAAACCATTGTTCCTGCTGGATTTATTGGAATGACAGGTGTGAAGAACATTCTCCTCCTGCGCCACGCAAAATCCGCCTGGAACACGGCGCACCAGAGCGATCACGACCGTCCGCTCAACGATCGCGGCGAGCGCGCGGCTAGGACCATGGCCGGCCATATTGCCGCCAAGGCGCCCCGCCCCGATCTGATCCTGTGTTCAACGGCCGCCAGGACGCGCCAGACCCTGGCACCGCTGGTGAATGCCCTCGGCAGTCCCGCGCCGCCGATCTCGCTCGAGAAGCAGCTCTACCTCGCCTCCGAGAGCGAACTCCTGGAGCGACTGCAGGCCTTGCCCGAGGATGTCGAGACCGTCCTTCTGATAGGCCACAACGAGGGCATCGGAGAACTGGCGGGCGCGCTCGCCGGACACGGCCCACGCGAAGTGCTGGAGCGCCTGCGGGAAAAGTACCCCACCGGCGCCCTGGCCGCGCTCCGTGTCCCGCACGGTCCCTGGAGTGCCCTGACCCCAGGAATCTGCGAACTTCTCGCCTTCGTCCGGCCGCGCGATCTCGATCCGCGCTGACGCGCTAGTAGGTGCCGGGATACTGGCCGCCATCCATCAGGATGTTCTGGCCGGTCATGTAGCCCGCATGCACGCTGCACAGGAAAGCGCACATCATGCCGAACTCCTCGGCCGTGCCGAAGCGGCCGGCCGGATGCGCCTTGGCAGCCGTGGCGTACTCTTCCTCGAAGCTGCGCCCGGCCTTTGCCGCGCGCGCCTTCGTCGTGCCGCGCAGCCGGTCGGTGTCGAAAGGTCCGGGTAGCAGGCCGTTGATCGTCACGCCGTGACGGATCGTCGTGCGCGCGACGCCGGCCACGAAGCCGGTGAGACCCGAGCGCGCTCCGTTGCTGAGGCCCAGAATGTCGATCGGCGCCTTCACCGAGCTCGAGGTGATGTTCACGATGCGCCCGAAGCCGCGCTTCATCATGCCGTCGACGCTGGCCTTGATGAACTCGATCGGCGTCAGCATGTTGGCGTCGAGCGCCTTGATCCAGTCCTCGCGGTTCCAGTCCCGGAAGTTGCCCGGGGGCGGGCCGCCGGCATTGTTCACGATGATGTCGGGCTCGGGACAGGCGGCCAGCACCTGCTTGCGCCCCTCGTCGGTCGTGACGTCGACGGCGACCGCGGTGACATTCACGCCGTACTTCTTGCGGATCTCTTCCGCCGTCGCCTCGAGCTCGGATTTCGTGCGCGCGTTGATCACGAGATCGACGCCCTCGCCCGCCAGCGCCTCGGCGCAGCCGCGCCCCAGGCCCTTACTTGCCGCACAGACGATCGCCTTGCGGCCCCTGATACCCATGTCCATCTGCGTTTCCTCTCCTAATTCACGCGCGTCCAGATCTGTGTCTTGCCGAACATCGGCGTGCCGACGAAGCCGCGGAGCCGCAGCTTGCCGTCCGGCTGGAGGCTGATGTTGGCGCTGTAGGTCTTGCCGTCCTCGCCGTTGTAGACCTTGCCGTCTTCGTATGTGTTGGGCTGGGCGGCCTGCTTGAAGCCCCAGATCAGCGGCATGCCGATCACCTTGCGCGTGCGCAGCGCCGGGTTCTCGTTGCGGTAGTCGGTGGCGGCATCGGGCGCGACCGCTGCGCCGTCCGGTCCCTTGGGATCGATGAGATTGGCGACATAGCCGCAGATCGGGCCGCTCGCCGAATCCGGGCAAGGTCCGATCTTGATCTGGGCAACACCCGACTCCGAGAGCCAGGTTCCCATGACCGAGCCCTGCTGCGCCGAGGCCGCCGTCGCCATCAGGCTCAGCGCGCAAACCGCCAAGATCGTCTTCATCCCTTCCTCCCTCTCACGAGGTACCGGCGAGGTCGACCAGCACATCCATCGCCAGTCGGCGGTCGATCTCGCGCCGCTCGGCCAGGGCGCGCCGGTCGAGCGCCGCCACGACATGACGGGCCGCATCCGCCGACCGCTCCATATGCGAGACGAGATACTGCACGACGCCAGCGCCCGCGTGCAATTGCCGGTCCGCCAGCTGTTTCAGGATGATCGACCCCAGCAGCTCGTCGTCGGGCGGCGCGACCGCGACGGCCGGCGCGGCGCGGAGCCGCGAGGCGAGGTCGGGCAAGGCGATCGACCAGCGGGCCGGCGGTTCGCCCGAGATCAGCAGCATGTGCCCGCCGCGCTCGCGTACGAGATTGTAGAGATGGAAGAGCGCACGCTCGGGAGCCCGATCCGCCTCCTCGATCACGATGGCCCGCGAGGCCGTCGCCAGGTCCGTGAGGTCGGCGACGTTGCGGCCCTCGAGGTCCCGGCCCCCCATCACGGTCGCGCCGCTGCGCGCGGCCCAGATGCCTCCGAGATGGGTCTTGCCGCAGCCGGTCGGGCCACTCAGCGATAGGGCCGGTGCCGGCCAGTCCGGCCAGCGGTCGATCCAGGCCAAAGCTTCCCGGTTTCCGTCCGCCACGACGAAATCTTCCCGGGCGTAGGTCGGCGGTGGAAGGGCGAGATCCAGGGTGAGCTGGTTTGCCATGGGCCGGCTCAACTGGGCGCACCGCCGCGATAGAGATCGCTCTCGCGATAGCGGGCGATGAAGTGGCGGGCGACCACGCCGAGGATCGCCGCCACCGGAACGGCGATCAGCACACCGGTGAAACCGAACAAAGAGCCGCCGGCCAGCAGCGCGAACATGATCCAGACCGGATGCAGGCCGACGCGGTCGCCGACCAGCTTGGGCGAGAGGAAATTCCCCTCGAGCATCTGGCCCACCACGAACACCGCCGCGACTTTCACGACGCCGATCCAATCCGGCGGGAACTGGGCCAGTGCCATGCCCAGCGCCATGACACCGCCAACGAAGGTGCCGACGAACGGAATGAAGGAGATGGCGCCCGCGATCAGCCCGATGACGAGGCCAAACTGCAGTCCCACCAGGGTGAGGCCGATCCCGTAGAAGGTGCCGAGGGCGAGACAGACCAGGGCCTGTCCACGCACGAATCCGGCAATGGCGGCATTCGATTCGGCGGTGAGCTTGCGGATCGTTTCGGCGTGTTCGAGGGGCAGCGAGTTGTCGATTGCCGCGACCAGCTTCTCCCAGTCCCGAAGCATGTAGAAGGTGACCACCGGCGTGATGAAGAGCAGGCCGAGCAGGTTGATGATCGCCACGCCGCGCTCGGCGAGCGCCCCGGCAATGCCTCCCGCGACAGCCAGCCCCTTGCCTGCCCACTGCGTCGCCTCCGACTGCAGATCGTGCATGCTCATCGGCTCCAGACCGAGCCTGTCGCGCAGCGGTTCGAGCAGCGGCTGGATGCGGCCGAGCGCCTTGACGATGTATTCGGGGGCGCTGGTGATCAGCGACTGGACCTGCCCGAACAGCGGCGGCAGAATCGCCATCACGACACCCACACCCACAAGAACCGCCACGACCGTCACCAGGGTGGTTGCCATGGTGCGCGACAGACGGGCGCGCTGCAGCCGCACCACGACTGGGTCGAGGAAGTAGGCCACCACCATCCCGACGACGAACGGCAGCAGAATGTCGTTCAGCACCCACATGAGCAGCAGAAAGCTTGCGGCTGCGGCGACCCAGAAGATCCAGCGTCCCGTGGCGGTTTGACCCATTCGATCAGGCTCCCCGGCGCGCACTAGCGCGGCTGCAATTGCCAGCGCCCCATGTCCTGGGACAGGTTCAGCCCCGCCTGGGCAAGCGTACGCTGCAGTTCCTCGGGCGTGCCGAAGATGTCGAGCCGGAGCTCAGCACGGTCGGATTCGAGCGTCTTCACCGTCACCGATTTCACCGCCGGAATGGCGCCGAGCCGCTGGCGCACCTGGACCCAGTCGCTGAGCGCGCGAATGGGCACGACCACGTCCAGCGAGTCCTGCGAATCGCGTCGGACGGTGCCGATGCTGCGCCAGTCCTGATCGGCCTTCGAGTGGATCGCCTTCACCGCCGCCGGAAGGTCGGCCGCACTCGCGACTGGAATCGGCGGAATCTCACTGCGGGCGCCGGTTTGGGTATCATAGCGCAGGCCGCCGACTGTCAGCCCGCCGCTCGACTTGTCGCCCTCGACGGTGGCCACGATGATCGTCGGCGCGCGATAGCGCTGGTTGAGCCGCGCCAGCGCGGAAACATCACCGACATAGGCCTGTTCCGCCGAGAGCGCCCCCTGATCGGTCGGGTCGCCGCGGACCAAGGTGACCGGGACAGCGCTACCGGCACTGTCGAACTGCTGCCAGGCCTCCCGCCAGGCATTGCGGTCGTTGAGCGGCTCCACTCCGGCGGGGCCCTTCCACAGGGGGATCACCAGCGCCGGCCGAGGCACGGTCTCGACCACCCGGGCGCCCGCCCCGCTCAGGTACGACTTCACCGCATCGGGCACGAAAACGACGTTCAGGGTGGCGCTGTAGCGGCCGGGCGCCGGGCGCTCGCGCACGAATTCGATGCCGCGCACCATGTTCTCAAGCTGCGCATCGTCGATCTGCGGCAACCGTGCACGATCCTCGGCCGGCACCAGCCGGTCCACGAGGAGGCCCAATGCCTTGCGCCGCGCCTCACGAATTCCCTGTGCCCGGGCCTGTACGGCGTCGGACCCGCTGACATCGACATCCACGCCGGTGACGTCGTACCCGGTGCCTCCGGGAGACTGCGCCAGGGTGACGTTCGCGGCGAGGACCGCCAGGAGCACGGCAGCTATCGTGGAAAAGACGCGGCCTATCGGCATTGCGGGGGTCCGGTTTTTGGCTATGTTCGCGCACCGTATTAGCATGAATGAGCCCGGCTTGAAGCCTGACGCCCCCGGCCACAATCGGCCCCCCCTCACCTACAAGGACGCCGGCGTCGATATCGACGCGGGCGACAACCTCGTCGAGCACATCAAGCCGTTGGCGAAGAGCACCAACCGGGCAGGCGTGATGGGCGGCCTCGGCGGCTTCGGCGGCCTGTTCGACCTGAAGGCGGCCGGGTTCACCGATCCGATCCTGGTGTCGGGTACCGACGGCGTCGGCACAAAGCTGAAGGTCGCCATCGAAGCCGCCGTTCCCGACACGGTGGGCATCGACCTCGTGGCGATGTGCGTCAACGACATCGTGGTCCAGGGCGCCGAGCCGCTGTTCTTCCTCGACTACTATGCCAGTGGGCGCCTCGACGTCGATGTCGGGCGGCGCCTCGTCGCCGGCATCGCCGAGGGCTGCCGCCGCGCGGGATGTGCGCTGGTCGGCGGCGAGACCGCTGAGATGCCCGGCATGTATGCCGACG
Source organism: Reyranella sp. (assembly GCF_965227665.1). GTDB lineage: Bacteria > Pseudomonadota > Alphaproteobacteria > Reyranellales > Reyranellaceae > Reyranella. Next base: position 785,000 of record NZ_OZ245767.1, read on the forward strand.
GCGACTACGATCTCGCGGGCTTCACCGTTGGCGCGGCCGAGCGCAACGCCCTGCTGCCACGCACCGACATCGCCCCCGGCGACGTGGTCCTCGGCCTCGCGTCGAGCGGCCCGCACTCCAACGGCTATTCGCTGGTGCGCCGCATCGTCGAGCGCAGCGGCCTGAAATACGCCGACCGTGCGCCCTTTGCCGACGCGACGCTGGGTGAGGCGCTGCTCGAACCGACGCGCATCTATGTGAAGCAGCTCCTGCAGGTGATCCGGGCGACCGGCGCAATCAAGGGTCTTGCGCACATCACCGGCGGCGGCCTGCCCGGCAACGTGCCGCGCTGCCTGCCGGACGGGACACGCGCGCGCCTCGATGCCCGTCAATGGACGGCCCCGCGTGTCTTCCAGTGGCTGCGCGAGGTCGGCCAGGTCCCGACCGACGACATGCTGCGGACCTTCAACTGCGGCCTGGGCATGATCGTGGTCGTGGCGAAGGACGATGCCGCGCGCGTGGCCCAGGCGCTGACCGATACCGGCGAGACGGTGAGCGAGATCGGTGTGATCGAGACGGCGCCGACCGACGAGGCCGACTGCGTCGTCGATCATGCCGAGAGCCTATGGCGAAGCTGAAGGTCGGAGTTCTCATCTCCGGCCGCGGCAGCAACCTCGCGGCGTTGATCGACGCGGCGAAGGCCGCCGACTATCCTGCCGAAATCGGCTGCGTGGTATGCAATCGGGAGAACGCGCCAGGGCTGGCGATTGCCGCCGCGGCCGGCATCCCGACCGCGATCGTTGCCCACCGCGACCATCCCGACCGTGAGACATTCGACCGCGCCGTCTCGGATGAACTCGACCGTCATGGCGTGGATCTGGTCGTGCTCGCCGGCTTCATGCGGATTTTCAGCCCGTGGTTTCCCGCGCGCTGGAAGGACCGGCTGATCAACATCCACCCGTCCCTCCTGCCGGCCTTCAAGGGCCTGCACGTGCAGCGCCAGGCCCTGGAAGCCGGCGTGCGCGTGAGTGGTTGCACCGCCCATCTGGTGACGCCGGATCTCGACTCCGGCCCGATCATCGCCCAGGCTGCGGTGCCGGTGCTGACGGGCGACACGGAGGAGACGCTTGCGGCGCGCATCCTGCGCCAGGAACATCGCCTCTATCCGCTGGTGGTGCGCTGGTTCGGCGAGGGCCGGATTGCGATCGACGGCGACAGGGTTACCGTTACAGGCGTTGCCTGCGACGCCACGCTCCTCTTTTCCCGAGAAACCTAGTCCGATATAAGATCGCCAACGATTTCAAGCGGGGATGAGATATGGCTGAAGCAAAGGATGACTATCCGGCTCACGCGGCGACCTACGCGTCGTTCAGCAAGCTGGTGACGTTCACGCTGCTCTGGATCATCGTTCTTCTGGTGTCCATGGCCCTCGGCCTGATTGCGCACCTGCCGCTGCTGGGCCTCGTTCTCGGGGTCGGCGGCTCGATCGCTCTCCTGATCGGCTTTGCCATCCTGGACTGACGTCTGGAGCAAGCCCACCAAAAGAAAAGCGGCCCATTCGGGCCGCTTTTTTATTTCGGTGGTGCGTGCGGCCTCAGCCGACGATCTCGGAGCCCGCGAAGAAGTAGGCGATCTCGATGGCCGCGTTCTCGGGCGAGTCCGAGCCGTGCACCGAGTTGGCTTCGATCGACTCGGCGAAGTCCTTGCGGATCGTGCCGGCATCGGCGTTGGCCGGGTTGGTGGCGCCCATGATCTCGCGGTTCTTCGCGACGGCATTCTCGCCTTCCAGGACCTGCACCACAACCGGCCCCGAGGTCATGAAGGTGCATAGATCGTTGAAGAACGGACGGGCCTTGTGCACGCCGTAGAATGCTTCGGCCTGCTGGCGGCTCATCTGGATGCGCTTCTGGGCGACGATGCGCAGGCCCTGTTCCTCGAAGCGGGCGTTGATCTTGCCGGTCAGGTTCCGGCGGGTCGCGTCCGGCTTGAGGATCGAGAAAGTACGTTCGACGGCCATGAATTCCCTCGTGGAGGCAGTGATTTCAATGCTTGGGCGCGCCTTATAGACGCGGGGTTTGGACCCGGCAAGCCGGCCCAACGCGCTTGGTTTGCGGCCAAATCGCATGGTAAATGCCCGCGCCCATGCTCCACATCAGCGATATCTCCTTCCGCCACGGCGAGCGGGTGCTCTTCGACCGCGCCTCCGCGGCCTTCTCCGACGGCTGGAAGGTCGGTCTCGTCGGCCGCAACGGCGCCGGCAAGTCGACATTGCTGCGCCTGATCCAGGGCCAGATCGAGGCCGACAGCGGCGAGATCAACCTGATGGGCCGCACCCGCGTCGGCTCGGTCCCACAGGACCCGCCCGGCGGCGACATCAGGGTGATCGATGCGGTGCTCGCGGCCGACGTGGAGCGCAGCGCGCTACTGGCCGAGGATGCGACCTGCCAGGATGGCGTGCGCCTGGCCGAAATCCATGCGCGTCTCGAAGAAATCGGCGCGGCGGCTGCACCGTCTCGGGCGGCTTCGATCCTGAACGGCCTGGGATTCGACAACGAGAAGCAGTCCCGCCCCTGCGGCGAATTTTCCGGCGGCTGGCGCATGCGTGTGGCGCTGGCGGGTACGCTGTTCAGCAGCCCGGACCTCCTGATCCTCGACGAGCCGTCGAACCACCTCGACGTCGAGGCGATGATCTGGCTCACCGAGTATCTGAAGCGCTTCCGCAACACCGTCCTGATGGTGAGCCACGATCGCGACCTGCTGAACGACGTGTGCGACCACATCGTGCACATCGACCAGCAGAAGCTCGTCGCCTACACCGGCAACTACGACTTCTTCGAGCGCACGCGCGCCGAGCGCCTCGCCAACGATGCCGCACAACAGGCCAAGGTCGCTGCGCAGCGCAAGCACATGCAGGCCTTCGTCGACCGCTTCAAGGCCAAGGCCAGCAAGGCGCGCCAGGCCCAGTCGCGCATGAAGATGATCGAGAAGCTCGGCCCCGTGGCAGCGGTGCCGATCGATGAGCGCATCTCCTTCAACTTCCCCTCGCCCGACATCCTCTCCTCGCCGATCGAGACGCTGGACGACGTCTCCGTGGGCTACCCCGATGGTCCCCTGGTGCTGCGCAACCTCGACCTGCGCATCGACATGGAGGACCGGATCGCGCTGCTCGGCCAGAACGGCAACGGCAAGTCGACCTTCATCCGCCTGCTCTCACAGCGGCTCGAGCCGCGTGAAGGCCAACTGAAGAAGACGCCGAAACTGCGCGTCGGCTACTTCTCGCAGGACCAGGAGGAAGGTCTCGACTTCGAAGCGACACCGTTCGACCACATGGCCCGTGCGCTCGGGCCGGGCGCCGGCGAGGCCAAGGTGCGCGCGCAGCTCGGCCGCTTCGGCTTCTCGCGCGACCGCGCCAACCTCAAGGTCGGCGTTATGTCGGGCGGCGAGAAGACCCGCCTGCTCCTCGCGCTCGCCACGCGCACCGCGCCGCACATGCTGCTGCTCGACGAGCCGACCAACCATCTCGACATGGACGCGCGCGCCTCGCTGGTCGATGCCATCAACGACTTCGAGGGCGCGGTCGTTCTTGTGAGCCACGACACGCATCTGGTGAAGATGGTTGCGGACGCCCTGTGGGTGGTCCAGGGCGGGACGGTGAAGGCCTTCGACGGCGACATCGACGAGTACCAGGCCAAGCTCCTGAAGGAGCGCGGCGCGCGTCCGCCGAAAGCCGAGAAGCCGGCCGACGCGGGCAGCAAGAAGGACCAGCGCAAGGCCGCCGCCGACAACCGCACCAACAAGGCGCCGCTGAAAAAGGCCGTCGACAGCGCCGAGAAGATGCTGGCCCGCCTCACCGAGCAACTGAACGGCGTACTGGCGAAGCTCGCCGATCCCGCGATCTATGCCGGCCCCGCCAGCGTTGTCACGGAGCTCCAGAAGGAAAAGGCCCGCCTCGAACGCGAGGTCGAGAATGCCGAGAAGCGCTGGCTGGCTGCCCAGGAAGCGCTGGAGTCCGCTGCCTGATCCCTACTCGGCCGCCGCAGGGTAGGCCGGCTTGCGGGTGCTGCTGTTGCGGATCAGCATCACCATCCCCGCATTGAAGGTGTAGAGCCCGACGGCGATCCAGAAGATCACGGCCGGCAGGCCGCTGTTCATCAGCAGGCCGTACAGCGGCGGTGCCACGAACGAGCCAATGTCGAGCCCTGAATAAACGAAGCCGAAGACCTTGCCCGACGCGCCGGGAGGCGTCGCGCCGCGCACGATCATGTCGCGCGACGGATTGGTGATGCCGCCGGCGGCTCCCGCCAGCGCCAGCAGCACCGGCAGCAGCGTCGCCGATACGGCCTGCGTCGCGATCGGCACGGTGAGGGCCGCCGCCGCCAGGAGGCCGAACGCCGCCACCAGATCGTGCCGGCGGACGCGGTCGGCAAAATAGCCGCCGACCAGGATGCCCGCGGCCGAGCCGGCAATGAACACGATCAGGCAGAAGGCGGCATAGTTTTCCGTGACGCCGAACATACCGCTCCAGGCCGGCACGGCGAACTGCTGGATGCCGACCGTGTTGGCGGCGATCAGCGCGAAGTACGCGAGGCAGAGCAGCAGCGTGGGCTGCAGGAACAGCGCCAGCCCCGGCCGTCCGCCCGCCTGGGCCGCGGCGGCCCGGACCTTGACCCTGTGATCGACCAGCTGCTCGCGATGAACGAGCACCAGTCCCGACAGCACGATGCCGGGCAAGGCGCCGATCAGCGCCGCCCCCACCCAACCGAACATACTGTCGAGGAAATACATCACTGGGGCGGCCGCCCATCCCAGCGAGCCGCCGAGACCATGAATGCTGAAGGCCCGCCCGAGACGATGCGTGTTCACCGACGAATTCAGCAGCGCGAAGTCGGCGGGATGAAAGACCGAATTGCCCAGACCCGCGATGACGGCGATTCCGGCAAACCCCAGGAAGGAATGCGCGACCGAGATGCACGCCAAGCCGAGGCCGACGACGAACAGGCCGCCAGCAAGAATGGGGCGGGCACCGAAGCGGTCCACCGCAAAACCCGCCGCCGTCTGTGCCACACCCGATACGCCGTAGAAGATCCCCGCCAGCATGCCGACATCGGCGTAACTCAACCCTGCTTCCTGACGGACGATCAGGAGCATCGTCGCGAACGCGAGCTGGTAGTAGTGGCTCACGCCGTGGGCGACGCCGATCAGGCTGATTACCCTGAAATCATGCTTGAGCGGCGGGGCGGTGGCAGCGGACATGGAAACCTCGTCCCGATCATCATACGCGATCCGCATGGCGAACGTTTCCGGAAATGCGCGGGGGAGCCATGCGCATGTGATGACGCGCTCCGACGGCCCTTGTAGTGTCCCCGCCGGCAAGAGGGAGAAACGCATCATGAAGCGCTGGAAACATCGCCCTGAAGGATCGACCTGGGGCGACTGGGGCGACGACGATCAGCTCGGCCGCCTCAACCTGATCACGCCGAAGAAGGTGATCGAGGGCATTGCCGAGGTGAAGGAAGGAATATCGTTCTGCCTCAGTCTCCCGCTCGACTTCCCGGGCGGCAATGTATTGAACCCGCGCCGCCTGCCGCCCGTCCTGTCGCCCACGGGTGACGAGAATGGCTGGCGCTTCAACTTCCTGACCAACAGCCTGAACCCGCAGTTCGTCGACGTCGCCAGCGACGACCGGGTGATCCTGACGCTGCAGTACTCGACGCAGTGGGACACGCTGGCCCATGTCGGCGGCCTGTTCGATGCCGATGGCAACGGGGTACCCGAGCCGCTCTACTACAACGGGTTCAAGGCCGGCTCCGACGTGGTCGGTCCGCTGCCCGACGCCGGCCGCGACGGCTGCGGCCACCTCTCCTACGCCCACAAGCTCGGCGTCGAGAACATGGCGGCCAAGGCGATCCAGGGCCGCGCCGTGCTCGTCGATCTGGAGAAGCACTACGGGCGCGACCACAAGTATGTGAGCTACGACGATTTCAAGCGCGTGCTCGATGCCGACAAGGTCGTGGTCGAACCCGGCGACATGCTGCTGCTGTACACGGGCTTCACCGACGAGATCATGAAGATGAACAAGAATGTAGATCCGGCCCGCGCGCACGCGATGTGCTGCGTGCTCGACGGCCGCGACAAGCGCCTGCTGCAGTGGATCACCGACAGTCAGATCTCCGCGCTGATCGCCGACAACTATGGCGTCGAAGCCGTGCCGGCCAAGCCCGGTCCCGAGGATGCCGAGCATCCGTCGCTACCGCTCCACAATCATTGCCTGTTCAAGCTGGGGCTCAATCTCGGCGAGATCTGGTGGCTGAAGGATCTGGCGCTCTGGCTGCGCGAGAGGCAGCGCTCGCGCTTTCTGCTGACGGCGCCGCCCCTGCGTCTTCCCGGCGCGGTCGGTTCGCCCGCCACTCCCGTCGCCACGGTCTGAGTTCGGCCCTCGCGATGTCGTTTACGGCGTTCGTCGCCCAAGGGTTGAAGGCGGAACGGTTCGCGCTTCTGGACATTGGCTGCTCCGGAGGTCTCGACCCGAAGTGGCGCGCCTTCGGCGACAGGCTGAAGGCGCTGGGCATCGACGCCAGCGCGAGCGAATGCCAGCGTCTCGCTGCAGAGGAGAAAAACCCCGACGTCTCCTACGTGGCAGCCTTCGTGAGCCCCCGCGCCGACGAGCCGATCGACCTTTCTGCCGGTCCGGCGGCGCCGCTCATCATGAAGATGCGCGATCGCATGAGCTTCATGCGCACGCGCGAAATCCGCGACGCCAAGCTGCGGACGGCCACCACCGAGGAACAGCTCCGCCACAACGCCTGGGAGCTCACCGGTCTCGCCGATCCGTCGAAGCCCGTGGTCGTACCCGACCTTCTCGCCGCGCGCGGCTGGAACGACCTCGACTACCTGAAGATCGATACCGACGGCATCGACTGGCAGATCCTGCAGAGCTTCGAGGGACGGCTGCCGGCGAACCTGCTGGCCGTGCAGATGGAGGTGAACTTCGTGGGCGACGGTGCTGCCGACGAACATTCGTTCCACAACACCGATCGCTTCATGCGCCGGCATGGCTTCGATCTCTTCCGCCTCGACGTGCGCAACTATTCCTCGCGCGCCCTGCCCGCCCGCTACATCTGGCCGACGCCAGCGGAAACTCATTCCGGCCGGCCGTTCCAGGGCGAGGCCTACTATGCCCTCGATCTGCTCGGCCCCGACGGTCCGGCGCGGCGGGCGGAGCTGAGCGCCGAGAAGGTGGCGAAGCTGGCGGCAATCCTGTCCACCTGGGACGTTCCCGACGCCGCTGCCGAGCTCTTGCTGGGCTGTCGAGACAGGTTGGCGGCGGTACTCGATGTCGATCGCGGCCTCGATCTGCTCGCGGCCCAGGCGCAGCCGGACCGCGCCCGGCCGCTCGACTACCGACGCTACATGGCGCACTTCGAATCCGATCCGCCGGATTTCTACCGACCGGAAGGGCCGATCCCGTTGCGCGAACGCCTGGCCGCCGCTTGGCGCGCCTATCTGCGGCCGCGCGACAGCCGTTAGTTCAGGCCCTCTTCTCCCAGCCGCCAGTGTCCGTCTGCTGCCAATAGGCCACCGTGTGCCCTGCGGTCTTGTAGGCCTTCCAGCGCTCGCGCGCGTCGTCGACGGCTGTCTCGTCGCGGCCGTCGAACAGTTCGAAGCAGCGCTTGTAGTCCCCGACCTTCTCCGACCTGGCGCGATCGGCGACGAAGAGGAAAGCGGCGCCGTTCGGATTTTCGTCGAGATGAGTGAGCCAGACCGGTTGCCTGTCGGCCTCACCGTCACGCGCCGCGCCGTGCGGCAGGAAGCCGTCGGGATCGTAGACCCAGAGATGGGTGTTCAACGCATCCACCCGTTCCGGCGACCCGAGCAGCACCACCGCCCGCTCCCCCGCCTGCAACGTCTTGATCAGCAGGCGCGGCAGCGTGTCTTCCAGTGACGATCGGGTCAGGTGATAGAAGTTGACCTCGGTCGCCATCGGCTCGGTCAGCCTTCGTAATTCTCGGCGATCAGCCGGTCGAGCAGGCGCACGCCGAAGGCGGTCGCGCCCTTGGGCGTGATGGTATCGCCCTTGCCCGACCAGGCCACGCCGGCGATATCGATATGGGCCCAGGCGACGCCCTCCTGCACGAAGCGCTGCAGGAACTGCGCGGCCGTGATCGAGCCGCCATCGCGCCCACCGCCGACATTCTTCATGTCGGCGATCTCGGAGTCGATGAGCTTGTCGTACTTCGGCCCGAGCGGCATGCGCCACAGCTTCTCGCCGATCCCCGAACCAGCCGCGCGTAGGCGGTTGGACAGCTCGGTGTCGTTGCAGAACAGTCCGGCCCGCTCATGACCGAGCGCCACGACGATGGCGCCGGTGAGGGTCGAAAGCTCGACCATCGCCTGCGGCTTGAACTTCTGCTGGGCGTACCACATGGCGTCGCACAGGATCAGGCGGCCTTCGGCATCGGTGTTGATGACCTCGACCGTCTGTCCCGACATCGACTTCACGACATCGCCCGGACGCTGGGCATTGCCGTCGGGCATGTTCTCGACGAGAGCGCACACCGCCACGACGTTCGCCTTGGCCTTGCGGCCGGCGATCAGCTTCATGGCGCCGGTAACGGCGCCGGCGCCCCCCATGTCCCACTTCATGTCTTCCATGCCGGCGGCCGGCTTCAGCGAGATGCCACCGGTATCGAAGCACACGCCCTTGCCGATCAGGGCTACGGGCGCCTGGCCCTTCGGGCCGTTCATCCATTTCATGACGAGGAGCTGCGAGTCGCGCCCGCTGCCCTGGCCGACGGCCAGCAGGGTCTCCATGCCGAGCTTCTTCATCTCGGCCTCGCCCAGAATCTCGACCTTCACGCCGAGCTTAGTGAGTTCCTTGGCGCGACGGGCAAACTCCGCCGGATAGAGAACGTTCGGCGGCTCGCTCACGAGATCGCGCGTGAGGAAGACCGCGTCCACCACCGGCTCGAGCTGGGCGTACGCCTTGCGGGCGTCGGCGGGCGCGGCCAGCACCACGGTGAGCCGCTGCAGGGACAGTTTCTGCTCCGGCTTGTCCTTGGTCTTGTATTTGTCGAAACGGTAGCTGCGCAGGCGGACGCCCAGCGCCAGATGGGCCGCCATCTCGGCCGGCGACAGGCGGCTGCCCTCGACCGGGTCGACGACCACCGTCACGGCGGTGTGGCCGGCGGCATTGGCCTCGGTTGCGACAACACCGCCCAGTTCCTCGGCTGCCCGGGCATCGAGGTCCTGTCCCTTGCCAACGCCCAGTAGCAGGAGGCGTGCAACATCACCGGAGTGGCCGAGAACGGTCAGGGTCTGGCCCTTGGCGCCGCTGAAGCGCCCAGCCTCGAGGGCGCGGGCCACGGCCCCGTCGGCCGCCGCGTCGATGGCCTCGGCGGCCGCCAGAAGCTGTTTCTCGGCCCCGACGAACACCGCGACATTGCCTGCAAAGGCCTTCGGAAAGGCCAAAAACTCCACTTTCATCCACATCCCCTGCGCCTGGCGCCTGATTTGACCGATATTTCGCCCCTGCGACGGGACCGCGCAAGCTGTGTTTGCCCGTCACGCCCCTGCAAAATCGGGGTGGCATCGGGACGCAAGCGCCAGTATCAGTACCGGCCTTCAAAACGGACATGGAAATGACCTCAGGAACATTGCCTCGCGTCTCGGTCGTCGGTCTCGGCAAGCTCGGCGCCCCTCTGGCTGCCGTTCTCGCCAGCCGCGGCTTCACCGTCATCGGCCTGGATGTAAACAAGACGTTTGTCGACGCGATGAACGCCGGCAAGATGCCGATCGTCGAGCCGCAGCTGAACGAGCTGATCGCCGCCAGCAAGGAGCGCCTCTCGGCGACGATGGACGCCAACGAGGCGATCCAGAAGAGCGATGCCAGCTTCGTGATCGTCCCGACGCCGTCGGACAGCACCGGCTTCTTTTCCAACCGTTTCGTGCTCCAGGCCATGGAGACGCTCGGCAAGGCCCTGAAGAACAAGCAGGGCTACCACATGGTCGTCATCACCAGCACGGTAATGCCCGGCACGACGGGCACCGAGATCAAGGACGCTCTCGAAGCCGCCTCCGGCCGCAAGGTCGGTCCGGACCTCGGCCTTTGCTACAATCCGGAATTCATCGCGCTGGGCAGCGTCGTGCGCGACATGCTCTTCCCCGACTCGATCCTGATCGGCGAGAGCGACACCAAGGCCGGCGACATGCTGCAGACCATCTACCTGCAGATGTGCGAAAAGAAGCCGCCCGTGCAGCGCATGAACTTCGTGAATGCCGAGCTCACCAAGATCTCGGTTAACACCTATGTCACCACCAAGATCTCCTACGCCAACATGCTGGCTGACATCTGCGACCGTATCCCGGGCGCCGACGTCGACGCCGTGACCAAGGCGCTGGGCGCCGACACCCGCATCGGCGCGAAGTATCTCAAGGGCGCCATGGGCTATGGCGGCCCCTGCTTCCCGCGCGACAACGTGGCCTTCGCCGCCTTCGCCCGCAAGATCGGCGCGCGCGCGGACGTGGCCGAGGCGACCGACCGCATCAACAACTTCCAGGTCGAGCGCCTTTCCACCCTCGTCTCGAAGTTCGCCAAGGCCGGCACGCGCATCGCCATCCTCGGCCTGTCCTACAAGCCGCACACGCCGGTGGTCGAGGAAAGCCACAGCGTGAAGCTGGCCGCCAAGCTCGCCGACGCCGGTTATGTCGTCACGGTCCACGATCCGCTGGCCCAGGATGCGGCGCTGGCCGTATTGGGCGACAAGGTGGTGGGAGCGTCCTCGATCGAGAGTGCGGTGCGCGAAAGCGACCTGCTGATCGTCGCGACCGGCTGGCCGCAGTACAAGGAGATTTCACCTGACTGGTGCAAGCGGCAGGGCCAGCGCCTGACCGTTCTCGACCTGTGGCGGACCCTGCCCGCCGACAAGTTCGAGGAAGCGGCCGACCTACTATACCTCGGTTCTGGCCGCTGAGCTGAACATGCGGGAGGTAGGCATGTTCGGCTTACCACTGCTCGGGATTATGCTTTGATGAGCGATATAAACCACTGTCGGATGCGATCGACGACGCCAGTGGACGTGGGTGATAACGAAACAGCTTCAACAACTTGCTCGGGTTTGTCGAAGCGGACTGACTTTAGGTAAGGCGTGCACCCATCGCGGTGCTCGCTCCACATAACCCACCAATCGCACTTTGCGCAGACTTTGCCCAATTCGCTGTTGGGATCCTCGTACATATCGCAGAGCTGTTCATAGGCGACCTGCAACGGCGTGTCCGCGATGTTGGGTAGCCAAGAGACTTTTTCCTCATGAGCCTGAACCATCATCGCGCAACAAGGCGCAATCTGACCGGAGGGCAAAACGTATAGCTGGATGTGACAATCGTTTCGCTTTTCCGGTACGAAGAATAGGTTCCGGAACCTGAGAACGTCATAGTACTCTGCATGAAAATAGACTGCATCTACGCGAGTTGACCAGAACTCAGCAAATTCCTCCATACGCTCGCGCGCATCGCCTATTAGAATGCAATTCACCTCAATACTGATATCCGGCAGATCGGCCTTCCGGGTGCGCAAATAGGCGATCGTCGAAAGAACCCGGTCGAGATCCCCTCCTCGACGTATTTTAGCATATTGCCGGGGTTCGATATGGTCGACGCTAAAGCGAAACTCTCGAACACCCATCGCCAGCATTTCTTCGAGCCGGTCAGGTGGCATCGACTGGCCGTGGCTCAAAACGTTGACTGGATGTCCGAGTTCGATGCTGTTGCGAAGATGATCTAGAGCGTGTGGATCTTGAAAGAAGTCACCAGTGGCCGCGAAGTGTACTTTTCGGCCCGCTGGGACCTGCTCCAATCCCTTCTTTACGAGATCCTGATCTAAGGTACGCGCCTTCTTGATCGCGTTGGGACCATTAAAGTGGCAAAAGACGCAGCTGAGCTCGCAAGTCTCAGTCGTAGCGAATCCGTTAAATTCCATAACGGCCTTGCGATTAGCATTAGGCGTAAAATCGGCGTTTGTTGCGCGCCTTAACGCATCTGCTTCCGCCGCCCTGGCGAATCTACTCGGAGGAAGTTCGGCCATGTTTCAACCTATGTGACGTCTCCCCCCCGCGCAACCTCCCCGTTCCACTGATCTATTGCCGCGTTAATGCGAATAGTTGATCGGTCCATTTGCCGTCATTATTGGTTTGCGATAACGCGGATCTGGCATCAGTGCCGTCAGACAGCACGCCTTGCCCGAAAGCGCAGCACTTTGCCCCGAAGGGACGGGTCTACTCTGGGAAGTCCCGCCAATACCTGACTACAAAATGGATTAATGTTCGCCCCCACGTAATCCGTAAACAGAGGCCAGTACTTGTTGTAAATCACGTTCACACCGATGAACCGTCGGGGTGTACGACGTTCGGCAGGCCGCGTTTCTTCTTCCATTGATGCCGCAAGTCTGAAAAGCCGCTCAATAGTCTTCAAACGCTTTTGATCCGCAGGCCCGATCAGGCGTCCCCGCCGGACGGGTTCGTCAAGGTGCTGTGTTGCAAGACCGAACTCAAAAATGAAGAGATCTGCTTCAGTAACGAGTTGCCTAAACGGGCCGCGCCGGACTTGAGCTAGATCGCTCGGTAAGCCTTCGAATTCGTTGGGGAGCAATATCTCGCCCGAGAACCCCATCGCCCGCCACGCCGCAGCGAATTTTGCAACAAATTCTGCGCGCGCTGCGCCGATAAAGACCTTGGTTTCACGCGGATAAGTTAGGACCTGATCACATACAAACGGAAGCGTGTGCGCCAGATCATAAGTGAGATCATCGTACAACTGCCATTCAAGACTGGTGGTCGTATAAGGCACAGTGGCAGGCTCAAGCGCTGCGTCGAGACCGGACGTGAATCGCTCATAGGAAGTATCGCGATCCAAACGAACTTCTTCGATATTCAGGTCAGGCCAACCCCAAGTCTCGGCTTGGGCGGGCAAAAACGGAGTGGTGACATCCCAAATGAAACGATTCTGATCGTTCATCTTGGTCTGACGTCCCTTGTTATTGGCGGCAGCCACCCGGGTATGGTCGCAGTGGTATCCAAACAATTTATCGACCAGGGTATCCACGCGACCACGAAAAAGAGCAAGTCGCGCAGCCAAATTTGAATCGCAATGCCAACCGAGGATCATCTCCTCGTCAAAGCCATGGATCGCGAACATATCTTCGCGTAGTGCTGCCTGAAAGTCGCCCAGCGCATCATACTTCATCGGCATGAAGTTGTGGACGACCTGATTCAGGTGATATTGCACCGACCACCCCCTTAGCTTCGCTAAATTCCCGGCCGGGTCTCGGCGGTCGAACGCAGCCTCCCAGAGCATCTCAGGAAGCTCAAAGCGGGGTATCTGGTAGAATCCGTCGGGAATCGCGCCTAGGATATCACTTAGCGATTCCTGTTCATTCCTCGGCACCAAAAGCATATCTGTGTTGGTGTAGAGAATCCAACGATTGTTAGGATTGGAGCGACGTAGCGCAACATTTCGCGACTGGCTCTCAAGGGCGACCAGGTGAGTTTTCGACCTTAGGTGAAGGTGGTGCTCGGGCCGCACGCGCAGTATTCGCATGTGCTTCTTTGCCTTGTCCGTCAGCGTATCGTGGATTGCTTCAGGAAAAGTCGGATGATCGTCCGGAGTATTATAGTCGACGAAAAGAATCTCGTCGTCTGGATCGGACATCACTTCAGCAAGCGCATTAAAACTTACCGCCGCGCGCTTATGCAGGTTGTAGCCGTGACTATCGTTGCGGCCGTACAGGATGACGGAGAACATCCCTATCCTTCTATCTATCGGTCAGTTGAAATCAGGCACGAGGCAATTCATTGCGCGCAGCTGCGTACTCAATCATTGTGGGGGCTGCTTGTTCGAGCACCGCCTGCCAGTGACGCTTAGCAGCTGCCAGATCACGACCCGCGGAAGCAACACCAAACTGAAACGAAGCTTCAGCACGACGGCCTTTAGTATCAGCCCGCGCGATCACATCCTCTTCGCGGACATGGCCAGCCTGGTACGCCAATAGCAACTGCGGCCAAACTTGGTTCTCGTCGGGCACAACTTCAATCGCCATTTTCTGTCCCAATCGCATGAGCGCAGTACCACGATACAACTGCCAGTAAGAATCCGCTGGGCTTTGAAGTAATGCGCGTTCGAATTCAGCTGCGGCTAAGTCATATGATGCTAGGCGCATAGCAACACAGCCTCGGGCAGCAGACTGAGAAACTGGCAACAATTCGAGTTGGGCGTTTAGTTCGGAATTCCCAAGATCTACTTCGCCAAGTGCCATGTGGATTGCGGCCTTTGTGCTTCGCAGGTCTGCGGAAGGCGTGCCAAGCGCAGTATTCAAAACCGCCAGCGCTTCTCCGTACCGGCCCAGCTGCAAAAGAGCCTCGGCTTTTAGGACAATGGCATCTACGATCCCGGGCTTCACCCTGAGCGCGGCATCATAATCGTTTATTGCTCTCTCGGGCTGATTGCTCGCCAGATATGCATTTCCCCGAGCAAGATACGGAAGAGCATTCTTGCTCAGCGAGCGGATCACGACTGCATAATTGTGGATCTGCACTATGAAGTTGCCTCGCAGGCGCATCGCAAATGGACGGTCAGGCGGCCCGTGCCGCACCGCCGCCTGGAGCCGTCGCGCCCTCGCATAGCCAGCCGCTGCTTCGTCGGTACGGCCTGCCATATCGAGTAGCTCTGCACGAGCCTCATTTATTTCGACGAGATCGGGTGCTTGCGATAGAGCTTCATCGAAAAGTCTAATGGCCGACTGAATGTCACCACCTCGAGCGACTGCAAACGCACGCCGGACAAGCATTTCGACACTGGAGGCTTCGGTCCCTTCCCGCTTACGTTCCTTCACAGAGGGAGTGCGCTCAAAAAACTTCGCGCGCAGAGACCCCGAAAGCTTCGCTAGAACGCCCGCCTCACTCACCATTGTGCTCCCATCATTTGCTAGCGAGAGCGCTAAGCATACCTCTCAACCAGTGCGATTCCGAGTCATGGGCACCGGCTAGCCCACCGATGCAGCTCCGTCAAGTTCTCAAAGACTCATCAAATACGAAGAGGGCATCGCCCCACTTCAGGCCTGACCTCGTGTCGTAAACGAAATCATAAAGATCAAATACCTTGAATCCGCACGATTCGAGCAAATATATCACTTGGCCTGCCTGGGCCTGTTTGGAGTAAAGTGGTGAGAATAAGAGTTCCGCCAAGATAAACTTGACGCACCCCCGTCGGAGAAGTTCCGAGTGGCCCTGCAGGATTTCAAGTTCGTGCCCCTGTGTGTCGAGTTTCAGTATGTCGACACTCTCTAGGCTTTCCGCCTTTAAGAACTCACCGAGCGAGAGATGATCAACAACGACAGGAGCCTCAGCGGTGACAGGCCCATCGATCAGTCGTTCACCGGCAACCGCAACAGGCGAAAGCGAATTGATGGCAGCATTCGAATATGAATGCATGATCGCCTGGCCGCGCGCCCCGCTCAATGCCAGCTTGCGCGGCTTAACGCGCCCATCGCCGGAAAATCGTGACGCCATGGCGTCGAACGTTTTCGGATGAGGCTCAAGAGCCCAGATGCGTGCCTCGGGAAACCGGAGCAAGAAAGCAGCAATCGTGTCTCCACGGTTTGCACCAACGTCAACGATTACAGCTTGAGTAGAAGCCAGCCTCTCTCTTAGATCGGCGATCGCATCCTTCGCCAAGAAGCCTCTGGCTTTATTGCTCGGAACACTCCGAAGGTCGCACTCAAGGGAACACACTTCCACATCAACCAAGCCGCCGTCCCGGCTTCGAACCACCAACGCTTCAACATCGACTGCTCGTGAAGCCTCAAGGGAAACTCGACTACGGCCGATTTCCAGTGCGGCATTGTCGATCACTGTCTTGCCGTCGTTTGCCAGGAAAGCAACGTCTAACTTGCCGGCCCGGACTTCCACCTCAAGATCCAAATGCAGTCCGGATGAGATTGCAGCGTGGACAGGATAGGAATTGCTACACTTAGCAATAAAATCCCACGCAGAAACCGAGCCTACAAACCTGGCGCCAGTCATCCCGCTGGCTATGATGCCTTGCTGCACCGTGAACCTGCGAGAGTCGAAGCCCCCAACGTCTCCTGCGGTATGGAGACGCTGAAAGAAGCGCCAGAAGCCAGCCAGCTTACCGATCATCGTCGCATTCCGTGCCATAGATTCGGGAGTCAGGCGAGCCCAATCAAGCATTGTGCAGACGCAATTGACTAAAACGCGCTGGAATGATTGATACTCTGCCCCAGCAAATTATCATCTCACATGAATGCCAAGATCCGCGGCCTTTTCCAGCACGAGCCGATTTTAGCAGCCGGCACTGACGTGGCTCCCCAATTGTGGGTCCAGCGGATTCTCCGCCTGATAGCGGGCAAGGAGGCGGTTACGCGTGTGCGCGTGCGCACTCCTCCTAAGCAATGGAATTACGCCCTCACCTATCTGCTGAATGGCGAACGTGTTGCTACGATCCCGAAAGGAGATGCCCTCATTGTGGAATGCCGCGTCCGCGTCAGCAGAGGGGAATTGGGCATCGGCATTGGTTCCATTGGTGACTCTAACTACGTCTCTCACGAACGGATATTGTCTCCTCAACTCGGAATCCAGCAGGTGCGCCTCTGGGTCGGTCAAGCGGTAGAAGCTGGCTCATTAATCTTCCGCAGTGTTGCGCCGGATGGTGTCGAAACAGAGTTTGAGCTGGCCTCAGTTGCCGGCGAGATCATGCGGTCGGGAAGTGCAGTGCCGGCGCCGTGGTTAAACTCGAGCACCATTCCGTTGACGGACTTAGCGCGCGCGCTCGCTTGGGCACGAACCGTTTGGGATGATCCATTCCGCCATTCAGAGCAAGCTGTCGCCAGCGGCAGCATTGACATTATCGATTCTGACCAGCTGGAATCGATCCTCGGCCCCAAAGCGAAGCTCAACATTCCGGAAGAAGCGAAAACAAAGCCGTTGTCTGATTGGAAGATGGAGGCGGACGATGCGCCGATTCTTCGGGCGGTGTGGCGCGCCCTCGCCCCCGCTAGACATTTTGAGTTTGGCACATGGGAGGGTTTTGGGACCGCACTGGTTGCAAGTGTTACTGATGCAGAAATTTGGACGATCAACCTAGCGGAAGGTGAGAGTGGCCCTGACGGAAAGACTCTCTATGGCGCAACAGATTCTGGCTCCTTCGTAGGCCGACTTTATCGGCAAGCCGGATATGCCAATCGAGTGCACCAACTTCTGAGTGACAGCCGCGCCCTCGATACGTCGTGTTTTGAAGCCCGTCAGATGGACACTGTGCTGATCGACGGGGGGCATACACCGGAGGTCGTGGCCAGTGATACCAAGAAGGCGCTCCGTATGCTGCGTCCAGGCGGAACATGCGTCTGGCATGACTTCTGCCCAGACCCGGAGGCACTCCGACACAACCTCGCCCCACTCGGTGTTGTGCAGGCGATTGTCGAGAATTTTGCGACTTGGGGGTCTTCCTTTGAGCGAGTGTTCTGGGTTCGTAAGAGCTGGATCTTGGTTGGCCTCGGCCACAGAACTTGACACTTACACATGACACAGGATCCGACGTGAGAGACACCATCGAGACTATCATCCCAGGTCGAGCCCCAATCGAACTCGTCGCATTCTATGACGAGTTCCGCAGCTACTACCCGCTTTGCGAACTGGAGACTAAGCGGTGGTTTGTGGAGAACGTTCAACCCGACTGGTGGATCTTCGATATCGGTGCCAATGTCGGGTACTATAGCATCTTGTTTGCTCAGCTAGCACCGCGCGGTCGTGTGGTGTCATTTGAGCCCACGTCGACTGCGCAAATGCTGCGCGCGAACCTTACTCATAACTCGATCGCAAATGTGGATATCCATCAGGTTGCTCTAGGCGCGACGACCGGAGTGCATCAAGATCGGATCTTCAGGCTCTGGGGCGGTGATGGCGACGTAGGAGAATACTCATTCTATCGCTTCGATGACTTTGTTGCCGAGCATCGGCCCCCTCGAATTGACTGTTTGAAGATCGATGTCGACAGCTTTGATTTCGAGGTGATTCGCGGTGCCGAGCAGACCTTACGTTTGCACAATCCAGTAGTTGTCATAGAACTCAATCACGCTTTGGCAAAGCGTAATCAAAGCGCTGGCGAGGCTTTGGCGTGGCTAGCACGCCTCGGCTATCGGGAAGCTCTAGTACTCGACCATGACAATTTCGTGCTTCAGCGGGAGCGCTCCCATCGAGACGTCACCGTCTCGCTTAATCTGCTGTTTCCCGCCCCAATGCGTTTCGACGAGTCACTTGAAACAGTTGGGGGCCGCGAGGTGGCGCCGCCGCTGCACTTTGCCTCCATTCACGACGGCAGCGCGTCTACGAGTAAGGAATCGCTGGGATCGGGGAAAGCGCGAAGCCTGGGGGAAAGACTGCGAGCGATCGGTAGTCGATTGCTGAACAAGGAGAAGCCGACGGTCCTTTCGGCGCTGATCGGGCGGAAAATTGAAACATCCGATCGGATCTGGAGTTACGCGCTAGTCCTTACTCCGCCAAGTGACTGGCCTAACGCTACGACTGACAACAACGCGACTTACATTCTCGAAGTGTCAGTCGAGGTTTTTGAGGGCAAGTTGGGGGTAGCAGTTGAGGATCACGGATCTTCAGGTTTTGCTACGCCTGAGCGCGTGATATCCGCTGCCGCAGGCACACAACGGGTCCTGATGAACGTTCCAGCGAGTCGCATTCAGTCCATGGTTTTCAGGACAGTCGCGCCAGAGGGTACTCGCACCGTGTTCGCATTGGCCGGATTGCGAGCGAGGGTAAAACTTGTGAATGACTAGGTCCGTGACCACAGTGGGTGTCGTAACCGACGCCACTGACGGGTTGATAAACGAAATAAACGAAATAAACGAAATAACTGCAGGCGAATCCCTTGCGGTTTAGGTTCCGTATGTTGTGGGTTCGGCAGTACATCGAAAGTGCAAATTCCCAGGCGCGGCATTCCTAATGGGTTTCGCCTAACAAAACGCCGCCGCTAGCGGTCCAAACCGCAACTAGAAGAATGCCAAGCATGGGCGCGCAAAAGAGGATACAGCCGCACACTTGGAGCTATCTTGCGGATTTTTAGCGACCTACCGATGTCTCTTAGGCGAAGCGAGGCGACCCGGAGGGGCTAACGTCTAAGAAAAGCGTCGGCATGCTCGGCCGGGATTCCGACGACGTTCGGCGACAACGGCGTTCCTTCGACGGCGCGCTCGGGACAGCCGCCGTTCAGGCAGAAAGACAGAATCTCGTAGTCGTATCGCTGGCGCAGCATGCCCAGCAGGGAGTCCGCGCTCTGACCCTGCGCTTGCAACGCCCGCTCGTTCAGCTCCATCAGCAATACCGGCCGCGCGGTGGTCAGCACCTGCTGCGCTCCCTCGACGACGCCGGCCTCGCCGCCCTCGACATCGATCTTGACCATGTCGACGCTCGACAGGCCGTGCTTGGCGACCACGGCGTCGAGCGTTTCGAGCGGGACGCGCTCCGAGCTCGCGCGCACCACGTCGTCATGCGCGAAATCGCCCAGCGTATTGTGGCCGGCATGCACGCCATGGGCGAGGTGCAGGTCGACGAAACCTGCCTTGGCACCCAGCGCCGCGGCGACCACCTGAACGTTCTCGAGGCCGTTGCGGCCGAGATTGCGCTGCAGATGGGCGCGTTCGCGCGAACTCGGCTCGACGGCGATGACCTTGCCCGTCGGGCCGACGCGGCGGGCGGCGAAAAGCGTGTAGTAACCGTCGTTGGCGCCGACATCGATGAAGGCCATCCCGGGCTTCAGCACGCGGTCCACGAAGGCGAATTCGTTGGGCTCGAACGAGCCGCAGACATAGAGGCACAGGCTGTTGTCGTTGCCCAGGGTCACATCAACCGTGGTGCCGCCATGCCAGCGCACCGTGAGCGGCACCGCGAGATCTTTTTCCCGGGCGGCTTCCCACAGGGCGCCCCTGCGGCAGGCCAGCCACTGCCGCTGGTCGTAATACTCTTCAGCGAAACGCCAGCCAGGCCGCGGCTCGAGCCGCGGCGCACCAGGCGCCAGGATCGCAGCATAGGCAGCACCGATCGCGGGCGCCCGCACGATCAGCCAGCGCCCCATGTTATCGAGATGATAGCCGACGCCCGAGCAAACCCGTTCCCAGGTGCCGGCAACGCTGATCGGACGGCGGGCCGTCGTCATGCCTGAACTGTTTGCCCCCAAATATGCCGTGTTCGGCTAACGTACCCACCGTCGAGCGTCAAGCGTGCCTGTGTGTTGCCACTTTCTCCCCTTAGTGCCTTGCATTGCGGCTTCCCTGCTGCGGAAATATAATGATCACCCCTCTCAAACTCCTGCGGTGAAATGTTCGCGCCCCTCCCCCGCGCCCTCGTCGTTCTCACGATCCTGTTGTTGCCTGCTGCTGCGTCTGCCCAAAGGCAGGCGGGACAGGGCACGGCTGCCCAGACCGCACCCAGCCAGGGCCTGCGCGTCGTAGCGCACGTCAACGACGACGCCATCACCGATTTTGACCTGTCGCAGCGGGTCCTGTTCGCGATTCGAACGTCTGGTCTCCAGGATAGTCCCGATCTGCGACAGCGCATGGCGCCGCAGATGCTGCGGCAGATGATCGACGAGCGCCTGCAGGTGCAGAACGCCAAAAAGCTGGGCGTCAGGCCGTCCGCTTCCGAAGTCGCCGGCCGCTACGCCGAAATCGAACGGGCCGCCGGGCTGAGCCAGGGGCAGTTCAAGCAGTACCTCCAGAGTGTCGGCATTTCTCCCGATATTGCGACGCAGCAGATCGAGGCACAGATCGCCTGGTCCAAGATCATCCGTCGCAAGGTTCGCTCCCAGGTCGATGTCTCGGAGGCTGAAGTCGACGATGCGATGAACCGCATGCGCTCGAATGTCGGCAAGACCGAGACCCGCGTCGCGGAGATCTTCGTGCCGGTCGACCGCGCCGATGGAGTAGACGAGGGCAAGCGCAGCGCCGACCGGATCATGGAGCAGCTCCGCCGCGGTGCGCCTTTCGCCGCCGTCGCCCAGCAGTTCTCCCAAGGGGCGTCGGCGGCCTCGGGCGGGGATCTCGGCTGGGTCCTGCCGGGCGCCCTCGATCCGTCGCTGGACGCCGCCATCGAAAGAACTCAGCCGCGTAGCTTCTCCGAGCCGATCCGCTCGGGTGCGGGTTGGCATATTCTCTATGTCGTCGATCGCCGACCCTTCGCCGCGGCCCGGCCCGACGATGTGAAGCTCAATCTCGTCCAGATGACGCTCGCTCTTCCCGTCAACGCCTCGCCGGATGAAACCAACCGTGCGACGGCAGAGGCCCAGAAGGCGATGAGTGGCGTTCGCAATTGCAGCGACCTCCACGTGCAGTCCCGCCAGGTCAAGGGTAGTACGTCGGGCGATCTCAACGGGGTTCGCGTCGGCGACCTTGCTGGGAACCCGCAAATGTACGAGCAGTTGCCGAGGCTCGCGATCGGTGGCACGGCCGGCCCCTTCCGCGTCGCCGAAGGTCTGCAGGTGGTCGCCCTCTGCAGCAAGGCCGGTGGCGACGGTCTGCCGACACGCGAGTCGATCCAGCAGCAGCTGCTGATCCAGAAGCTCGACGCTGCGGGGCGGCGCTATATGCGCGATCTGCGGCGTCAGGCCACCGTCGACATCAAGTCGTGATGGCACGCGCATGAAGTGCCTGCCATGACGACGGCCGCGCCGCTCGCCGTGACGATGGGCGAGCCGGCCGGCATAGGGGGCGAACTCAGTCTCAAGGCCTGGCTGTCGCGTCAGTCCGGCGACCGCCCCTTCTTCGTCCTGGACGATCCGGACCGGCTGACAGCTCTCGCCCGCGAACTCGGGTTGACCGTTCCGATCGCGGAGATTGGGCGGCCCGAGGATGCCGCTCCCCGCTTTGCTTCCACCCTGCCCGTCCTCCCGGTCCGGCTCGCCGCGCCACCGAAGCCCGGCCACCCCGACGTGGCCAATGCCGGTGCGACCATCGAGGCCATCGAACGGGCGGCGGTCTTCGCGATGGCCGGTAGAGTCGCCGGCATCGTCACCAATCCGATCCAGAAGAAGACCCTGCAGGATGCCGGCTTCCGTCACCCCGGCCACACCGAGTTCCTCGCGGAGCTGGCCGGCGGCGTGGAAGTCGCCATGATGCTCGCCTGCCCCGCGCTCCGGGTCGTTCCGGTGACGATCCACCTGTCCCTTGCCGATGCCGTTCGCTCGCTCGACGCTGACGCCATCGTGCGCGCAGGCAGGATCACCGCGATGGGATTGCGCGACCTGTTCGGCATCGAACGGCCGAGACTCGCGGTGGCGGCCCTCAATCCGCATGCCGGCGAACAGGGTGCCATGGGCGACGAGGAGCGCCGGATCATCGTGCCCGCTATCGAAGCGCTACGGCGCGAGGGCATCGAGGCGCAGGGCCCCGCCCCCGCCGACACACTCTTCCACGCAGCGGCGCGTCCCGCCTATGACGTCGCGCTCTGCATGTATCACGATCAGGCGCTGATCCCGATCAAGACGATCGACTTCTCCGGCGGTGTCAACGTGACGCTCGGCCTGCCCTTCGTGCGCACGTCGCCTGACCACGGCACGGCGCTCGACATTGCCGGGACCGGCCGCGCCGATCCGGCGAGCGTGCTGGCGGCCCTCCACATGGCCGACGACATGGCGCGCCGGCGCGGCGCCTGAGCATGGACGGCGTCGAGGCCCTGCCGCCCCTGCGGGAAACGATCGCCGCGCACGGGCTCGATGCCCGGAAGCGCTTCGGCCAGCACTTCCTGCTCGACCTCAACCTCACGCGACGCATCGCCCGCGCCGCCGCTCCGCTCGACGACGGAACCGTGATCGAAGTCGGTCCGGGCCCCGGCGGGCTGACGCGCGCGCTGCTCCTTGAAGGCGCTCGTCGCGTCGTCGCCATCGAGGTCGATGGCCGGGCTTTCGGCCCGCTGCTCGAACTGCAGGCGGCGGCGGGCGGCAGGCTCGACCTCATCGAGGCCGATGCCCTTAAGGTCGAACCAAGGGAGCTCGGACCGGCACCGCGCCGGATCGTCGCGAACCTTCCCTACAATGTATCGACGGTCCTGCTGGTGCGCTGGCTTCATGCGGCCAACGACATCGCCGACATGGTGTTGATGTTCCAGAAGGAGGTCGTCGACCGCCTCGTGGCCGAGCCGCGAACGAAGGATTACGGCCGCCTTTCCGTACTCGCCCAGCATGTCTGCGAGGTCCGCCGGCTGTTCGAGGTCGGGCCAACCGCCTTCGTGCCGCCGCCGAAGGTGACGTCGGCCGTGGCCCGGTTGACCCCGCGGCCCGTTACGGCCCGGCTGGCCGATCTGCGCCCCCTGGAGCGGGTCACTGCGGCGGCCTTCGGGCAGCGGCGCAAGATGCTCCGCGGCTCGCTAGCGGGCATCTTTGCCGATCCCGTGACGACTCTGGAACGCCTGGATCTGCGGCCGACGGCCCGGGCCGAGGAACTCTCGGTCGATGACTTTGTAAGACTGGCGGGCGCCCTTGACAGTGAGTGAGCGCTCACTATTATTTGAGTCATGATCCGGTCCCTGGCCTTCAACGCCTATTTCTACGTCGGCACCCTTTTGGTGGCAGTCGTCGGCATCCTCCTGGTCCCCATCCCCACGCCCGTGCTCTTGCGCGGCCTGCTCTTCCACTGGGCGCGCGCCGTCCTGTGGGGCATGCGCTGGATCGGCGGCATGAAGATCGAGTTCAGGGGCCTCGAGCACCTCCCCACCCAGGGCCCCGCGCTGCTGGCCAACAAGCACCATAGCGAGAGCGACGGCATCCTGCTGGCGGCCCAGATCCGCGGCATTGCCTTCGTCGCGATGCAGGAGCTGTTCCGCTACCCGCTGATCGGCGCGATCCTGTATCGCCTGCAGATGATCCGGGTCGACACCTGCGGCGGCGGCCGCGAGCGCGAAAACCTCGCCCAGTTCGCCAAGCGCGCGTACGACAGCGGCCGGCACATTGCGATCTATCCCGAGGGCAACCTGATGGCGCCGGGCGAACGCGAGCGCTACCGCTCGGGCATATACTATCTCTATCGCGACCTCGGCCTGCCGGTGACGCCAGTGGCCACGTCCGTCGGCCTTCTGTGGAATCGCCGCGACTGGCGCAAGAAGGCCGGCCGCGCCGCCGTCGAGTTCATGCCTGCCATCGAGACCGGCCTCGACAAGGAGACCTTCATGCGACGCCTTGAGGACACGATCGAGGCCGCGAGCGACCGGCTGATCGCCGAGTTTAGCGGCCGTCCCTACCGCCCCAGCCAGCTCGTCCTGCGTTCGCAGGGCCAGACCGGCATCGGCGCGCCGATCACCGCCCCTCGCGCAGCGCCTTGACGAAGTTCGAGAGGCCGACCTGGCGCTCGCGCTTGAGCCGCTCGGCCGTCAGGATCGACTTGAGTTCCATCAGACTGGTCGCGATGTCACGATTGATGATCTGGTAATCGTACTCGGCCCAGTGGCTCATCTCGTCCGCGGCCTTGGCCATGCGCTTCTGCACGACCTCCATCGAATCCTGCGCGCGGGTGATCAACCGACGCTCCAGGTCGCGCGTCGAGGGCGGCAGGATGAAGACCGTCACCAGGTCGCTTCCCGCCTTCTCCTTGAGTTGCTGCGTGCCTTGCCAGTCGATGTCGAACAGCACGTCGCGCCCGGCCATCAACGCGGCTTCCACCGGCGCGCGCGGCGTGCCGTAGAAATGGTCGAACACCCGCGCATGCTCGAGGAACTCGCCGCGCTCCACCATGCCGCTGAAGGTGGCGGTGTCGACGAACTGGTAATCGACGCCATCCTTCTCGCCGGATCGGCGGGCGCGCGTGGTCGCCGAGACGCTGAGCTGGATCTGCTTGTCGTTGTCGAGAAGTTGGCGCGACAGGGTCGTCTTGCCCGCACCCGAAGGCGAGGACAGGACCAGCATCAGGCCACGCCGCTGGATCTGGTCGGCATCCACCTCATTCGACATTCTGGACCTGCTCCCGCATGCGCTCGACGGCGCCCTTCAGATCGATGCCGATGCGCGTCAGCTCGATGTCCGCGGACTTGGAGCAGAGCGTGTTGGCCTCGCGGTTGAACTCCTGGCAGAGGAAATCGAACTTCCGGCCGACGGGATTGTCGGCGCGAGCATCGGCGAGCAAGGTCCGCGCCTGCGCGATATGGGCACTCAGCCGGTCGAGTTCCTCGCGTACGTCGGCCTTGCCGACCAGCAGCGCCACTTCCTGGGCGAAGCGCTCTTCCGACAGCGCCGGCACGCGGCCAAGCAGTTCGGCGAGCTGGCCCTCGAAGCGGGCGCGCACGGTGCCGATCTGAGCCAGCGCACGCTCCGTCGCCCGTCCGCACAGACCTTCGATCTCCGCCACATGGCCTTCGATGACCCTGGCCAGGGCCTTGCCTTCGGCCGCACGCGAGGCGACGAGTGCGTTCAGCGTCTCGTCGAGGGTCGCCTGTAGCTGCCTGTCCAGAAGGAGAAGCGCCTCCTCGGTTTCCTCACCCGCATCCTCTTCCTCGATCACGCCGCGCACCCGCAGAAGCCCGTCCGCCGATGGCGCGGCTGCCCCGGTCGTCCTGCGCACCTCGTCGACCAGCGTTGCCAGCTCCGCCAGCAAGGTGCGATTGATCGTGAGCGGCTTGGCGTTTCGTTCGCTCGTGACGGTCAGGGTGAGCGAGACATTGCCGCGTTTCATCTTCCCGCCGACGGCGACCCGAGCGGGATTTTCCAGCCGGTCGAAGCCCGGCGGCACGCGGCACCTGATTTCGAGGTTCCGTCCGTTGACGCTGCGCGCTTCCCAAACCCAGCGCCGCCGATCATCCGATCCCTGCGCCCGGGCGTATCCCGTCATGCTTGCGATCAAGTTGCCCCCTGCCCTGTTCGTGGGCACCGTAAACCCTTAAGTGGATCGGCTAATCGATTCAATCGGCTATTGAGGCGGCGGCGCGCATGGCGCAGGACAAGGCTGGCACCTGGGCTGGCGCACGAAACCCTAACCTTGAAGGCGCTCCCACATGAAGACCTTTTCCAGCATCGTGATCACGGGCGCATCGAGCGGCATCGGCGAGGCGCTGGCGCTCGACTACGCAGGTCCCGGCGTGGCCCTGGCCCTGACCGGTCGGGATGCCGAGCGCCTCGAGACGGTCGCCGCCGGCTGCCGGGCGAAGGGGGCCACCGTCGTCGCGGCGACGATCGACGTCACCGACCGCGAGCGCTTCCTGCCGTGGTTGACGGCCTTCGACCAGGCGCATCCCGTGGACCTCGTGCTCGCGAACGCGGGCATCTCGATCGACAAGGACAATTCCTCGCTCGACGATTTCTCGATCATCCGCAAGACGCTCGACGTCAACATCAACGGCGTGCTGAACACCGTCGAGCCGTTGCTCGGCCCGATGATCGCACGCAAGCGCGGCCAGATCGGCATCGTTTCCTCGCTGGCGGGGTTCATCGGCCTGCCCTATTCGGCTTCGTACAATGCCAGCAAGGCCGCGGTGCGCGTCTGGGGCGAAAGCATCCGCTACGTGCTGAAGAAGGACGGAATCGGCGTCAGCGTCATCTGCCCCGGCTTCGTCGTCAGCCGCATCACGGCCGAGGCTCCCTTTCCCATGCCGTTTCTCATGAGCTCGGCCCGGGCATCGAAGATCATCCGCCGGGGCCTCGCCGCCAACAAGCCGCGCATCGCTTTCCCGATCGGCACCAAGGCCGGTGTCTGGCTGGGCTCCGTCCTGCCGGGCAGCTGGACGGCACGATTGCTGGGCGCCGCCTAGCGGCGTTCGAGCCGGCGCAGTTCCTGGAAGACGCGGCTGGCCGCGATCTCGACGCCCTTGTCCGTCCAGTGGGCGTCGCTGCGCCGGTAGGCGCCGCGTACGCCTTCGAAGTCCTTGCGCAGGTCGACGTAGCGGATCGAGGTCTTGCTCAAGGCTTCGAGCAGGCGGTCCTGCCTGTAGTCCGCGATCACGTTGAAGGCATAGA
The DNA here is from genome assembly GCF_965227665.1 of Reyranella sp. Lineage (GTDB taxonomy): Bacteria > Pseudomonadota > Alphaproteobacteria > Reyranellales > Reyranellaceae > Reyranella. Next base: position 811,982 of record NZ_OZ245767.1, read on the forward strand.
AGCGCGGCCAGTGCTTCCAGTAGTCGACATAGTCGGGATCGACGCTGCCCGGCGGCACGATGAACAGCACCAGCGGCACGCCACGCTCGCGGGCGGCGCGGTCCATCGCCGCCAGCCAGGACAGAGTCGCCTGTATGTCGCCCTCCTTCACCAGCCGCGCCGCCTGCTCCCTGGTCGTCGCCTCGAAATAGGGAGACTTCTCGACCTCGGCCTTGGTCATGAGGTTGAGCAGCCAGCCCTGCAACGACTCGTCGTCGGCCGTGCCGGAGGCATAGGCCTGCCAAAAGGCATCGCTGTCGCGGCCGAAGATGGCAACGATCTGCGGCTCGCTGAGGTCGGGGTAGTAATAGCGCCTGATGTGACGGGCGAGCGCGGGCGTGCGCTCCGCCGGCGGCAGCCGGGCGATCTTCGCCAGCGTGTCGAACTCCTGCGGCACCGGCTTGTTGGTCGTCAGCACCTCCGAAAGCCGCAGGCGGTTGACCAGTACCCAGTTGGCGTTCGGCATGAGGTTGCCCAGGATCGAGCCGCCCGGCGCCTCGCTGACCAGATCGGGCAGGATGCCCTGGCCGTATCCTTGGCCGTCGAAGACGAAGTCGTTGCCCGAGAAGAAGAACACCGCGAGCGCATCAGGCGAGAGCGCGAAGGCCACGTCGCGCAGCCGGTAGTAGTAGCTGCGCGGGCCGGTGGCGGAGATGCCGAGGTTGATCATCTCGGCGTTCGGCTGGCCGGCCTCGATGAAGCGCCGCTCGACCTCGCCGGGCAGGGTGAGACGCGTCAGCTGGAACTCGAGATAGCTGTCGCCGATGAAGACGGTGCGGAAGCCATCCGCCGCCGGCTTGGCGATGCTGCGCTCCTTGTCGCGCATGCCCCAGGAATTGAACGGCTCGAAGATCCAGGGCTTGTCGGCGAGGCCGGTGAAATCGGTCGACTGGACGTTGACCGGCGGCGTCGACCGCAGCGCGCGCGCGGGCCAGGACGGCGCCTCGAGCGAAGCCAGCCCTTCGAGGCCCACGAGTGTGACCCCCGCCAGGATCAGGCCGAATACGATCGCGTAAATCCGCTTGCGGCCGCTCTCAGTCATCGCCCGGCGTAATATAGGGCGAGTCCGACACGGTCCAGCGGGCCGGCCGTTCCTGGCGGAAGATCTGCCGGAGATGCACTTCGTCTGGCCCGTCGGCAATACGCAACATGCGCGCCACGGCGAAGGCACGGTGGATCGGCGCGTCGTCGCTTCCGCCCATGGCGCCGAACAGCTGCATCGCGCGGTCGGCGATGCGCTGGGCCATCTCCGGCACCGCGACCTTCACCATCGAGACGTCGCGCCACACCGCCTGGTGACCGTCATTGTCCAGCCGCTCCGCCGTGCGCAGGACCAGGAGGCGGGCCTGCTCGATCTCGATGCGAGAACGGGCAATCGCCTGCTGCGTCGAGTCGTAGTCGATCACCGCACGGCCGAACGTCCGGCGCTCGGCGGCCCGCGCCATCATGAGCTCGACGAGAACCTCGCAGGTGCCGATCGCGCGCATACAGTGATGCAGCCGCGCCGGTCCCAACCGCACCTGGGCCGCTGCGAAACCCTCGCCCTCCTCGCCCAGCAGATTCTCGGCCGGCACGCGCACGTCGTTGAAGTCCAGTTCGGCGATGGGCGCGATACTGTCCTCCCAGCCGAGGAAGCGAAGCTCGCGCACGATCCTGAGACCGGTTGTCGGCATCGGCACGATCACGCAGGAATGCCGGCCGGTGCGCGGCGCCTCCGGCCGCGACACGCCCATCACGATGACGAAGGCGCAGTCGGGATGGGCGCCGCCCGTGATGTACCACTTGCGGCCGTTTACCACCCACTCAGCGCCCTCGCGGCGCAGCGTTGTGGCGATGTTGGTCGCGTCGGAAGAGGCAACGTCGGGCTCCGTCATGCCGAAGGCCGAGCGCACGCGCCCCTCCAGCAGTGGCTCCAGCCAGCGCTTCTTCTGATCGGCGGTTGCCGCGTGCTGCAGCATGATCATGTTGGGCACGTCCGGCGCCTGGGCGTTGAACACTTCGGGCGCCCAAGGCAGGCGACCCATGATCTCCGCGATCGGCGCAAAGGCGCGATTGCTCATCCGGTCCGGCAGAGCGAGGTTCCACAAGCCGGCGGCGCGCGCCTTCGCCTTCAGTTCGGCCATGAACGGAGGAGTGCCCTTGCGGGCCGAGATATGAGCCACCCACTCGCGATGGCGCGGCAGAATCTCCTCGTCGAAGAAGCGCTCGACGGCAGCCAGCAGGTCCGCGGTCATTTCATCTGGTTGGTGAGAAGGGCCGCGACTCCGCCCTGGTCCTTGCCGTACTTCAGTAGCGCGGAGCGTCCGCCGGCTGCATAGGCGGCGACGGCACCGAGCAGGCGCTTGAGCTGGTCGGGGCTCGACCGGTCGAACTTGCAGTAGGCCCCTCGAGTGAGCTTGGCGATCTGCGGGAACAGCCGCGACGCCGTGCGATCGCTGCCCTCCTGGAACACGAAGACCGGCAGGCCGAGCAGCCCGAGTTGGCCCGCCTCGTGTCCCACCGCGTCGACATCCTCCTCGCAGCAGTCGCCGACGAACACCACGGCATCGAGGCGGCTCTCACGGCGCTGCTCGCCGGCATAGCGCAGCAGGCGGGCGATCTGGGTGCGTCCGGCCGCGCACCGCACGCTGCTCATCAGGCGTGCGAGTTCGCGACCGTCGGACGTCCACTTGCTGACCTTGAATTCCTCGAAGCCGCGATAGAAGGCCAGCCGCACGTCGAGGCCGCCCAGCGCATCGGCCGCCACGAACATTTCGCCCTGGATGGCGCAGGCATGATCCCAGGTCGGCTCGCGGCTCGCCGTCGCATCCATGGCGAACAGCAGACGGCCCCGTCCGCCCGGTCTGTGATCGACCGGCAGCTTGCCGACTTCGCGCACGAACGCATCCACGGCATTCGCACCTGCGGTAGACGGGACGTTGCGATCTCGGGCGCGATCCTCGGCCATGTCCTTTGACCCTCTGCGATGCGTTCAATATGGTGCAGCCGCGCGTTCGCGCCAACATTGAAGCATGACCGGAAACGCCCCCACTTTCGCCACGCTGCTGCTGCGCGTCTTCGTTCCGTTCGCGCTCGCCTATTTCCTTTCGTACATCTTCCGCGGCGTGAACGCGGTGATCTTCCCGTATCTCGAACGGGACGTCGGAATCAGCGCGGGCGACCTCGGCCTCCTGACCTCGGCCTTCTTCCTGTTCTTCGCCGGCTGCCAGCCGATCCTCGGCGTGATGCTCGACCGCTACGGGCCGCGCCGCGTACAGGCGGTGCTGCTGGCGATGGCGGCGATCGGCTCCGCGCTCTTCGGGCTGAGTCTCTCGCTCGGCGAGCTGATCGTGGCGCGCGTGTTGATCGGGTTGGGCTTCGCGGGCGGGCTGATGGCCGCCATCAAGGCGATCACGCTCTGGTACCCGCCCGAGCGCTGGGGGCTCATCACCGGCTTCCACATGATGGCGGGCGGACTGGGCGCGATGGCCGCGACCCTGCCGATCCAATGGTCGCTGTCTGTCATCAGCTGGCAGGGCCTGTTCTTCTGGCTGGCCGGGGTCTGCCTCGTCGTCTCCGTGATCCTGTTCACCGTCGTGCCGGAGCGCGGCACGCCGGCGGCAACCGGAACGCTGCGCGACCAGTTCCGCATCACCGGCATCGTGCTGACCAACGGCTTCTTCTGGCGCATTCAGCCGCTGCTCACCTTCCAGCAGATGGCGTTCATCGCCGCCATCACCCTGTGGATCGGCCCCTGGCTGCGCGACGTCGGCGGCTTCGCCAGCAACGAGACCCGTGCCGACATCCAGCTCTACACGACGGCGGTGATGACTGCGGGGTTTGCGCTGAGCGGCGTGCTGGCCGGCGCCTTCCGGCGCATCGGCGTCAGCGACTTCGCCTCCGCCAATCTCATCAGCACCCTGTTCGCGCTGGTATGCGCGTGGCTGGCGTTTGTGCCCTCGTTCTATCCCATCGTGGCCTGGCTGCTGTTCGGCTTCCTGGGCGCCTATCCCATCCAGTACATGCCGCTGCTGGCGCGCTCGTTCCCACCGCAATATGCCGGCCGGGTCAGCACAAGCTCCAATCTCGTGGTCTTCACGGTGATCTTCGGCGGCCAGTGGGCGATCGGAAAGGTCGTCGACCTCTGGCCGCGCACACCGACCGGCTACTCGCCGGACGGCTACACCTGGTCGTTCGGCCTGCTGTTCATTCTGCAGGCGGCTGGGCTTCTGTGGCTTCTTCTGTCGCGGGCACGTCCACTTCTGCAGGAGCGACCCCCGGCAGGTTGAGCGCCATGACGAGGTCACGCACCTCCTGGCGCGCCGCAACGTGGCTCAAGGTCAACGACGGTCCAGCTCCGCCGCTGCGCTTGAGATCGAGCAAGGTCAGCCCCATCAGGAAGAGCTCCTTGTAGATCACGCGCTCGCTGAGGCCCGCCGCCACCCGGAATCCGATGCGCTTGGCCAGCGCTTCGATCACGTTCCCCATGTCGCGCTTGTTGCGCGCCGCCAGCGAGGACAGGCGGTTGCGCATCACGATCCAGTCGACCGGCCGGCCGCCCTCGATGGCGCGAATCTGGCGCTGCTTCCAGACGGCTTCCGCATAGATCGAAGGCCGCACGATCTTCAGCGTGTCGGGATCGACGCGTGCCAGTAGATCGAGATCGATGAAACTGTCGTTCAGCGGCGTCAGCAACGTGTCGGCCCAGGTATGGGCCAGCCGACTGAGATGGGTGTCGCTGCCCGGCGTATCGATGATCACGAAGTCGGCCGCGCCGACCGCCGGTTCCAGCGCCGCCGCCAGCCGGGCACGCTCATCGGCCTCGGCCTCTCGGCGGTCGTTCAGGGTCGAGATCATCACCGGCTTATGCAGCGGCATGGGAAGGTCCAAGCCCTTCTTCGCCGAGTAGTTCGCGCGGTTCTCGATGTAGCGGCTGAGCGTTCCCTGGCGGGCATCGAGATCGAGCGTCGCGACGCGCGCGCCGTCCCTCATCAGCGATACGGCGATATGCAGCGCCGTCGTCGACTTGCCCGAGCCGCCCTTCTCGTTACCGATGACGAGGACGTGGCCGCGACCCTCGATCCGAGGGGCCTGCGTCTGGGCGATGCTCGGATTGGGCGCTGGTTGGAATGCCTCGCTCACTGGGCCTTGCGGATCCAGACGGCGGTGTCGTGGAACACCGCACCACCATTGGGCCAGCCGGGATCGGCCGAGGTCAGCGCATTGATGCCGATGCCGGTCTCGAAGTTGCGGTTGGGCCAGATACCCTCGACCACGACGACGCCCTTCTGCTGGCCCTCGCGCGGCCTGGCATTGACCACGGTCTTGCCGCGCTCGTTGCCGATCTCGAGCCGCTCGCCCTCGGCGATGCCCATGGCGATGCAGTCGTCGGGGTTCATCAGCGCCGTCGGCCGGACCTCGCGCTTCTGCGAACTCGGCGTCTCGGTGAAGGTCGAATTGAGGAAGGTGCGCGCCGGCGCCGCGACCAGCCGGAACGGCTTGTCGTCGGTGGCCTTGTCGATCACGTCGAAATGGTCGGGCAGGACCGGCATTTCCTTGCCGCGCGGCCCATAGGCCGCCCAGTCGGGCTTGAAGCGGAACTTCTTGTCGGGCCAGGCGAAGCCGTCGAGGAAATGCGACGTCTCGAAGCCCAGATGGAAGTCCTGACCGCCCTTCTGCCAGTTGGTCTCGGCATCCCACATGCCCGAGACCTTGAGCGTCTCGTCCATGATCTCCCACGGCGTCATGTCGAAGCCGCGATGCTTGGCACCCAGGCGCTTTGCGAGTTCGGAAATCACGAAGTGGTTCTCGCGGCACTCGCCCGGCGCGTCAATCACCGCCTTCGCGACCTGGAAGAAAGTATGGCCGCTGGCTGTGTAAAAGTCGTCGTGCTCGAGGAACATGGTGGCCGGCAGCACGATGTCGGCGAAGGAAACCGTCTCGGTCATGAACTGCTCGTGCACGCAGGTGAACAGGTCTTCCCGCTTGAAGCCCTTGTGCACCAGCTCGAGCTCCGGACAGACCATCGCCGGGTTGGTGTTCTGGATCAGCAGGCCGGTGACCGGCGGGCCGTTCTTCAGCGCCTCGGCATCGTTGGTAAGCACCGGCCCCAGCCGCGACTGGTCGAGATCGCGGATCGAGGGATCGACCATGTCGAGCCCTTCGATCAGCGTCTTGTTGATCGGGTACATGCCAGTGTGGCCGTAGAGGGCACCGCCGCCCTTGTACTGCCAGGCGCCGGTGACCGCGGGCAGGCAGGTCACGGCATGCATGTTGGCGGCGCCGTTGCGGCTGCGGCTGAAGCCGTGATGGCAGCGGATGAACGATGCTTTGCTTTGCCCGTAGAGCCGCGCGAAGGACACGATCTCTTCGACCGAAAGCCCGGTGATCTTCGAGGCCCATTCCGGCGTTCGCGTGGCCACATGCGCGGCCAGCTCGTCCGGCGCGTCGGTGTACTTGCGCAGGTAATCCCAGTCGGCATAGCCCTCCTTGAAGAGGACGTGCATCACGCCGACCGCCAGCGCGCCATCGGTGCCGGGACGCACGGCGAGATGGATGTCGGCCTGGTCGGCCGTTCCCGTGCGATAGGGATCGACCACGACGAGCTTGGCGCCGCGCTTCTTCGCCTTCATCGCGTGGGTCATCACGTTGACCTGGGTGTTCACGGGATTGCCGCCCCAGATCACCACCAGCTCGGCATGCTCGTCGATCTCGCGCACGTCGGCACCGCGCTTGGCGCCGACACCGGCGATCCAGCCGGTATCGGACAGGGTCACGCAGATGGTCGAGAAATAGCGCGAATACTTCATCGCGTTGCGCAGGCGGTTGATGCCGTCGCGCTGCACCAGCCCCATCGTGCCGGCATAATAGTAAGGCCAGATGGTCTCGCTGCCGTGCTGGCGCGCCTTGGCGATGAACTGCTCGGCCACGATATCGAGCGCATCGGTCCACGAGATCTCGGCGAATTGCTTCGAGCCCTTCGGTCCGACCCGCCGCAGTGGCTTCATCAGCCGGTCGGGATGGTGGATGCGCTCCGCATAACGCGCGACCTTCTCGCAGATCACGCCGGCGGTGTAGTCGTTGCGCATCGAGCCGCGGACACGGCCGATCTTGGCATTGCTCAGCCGCTCGACGTCGAGCGCGCAGGTGCTGGTGCAGTCATGTGGGCAGACCGACGGAACAGTGGTCGTGCCCGACTCCCCGCTCCTGGCACGGGCGATCGGCGGGTAGGCATGATCGTCGGGGGACATCTGGACGCTCCACGAGAAGTGCCGCAGCATACAGACCGGTCACCGCCCGTGAAAGCGGCCTCAGGGAGTGGAAAGTCAGCGTGTTTTCTCAGGATCGGGTCTCCGTGGGCGCCGTTCGGCGTGCCAGCGCTGCCGATGCCGAGGGCATCGCCCGACTTTTCCCCAGCCTTCCGCCTCTCGCCTCGACGAGCGATACGCGCGCGATCTTCCTGATCGACGGCGAAACGGCGCCGCTCGGCGCCGTGCTGCTGGAGCAGGCTGCCGGCCATCTGGCCGTCGGTCTCCTGGCGACCTCGTCCGATGGCGAACGTCATGAAGTGGCGCGCGCGCTGATCGCCTTCGCCGAGATGGCGGCGCGCGCGATCGGCCTGCGCGAGGTGCGGCTCGACGGCAGCGTGTCCCCCGACCTCGCCGCGTCGCTCGGCTACCGCGACGGCACTAAGCGCATCCGCACCGGCAAGCTCGCCGCGATGACCGATCATCTCGAGGCGCTGGGCGTGCCGCTGTGGCGCGACGGCGCCGCGCCGTTCGATCTCACGCTCTACTATCGCGGCGTCTGGGCGGCGATGGCGTTGCTGCTCGGGTTCGGCAGCATCACCCTCGCCGTTTTCGGTCCCGGCCAGGTGACCCTGCTTCATGTGCTGGGCCCCGCCCTGCTCTGCCTCGGCGCCTCCGCCTTCGCCTTCGTGCAGGTCTGCCTGATCGCGATTGCCGCGCGGCGCCGCGCGCCCGTCCCGATCGCCCTCGGCATCTTCCTCGCCGCCGCGCTGTCGATCGCCGGCATCGGCGGTCTGTTCTACGAGCGGGCCGTGCCGTCGATCGGCGAGTTGTGGGCGATCTATTCCGGCGACGAGGCGCTCGACACGCTTGCCGTCACGCTGAGCCCCGATGGCACGGCGCTCAACATCGAGGGTGCCTACGGCACCGGCAGCGCCGACACGGTGCGGCGCGCGCTGGACCAGCATCCCTCGGTGCGTCGCGTCGTCCTCGCCGGGCCGGGTGGCCGCATCGGAACCGCCTTCGAGATCAACCGCATGATCCGCAACCGCCGGCTGGCGACGCGCGTCGAGAGCGGCTGCGCCTCCGCCTGCACCATCGCCTTCCTCGGCGGCAACGAGCGATCGATCGCGCCCGGTGGACGGCTGGGCTTCCACCAGGGCAGCTTCCCGGGCCTCGGTCCGAACGATCTGTACGAGAGCAATCGCGACATGCGGCGCTTCCTGGTCGCGAGCGGCGTCACGCCCGAATTCGCGCAGCGCGTGATCGATACGCCGCCCGATGAAATCTGGACGCCGACGCCGCAGGAACTGCTGGCCGGCCGCGTCGTGCAACGCGTCACTCGCTAACGAAGGTTCTACGGGCATGATCCCTCGCGGTCTCGGCTACGACGACGCCATGCGGCAGTTCCGCTGGCCCACGCCTCAGCGCTTCAACATCGGTCGCGCGGTCTGCGAACGCCACGCGCCCGACACGCTGGCGATGATCGTCGAGAATGCCGATGGATCGGTGCGCAACTGGACCTTCGGCCAGCTCCTGGCCGCCAGTTCGCGGCTGGCCAACGCGCTGGTCGCCCGCGGTATCAACAAAGGCGACCGGGTCGCGGTATTCCTGAGCCAGGGCGCCGAGCTCACGATCTGCCACCTCGCCGGCTATCGCATGGGCGCCGTCGTGCTGCCGCTCTTCACCCTGTTCGGCGAGGAGGCGATCGAATACCGCCTGGCCAACGCCGAGGCCTCGGCCGTCGTCACCGACATGAGCCAGCTGCCGAAGCTGCTGGCGGTGCGGGACCGCCTGCCCCACCTCAAGACGATCATCGTGATAGGCGCCGGCGCGCATGGCAGTGCGTTCCTCGACTGGGACCGGCTGCTCGGCGCCGCTTCCGACCGCTTCACCACGGTCGACACGGCGGCCGAAGATCCGGCGCTGCTGATCTATACCTCCGGCACGACCGGCCAGCCCAAGGGTGCGCTGCACGCGCATCGCATGATGCTGGGCTGCATTCCCGCCGTGGAACAGTGGCTGGGCCACTGGCCGCGCGGCAACGAGGTCATGTGGACCCCGGCCGAATGGGCCTGGATCGCCGGCCTCTACGACGCCCTTTTCCCCGCTTGGTACTATGGCACGCCAGTGCTGGCCCACCGCTTCGCCAAGTTCGATCCGGAACGGGCCTTCGCCATGCTGGCCAAACACCGCGTCGGGGTGAGCTTCATCCCGCCGACCGCGCTCAAGATGATGCGGCAGGTCCACAGGCCGCAGGACCGTTGGACCTACGACATCCGCGCGGTCTCGACCGGCGGCGAGGCCATGGGTGAGGAGTTGCTGAGCTGGGGCCGCGACACGTTCGGCACGACCATCTCGGAGGGCTACGGCCAGACCGAAATGAACCTGATGCTGCTGAATTCACCCGACTGGTTCGAGGTCCGCGCCGGCTCCTGCGGCCGTGCCTGCCCCGGCCGCAAGGTGGCGGTCGTCGATGGCGAGGGCAACGTCCTGCCGCCCGGCCAGGAAGGCCAGATCGCGGGCTGGCGGCACGATCCCATCGTCATGCTGGAATACTGGCGCAATCCCGAGGCCACGGCGCGCAAATATGCCGGCGACTGGCTGCTGACCGGCGATCTCGGCACCATCGACGAGGACGGCTACGTCTTCTTCAAGAGCCGCGACGACGACGTCATCACCTCGGGCGGCTACCGCATCGGGCCCGGCGAGATCGAGGAATGCCTGATGAAGCATCCCGCGGTGGCGATGGTCGGGGTCGTGGGCGTGCCCGACCGGCTGCGGACCGAGATCGTGAAGGCCTTCGTCCAGCTCAGGCCGGAGATCGCGCCCACCGACTCGCTCAAGATCGACCTGGCGAACTTCGTGAAGACCCGCCTCGCAGCGCACGAGTATCCGCGCGAGGTCGAGTTCGTCGCGGAACTGCCGCTGACCACGACCGGCAAGATCCTGCGCCGCGAACTCAGGCGCCGCGACGCCGAGCGTGGCGACGTCGTAAGACTTCGTTAGGTCAGGAGCGTCTGGACGCCTTCGACGAAGCTGTTGAGGAGCGTGGCGAGTCCGATCAGGGCTGCCGGCCACCACGAAGCGAGGCGGATCGCAGGGGCGTTGGAAAACACGGTCTCTTCGTATCCAAATGAAGTTCGGAATATGGATTAACCATATCCCTCACCTCATTGAATTTCAACGATTTTTCCACCCCGCTTAAAGTGCGATATCAGCTCGCGGCCGTCGCCACGTTGAACTGCAGCTCAGCCAGCCGGGCGTAGAGGCCACCGCGGCGCACCAGCTCGGCGTGGGATCCGATGTCGACCACCCGTCCCTGGTCGAGAACGACGATGCGATCGGCCTTCTGCACCGTGGCGAGGCGGTGGGCGATCACCAGGGTCGTGCGGTTGCGCATCACCCGATCGAGGGCCTGCTGGACCGCCAGCTCGCTCTCGGCATCGAGGGCACTCGTCGCCTCGTCGAGCAGCAGCACGGCGGGGTCGCAGAGCAGCGCCCGGGCAATCGCGATGCGCTGGCGCTGCCCGCCCGAGAGCCTCACGCCGCGCGCCCCGAGGTCGGTGGCAAAGCCGTGCGGCAGGGCCTCGATGAAGCCCAGCGCCGAGGCCGCGTCGGCGGCGGCCCGCACCTCGGCATCGCTGGCGTCGGGGCGCCCGTAGCGGATGTTCTCCGTGACCGAGGTGCTGAACAGGGTCGGATCCTGCGGGACGACGGCCAGCGACCGCCGCAGGTCGCCCAACGCGAGATCCCTTATGTCGATGCCGTCCAGGCGGATCGTGCCCTTCTCCGGATCGTAGAAGCGCAGCAGCAGGTTGAAGGCGGTCGTCTTGCCGGCGCCCGAGGGACCGACGATCGCCACGGTCTCGCCCGGCGCGATCGCCAGGTCGAAGCGATCGAGGGCGAGCGCGTCGGTGCGCGTCGGGTAGCGGAACGAGACCTCCTCGAAGGACACCGCTCCCTTCACCGGCTTGGGCAGGGGCTTGGGATGGGCCGGCTCGGCGATCGACGGCGCTTCCGCGCGCAGTTCGGCCAGCCGCTCGGCCGCGCCCGAGGCGCGCTGCAGGTCGCCGATCGTCTCGCTGATCGCGCCGCCCGAGCTGGCGACCAGGACCGCATAGAACACGAAGGCCGAGAGATCGCCGGCGGTGATGCGGCCGGTCAGCACGTCATGCCCGCCCATCCACAGCAGGAAGCCCACGGCCGAGAAGACGATGAAGATGACCAGGGTGGTCATGATCGCCCGGCGCGACACCCGCCGTGTGGCGGCGACGAAGGCCCGCTCGGTCGCCTGACCGAAACGCTGGGCGGCCCGATCCTCCTGGGCGAAGGCCTGGACCGTGCGCACGCCGTCCAGGGTCTCGGCCCCTTCCGACACCATCTCGCCCATGCGGGCCTGGGACTCGCGCGACAGCGCCTTCACCTGGCGGCCGAACACGATGATCGGCACGACGGTCAGCGGCACCACCGCGAGCGTCCACAAAGCGAGCTTGGGGTTCGTCACCACCAGCATAACCACCCCGCCGATGCACATCAGGGTGTTGCGCAGCGCCACAGAGGCCGAGGAGCCGATCACCTGCTCGATGAGCTGCGCGTCGGCCGAAATGCGGCTCATGACGTCGCCCGAGCGCTTGATCTCGAACCAGGCCGGCCCCAGCCGCACGACATGGTCGAAGAGGTCACGGCGCAGGTCGCCCACCACCCGCTCGCCCAGCCAGGAGACCAGGTAGAAGCGCGCGCCCGAGGCGATCGCCAGGACGACGGCCACGGCCAGCAGCGAGGCCAGGGCATAGTTGAGAATATCCGGCCGGCCCTGGGCGAAGCCGCGGTCGATCAGGGCGCGCAGGCAGGCACCGAAGGCCAGCACCGTCCCCGCCGCCACCAGCAGAGACAGGAGGGCCATGATCGTGCGCCCGCGATAGGGCTTGAGATACGGCCCCAACAGGGCCAGGCCGCCGAACCGGTTCATGGGGCCTGCCAGTTCAGTTCGACGCCCAGTTCGGTTCCGAGGACGGCCAGCAGCCCGTCGCCGCCCCGCGTGTCCTGCCACTGGCCGGACGGCGCATCGAACGCGTAATGCCGGGCGCCGCTCACGGGCGAACTCAGCCATATCTGCTGGGTGGGCGCATGTTTGTTGACGATCCAGGTGCCCGCCTCACCCTCGACCGTCAGGATTCCGCCCTGGAGTTCGGCATCGACATGGTCTGCCAGCGCCTCCTCGAGAGTCGCGAGCAGGCTGTCGGCGAGAGTTTCGAAGGCTGAATCGCTCATGGCGGCCGGTCTACAAGCCATGGCGGGGCCGTACAACCAGCTTGTCGCCGCGCCCCGGGGACTGTATATCCCCGCCCCTGTTGCGCCGGCCGGTCGGAATCGGCCCTGAAGCGCTGGAGAGAGATCATGCAAGAGAAGATTCACCCCGACTATCACACGATCACCGTCGTGATGACCGATGGCACGTCCTTCGAGACGAAGTCGACCTGGGGCAAGGAAGGCGCGAGCCTGCGCCTCGACATCGATCCGAAGACGCATCCGGCCTGGACCGGCGTACGCCAGAGCATCGATCGCGGCGGCCGCGTGCAGCGCTTCCGCAATCGCTTCGGCATGATCGGCAGCGACAAGACCGACACGCCCAAGGAAGAAGCCAAGCCGGACGCCGAGAAGAAGTAAGCCCGCTTCTTCTTTCGGCGCTTCTGCTACATTACGGCCGCGATACCCTTCGGGAGGCGGCGTAGTGAAATCTGTCAGAGTTGTTTGTGCCCACGATTGTCCCGACATGTGCTCTCTCATTGCACATGTCGACAACGGTAAGGTCGTGCGCATCCAGGGTGACCCCGACCAGCCGTACACGGCCGGTTTCGCCTGCGGCAAGGTCAACCGCGACAGCGACCTGGTGAACTCGCCCGAGCGCCTCGCCACGCCGCTGCGCCGCACCGGGCCCAAGGGCTCGGGCCAGTTCGAGCCCATCACCTGGGACGAGGCGCTCGACGAGATCTCGCAGCGCTGGAAGTCGATCATTGCCGAGAGCGGCCCGCTCGCCATCCTGGGCTACGCCTACTCCGCCCATCAGGGCCTGATGAACCGCGGCCTGGTGAACGGCCTGTTCCACGCGCTCGGCACGTCGCGCCTGCAGGCCGGCACGGTCTGCGACACGTGCTGCGAGACCGCCTGGGAAATGACGGTGGGCCCGGTGGGCGGCGCCGATCCCGAATCGGTCGTGCATTCCGACCTGGTGATCTCGTGGGGCGCCGACCTGGCCGCCACCAACGTGCATTTCTGGGCCCTGGCCGAGAGCCAGCGCAAGAAGACCGGCATGCCGATCGTCGTGATCGACCCGCGCCGCACGCGCAGCGCCAAGGCGGCCGACCTCTACCTCCCCATCCGAATCGGCACCGACGCCGCCCTGGCGCTCGGCGTCATGCACATCCTGGTACGCGACGGGCTCGCCAACCGCGACTACATCGCCGCCCACACGCTGGGCTTCGACAAGGTCGAGCGCGAGGTACTGCCGAAGTTCACGCCGGCGCGAACCGCCGAGATCACCGGCCTCGCCGTCGCCGACATCGAGAAGTTCGCGGCACTGTACGGCAAGGCCAAGGCCGCGCTGATCCGCCTCGGCGAAGGCATGACCCGCCTCACCCATGGCGGCCAGGCGCTGCGCACCGTGGCGCTGCTGCCGGGCGTCGCCGGTCACTACGGCGTCAAGGGCGGCGGCGCGCTGCTGCTGACGGCTGCCTCGTGCGATCTCAACTATGCCGCCGTCCGCAAGCCTTCCGGGCCGGCGACGGCGCGCATGGTGAACCATCTGCGTCTCGGCGAAGAGCTCCTCAACATGCAGGATCCGCCGATCCGCGCCCTGTTCGTGGCCGCCAACAATCCGGTCGTGACCTGCCCCGAAGTGCGCAAGGTGCAGAAGGGCCTGATGCGCGAGGACCTGTTCACCGTCGTGCACGACCCGTTCATGACCGACACCGCGCGCTATGCCGACATCGTCCTGCCGGCCGCGAACTATCTCGAGACCGACGATCTCTACCGGGCCTATGGCGCCTACTGGATGCAGTGGGGCCAGAAGGCGGTCGAGCCGGCGGGCGAGGCGCGCTCCAACTTCCATGTCGCGCAGGCGCTGGCGCAGCGCATGGGGATCACCGACGCGATCTTCAGCCTGTCGCCGCGCGAAGCCGCCGAGGAGTTCTTCAAGGGCTCGACCGGCCCGGCCTCGAAGGTCGACCGCAACGAGCTGTTCGCGGGCGTGCCGCTCAACATCAAGCACGACTGGGACGGCCAGCCCTTCAAGACTCCGTCGGGCAAGCTCGAATTCTACTCAGAGCAGTTGGCCAAGCAGGGCCTGCCGCCGATGCCCGATTGGGAAGCCGATCCCATCGAGGCCGAGGAAGCGGCCCGCTGGCCGCTGCGCCTGCTGACCGCGCCGGGCTACTTCCAGGCCCACACGGCCTTCTCCGGCGTCGGCTTCCTGCGCCAACGCGAGGGCAAGCCGTTCTGCATCCTGCATCCCGACGACGCCGCCAAGCGCGGTCTCGCGGACGGCGCCCCGGTGCGCGTGTTCAACGACCGCGGCGAGATCGGCCTGGTCCTCAAAGTTGCCGACGAGGTCCAGCCGGGCGTCCTGCTGGTGCCGGGCCAGCGCCCCGTGGGCGAGGCCGTGTCGGGCACGATCAACATGCTCTGCTCGGACCGCTACACCGACATGGGCGAAGGCGCGACCTACCAGAGCACCTGGCTCGAGGTCGCCCCCTGGAAGGACGCGGCGGCGGCCTAAAGAAGGACTAAAGGTCCCTCGCCCGCTCCAGGGCGGGGGTTACCCCGCCCGCGATGACATCCCGAGCGAAGCGAGGGACCTTTTCGTTTCCTCAGGCAGTCTCCGCCTGAACGAACCGGTGCTGCGTGCGCTCGCGTTTCGTGAGCTTCGGCAACGCCTGTCCCACGATCAGCGCCTTGAAGTGCGGCGTCTCCTGGTGGGAGGCGAAGCCCGCCTCGTCATGGAACACCTCGTAGAAGAAGAACTTCTCGGGTTCCGCGATCGAGCGGTGGATCTGGAAGGCATGGACCCAGGGCTCGCGCTGGGCCAGTGGCAGGTACTCGCGGACGATTGCCGCGACGGCATCGGCGTCGGACGGCCTGGCCTCCCAGAACGCCGTGACGATGAGCCCGTCTTTCAGGGAATGAAGATCGACCATGTGGTTTCTCCCGTGCAGTTGATGGGAGAGCGTTCTAGGCCTTCGCCCCATGCCGTCGCTTCGGCCCGGGTCGAAGCGACTACTTCACCATCTCCGGGGCCGCGACCTTGATGCGCCCCGTGCGGCGCGCCTTGTCGAGCTCGTCGTAGTCTTCGTCCGTCTGCTTGGAATAGGCCATGGCGAACTTGCCGATCGCTTCGTCGAGCGTGTCGCTGTTGCCGCAATAGCCGGCGATCATCGCGGGGTCGCCCGACTTCGCATGGGCGAGCGCGAGCGCCCAGCCGCACAGGCCGCAATATTCGACGAATCCATCGAGGGTACTCGTGTCGCTCTCGTTGAACTTCAGGCTGCCCTTCATGTCGGCGAGCTGGCGAACGTAGAAATCCTTTCCGTCGACCTCTCCCCAGCCGAGAAAGATGTCGGGCGATCCTTGCGCGAGGCGCTGGCCGACGACGACGCGCCTTCCCTGATTCTCGAACCTGAGCTTCTGGTCGACATAAGGCGCGATGACCGATGTCTGCGCCTGCTTCACCTGCAGGAACAGCGGATCGTCCGAATCGATGCCCTGCAGCAGGATGACCCAGCAGCCCGTGCCCACGCTGCCGACGCCTACGACCTTTCGCGCCGAGTCGACGATGCGATAGCGTGACAACAGCACGCGCCGGTCGATCGGGAGCGACTGGATATAGGCCTGCAACATGTTGTCGAGCGCGACATTGGTAGGCGTACCCGCCGCCGTCTCCGTCTCGCGCACGATCAGCGGCACTTCCTCGATGATGCGATGCTCGCCGCCGACCTCCTCGGTCAGCTTCTCCAGAACGGCGACATGGCTCTTGGTCCGGGCCTTGTCCATCAGCCGCTCGGCGCCGCGCCGCGCCCGAGGCGACAGCGTGTCGAGGACGGCGCGCTCGTCGATCCGATCGTACCAGACCTGCAGGAAGCCCATCTCGGCGTAACGGCGCATGCGCTTGCGATAGGACCGCACGATGGACCGCGCTGCCCCCTCCGACGCCACGCGGTCGCCGCCCATGAAACGAACGGCGACGGCCGCGCTGGCGGCGAGGCGCTTCAGGTCCCATTCCCACGGGCCGGGATGGACCTCGTCGAAGTCGTTGATGGCGAAGATCAGATTCCGCTCCGCCGAAGCGAACACGCCGAAGTTCGAGACATGCATGTCGCCGCAGGCCCCGACGGCCATCCCGGTGACGGGTGTGGTCGAGAGGTCTGCCGCCATCACCGCCGCCGAGCCGCGCAGAAAGGCGAAGGGCGAGGCCAGCATCCGCGCGAAGCGCACCGGCACCAGCTTCTGGACCCGGCTCGCGTTCTGCGCCTCGAGGATGGCGACCGGATCCGCCCGATTCGCCGCCCTCTCGAAGGTGGCGTGCGAGGTGCGCGGCACCCGCGCCCGTACCGACTTGCCCGCCTGCAGGCGCTCGGCGACCGTCGACCGGGGCGCGACGAAGCTTTCGAGCAACGTCATGTCGTCGATCGCCGTGTTCATGCGCTCGAACGTGCGATCGGTATTCGTGTTGATCTTCACCACTGTCATGTGACCACCCCGCTCCCCGTCGCCATTCAACGTCGCGCCCTCTCGACGGTCAAAGCAATTGACGGTGAGCGCACCCAGTTCAGTCTGTCTGAGCTTAGCGACTCTTCGATCTTTTCAAGGTGCCCATGCCGTCCTCGTCGAGATTCTCCAGAGTGACCTGGGACGCCCTTCCGTCGGGACCGATCAGAAAGGTCACGGCGACCATCCAGCCGGGACTTTCCGCGAAGGGCGCATAGAGGAAGAGGTCGCGATTGAAATGCCTCAAGGGAAAGCGCTTGCCCGCCGGTCCAAGCGCCAGCGAGAGCGCGCCGCCGGCCTCGATGACACGGAGATCGCCGACATAGTCGTTGTGATAGTAACCGGCATAGGCGTCGAGCGGCATCGGTGGCGCCGGCGAAGCCGGTGGCGATGCATAGGGCGCCATCGCGGTCTTCCGGGCAACGGCGCCGAACTGCGCCTCGTAGATCTCGTTCCAGTGCGCGATCCAGTCGCGCGAGGGCCTTCCGGTGACCACCTCGTCGAAGAATGTCGCGGCAAGCCCTTCCGGAACGCCGGTCGGGAACGCATTGCTCAGGATCACGATGCCGATCTTCTCCGCCGGCAGCAGATGCACCAGCGTACGGGCGCCGGCACTGAAGGCACCGGCATGGCTCCACTCGACGCCGCGGTCGCGGAAGTCGACGTTCCAGCCCATGCCGTAGAAGCCGACAACGCCGGTCTTCGGATCGACGCTGCGGATGATGTTCGGCAGGCGCGTCTGTTCGAGCGCGGCCTCCTTGATCAGCGGTCGGCCGGCATATCGGCCATTGCCGAGCTCGAGCCGTAGCCACTGCACCATGTCCTTGGCGCTCGAACTCACGCCGCCCGCGGGAGACTGCGCGTCGGCATTGCGCTTGACCAGCGGCGTCCACTTGCCGTCGATCCGCACGTGAAGCGACGAACGATTGGGCTGAAGAACGAAATCCTTCGCCCGCGAGCTGGTCGATTGCATGCCGAGTGGCCGAAAGACCTTCTCTTCCGCCAACTCCTCCCAGCCCTTGCCCGTCGGGCGGGTGGCAGCGATCGCGCCGGCGGTGAATCCGAAATTGCTGTAGGCGTAGTCTGCCCGGAAACTGCCGCCGGGCCGCGTATGGCGAATGCGCTTCAGGATCTCCTCGCGGCTGAAGCCCAGATCCTCGATGTCGTTGCCGGCACTGGCCGCCAGGCCGCTGCGATGCGAGAGCAGGTCTCGGATCGTGACCTGGGCCGTCGGATAGGCTTCGGGGAGCGCGAAATTCGGATCGAGATCGCGAATGCGCGTATCCCACGTCACGACGCCGTCGCTGACGAGGGCTGCCACGACGGTGGCGGCCAGCGGCTTGGAAACCGAGGCCACCTGAAAGACCGTGTCCGCCCCGACCGTCTCGGCTTGCCCTGCCTCGCGAACACCGAAGCCTTCGAGGAAAACGACCTCGTCGCGATAGACGATACCGATCGAAAGACCCGGCACTTCGCCTTTCGCAACGACCTGCCGCGCCAGCTCGCGCAGCTTGGGCAGGGCGGCGGTCAGTTTTTCCTTGGTGACCGTCTGAGCCTGGACCGCAAAGGGCGCGAGACAGGTCAGGATCAGTGCCGCGAGCAGCCGCATCATTTCATGTTCCCTTGGAAGCGTCCCAATTCTTACCACTAGCGCGGCGGGCCAGCAGCGCCAGACGTCCGCCCACGAGCGCCGCGACGAAGGCCATGGGAACGAAAGCCGCCGGGACCCAGAAGGCTGCGCTGGCCACGCCAGCCGGTGTCAGCCCACGTGAAAGTCCTGCCAGGGTGGCCACGATTCCGGCCGCGGCCGCCCCCAGCGCGAAGCCGGTCTGCTGCACGGTCGCGACGGCCGAAGCGGCCAGATCGCCCTCCCCCGCCTTCGCCCCGCCCATCAACCGCTGAACGCCGAAGCCCCAGCACGCACCGATGCCGAGACCGACCAGGCCGATCAGGACCGGCAGTACCACCACCGGCTGGGTCGTCATCAACGGCGCCACACCGGCGAGGCCCACGGCCATCGCCAACGTACCGGCCGCCAGCATTCGCCCTCCCGCTCGTGGCGACCAGCCGGAGACGACGATCGACGAAACGGTCCAGCCCATCGATGCACCCGCCACCGTATAGCCGGCGGCCAGCGGATCGAAACCATGCAGGCTCTGCAGGAAGATCGGCACGAAGATCGACAGCGGGCTGTAGGCGATCGACACCAGCAGCGCGAACCACATCGCAACGCCGGTCATGGATCTCAGCGAGAAGGCATCGCTCGGGAAGAGCGGCGCCTTCGAGCGACGATCGAGCAGGATCATCCCGACGAGCAACGCGACGGCTGTGAGGAAGAGCCCCGCCTTGGTGAGCGGCGGGGAAACGACGCTTGCCGTCGACATGACCGCGATCGCCAGACAGATCAGCACGACGCGCCCGCCGGGGATTGCCCGCACGGGCCCGCCCTTCGCCGCCCGCGCCCGCGGCAACGCCCGTGCGGCGACGATCGCCAGCAACGCCGCCAGCGCGGTCACGGCATAGAAGGCGCCGCGCCAGTTGCCCCAGGTCGCGAACGCGCCGCCCACCAGGGGACCGACCAGCACCGCCATGCTCCACGCACCGGACAGCAGCGCCGCAACCCTCGGCCACATCGGCTCGGGAAAGGCGTTGCCGACCAGGACATAGGCCATGGCCGACAGCACGCCGCCGCCGAAGCCCTGCACGAAGCGCCCGGCGACCACGGTGCCCATCGAGGGTGCCAATGCGCAGATCAATGCGCCGATCCCGAAGACCAGCGCGCCGGCGCAGAAGGCCGTGCGCGCCCCAAGCCGGGACGTCAGATGACCGGTGCAGGTCGCCGCCACGATCGATGACGCCAGGAAGGCCGTGGTCGGCCAGCTCATCATCGCCGTGCCGCCGACATCCTCGACGATGCTCGGCAGCACCGTCGCCAGCATCAGCACGTTCATCGAATGCAGGAGGACGCCGCCGACCAGCGCCACCAGCAGGGGAATCCATTCGCGCTTCAGGAGCGCCGACCAACCGGCTGTCGCAGTCATGGCCGGCGACTGATCATGTTCCCGCCCCCGGGTCAAAGACTAACGGGTCCGAAAACCGCGAGCGCCGTCCGCGCGCGCATGGAATGATCGACGCATGGAATTGCTCGACCGCAGCACCTACTACCGCGCTTTCCAAAGCCACGATGCCCGTTTCGACGGGAGGGTATTCGTCGGTGTCACCTCGACCGGCATCTACTGCCGGCCGGTCTGTCCGGCCCGGACTCCCCGCTTCGAGAACTGCCGCTTCTTCGCCTCGGCCGCCGCGGCCCAGGAAGCCGGGTTCCGGCCGTGCCTGCGCTGCCGGCCCGAGATCGCTCCCGACTTCGGCGCCTGGCGCGGCAGCGCCAACACGGTGAGCCGTGCGCTGGCGCTGATCGCCGAAGGCGCCCTCGACGAGGACGAGGCCGGGGTCGAGGCGTTGGCGGGGCGGCTGGGTGTCGGCGGCCGCCAGCTGCGCCGCCTGTTCCAGCGCCATCTCGGCGCCTCGCCCATCGCGGTCGCCCAGACGCGACGCGTGCTGTTCGCCAAGCAGCTGCTCCACGACACCCACCTGCCGATGGCCGAGGTGGCGCTGGCGGCGGGCTTCGGCAGCGTGCGGCGCTTCAACGAGACGTTCCGGAAGCTGTTCGACCGGCCGCCGAGGATGCTGCGCCGCCGAGCCGGTGCCGACACCTCCGCCCGCGACGGGGTCACGCTGAGACTCGGCTACCGCCCACCCTACGACTGGCCCGGCATGCTGGCGGCGCTTTCCGCGCGGGAACCGTCCTGCCGGGAGTGGATCGAGGCTGGCATCTGGCATCGCCGCCTCGATCTCGACGGCATGCACGGCCGCGTCTCCGTCGCGCATCTGCCGGATCGCAACGCCGTGGCGGTCACCATCCGCTTCCCGTCGGTGAAGGCCCTGCCGGCGATCGTCGCGCGCGTCCGCCGCGTCTTCGACCTGGGAGCCGACATCACAACCATCGACAGCCATCTCGCACGCGATCCTGGGCTCGCACCGCTGATCGCACGGCGGCCGGGCCTGCGCGCCCCGGGGGATTGGGAAGATCACCACACGAACATCCCGAGCGACGACACCGCGCCGCCAGCCTGGCGACCCTGGCACGCGTATGCGGCGCAGCATCTGCGGATGGCCAGTCATGGCTGAGCCTCTGGAATTCAAGATCGATCGCCTTGCAACGCCGGTTGGCGAACTGGTGATCGTCGCCGATGGTGAAGGCCGGCTGCGTGCCATAGACTGGAGCGACTACGAGAGCCGCATGCGTCGCCTGCTCGACCGCTACTACGGTGCCGGCCGCTACACGATCTCGGCCGGTCGCGATCCCGGCGGACTGACGAAGGCGATGAGCGCCTACTTCAAGGGCGACATCGCCGTCATCGACACGCTGCCGGCCGAAACCACCGGCACGCCGTTTCAGAGGGGCGTCTGGCAGGCGCTGCGGGGCATCAAATCAGGCACGACGATCAGCTATGCCGAGCTCGCCCGGCGCATCGGCAGCCCGCGCGCGGTGCGGGCGGCCGGGCTCGCCAATGGCCAGAATCCGATCGGCATCGTCCTGCCCTGCCACCGGGTCATCGGCAGCAACGGCACGCTGACCGGCTATGGCGGCGGCCTGCCGCGCAAGAAGTGGCTGCTCGAACACGAAGGCGCCCTGTAGACGCCCAGCTTCCCGCCAGAGACAGGTGTGGTCAGTGCAACGACACCCCGGTCTCTGTGGCCACGGTCTTCCACTGGCGCACTTCACCGTCGAGGAAGCGCGCCATCTCGATGCTGCCTTGCGGCATGGGATCGAGAAAGGCGGCGTCGAACTTCTCCTTCACGTCGGGCAGGACCAGCACGCGGGCGATGTCCGCCGCGAGCTTGTTCGTCACCTCGGGCGGTGTCCCCGCCGGCGCCAGGAAGCCGTACCAGTTGTAGACGACGACACCCGGTGCGCTCTCGGCATAGGTCTGCACTTCGGGCAGGCGCGGATGTCGCTGGGCCGTGGCGATCGCCAGCGCCTTCAGCTTGCCCGACTGCAGGTGCGGCATGACCGGCGCCATGGCATTCATGACCATCGGGATCTGGCCGTTGATCGCATCGTTGAGCGCCGGTCCGCCGCCCTTGTAGGGCACATGGACGAGGTCGAAGCCGACCTTCGCGCGCAGCAGCTCGTAGGTGAGATGCGGACCGCTGCCCTGCCCCGGCGTACCGACGGCGATCTTCTGCAGCTGCTCGCGCGGCATCGCCAGCAGTTCTTTCAGCGAGTTGGCCGGAAACGAGGGATGCGCCACCATCACCTGCGGCGATGCGCCGACGAGGGTGATCGGCACGAAGCTCTTCACCGGATCGTAGCGTGCCTTGGAATAGACCGCCGGATTGATGCCGTGCGCCACGTCGGCATAGAGGAGCGTGTGGCCATCGGCGGGCGCGCGCGCGACGATCTCAGTGCCGAGCATTCCGGCGGCGCCGGCCTTGTTGTCGACGATCAGCGTGTAGCCTGCCGTCTCCTGCAGCTTCTGCGCCACTAGGCGCCCGGTGAAATCAGACCCGCCGCCCGGCGCATAGGGCACGACGAGGCGGATCGTTTGTGACGGATAGGCCTGCGCGCGGGCGGCCGGTGCGAACAGGCCTGCAGCGGTGCTGGCAGCCAGGAAGGTGCGTCGGGAGAAGAGTGTCATGACCTGTCGCTCATACACACTTCATGCCAAGCCAATTCCGATGAACAGGCTCAGTAGGTGGCGAACATCCGCGCGATCTCGACCGGGTCGCTGGTCCGGGTGAGAGCCAGGGCGAGCAGCAGGCGTGCCTTTTGCGGATTGAGATTGTCGGCCGACAGGATTCCGGCCTTGGCGAGCTTCTGGCCGCGGAAGATGCGGCCCGATCCGGCGCGCGAGGACTGCACGACGACGATGCCCTGCTTCACCGCCTCTTCCATCGCGGCGAAATCGGCCGCTGGGGGCATGCCCGGCGCGAAGCCCGCGGAGACCAGCCCTTTGGCCCCCGCCGCAATGAAGGCCCGCATGGCGCTGCCGTCAGAGCCCGCATAGGCATAGGCGATGTCGACCCTCGGCAGGGCGTCGAGGCCCGCGAGGTCGAATTCGGTGTCCGGCATGTGCCGGCGCTCGGGGCGCCGGTAGTAGGCGATGCGGTCGGCATCGGCATGGCCGAGGACGCCAAAATCAGGCGTGCGGAAGGTCTGCATGCGCCAGTTCGATGTCTTGGTGACCTCGCGGGCCGCCTGGATCTCGTCGTTGAGCAGCACCAGCACGCCCCGCCCCCGGCTCTGCGGGCTGGCGGCCGTGCGCACCCCGTTCACGAGATTGATCGCGGCATCGGTCGACAGGCCGGAAGCCGGCCGCTGCGAGCCGATCAGCACCACGGGCACGTCGACTTTGAGCACGAGGTTCAGAACCCAGGCCGTCTCCTCCAGCGTCGCCGTGCCGTGGCCGATGACGATGCCGGACAGGTCGGGATGCTCGGCCACGACGCGATGGCACAGCGCGGCGAGCTCCTGCCATTCGGCGAAGTAGATCTCGGGGCTCGGAACATTGCGGAAATCGACCGGAATGATCTCGGCGATCTCCTCGACGACCGGAAACCGCGCGACGATCTCGCTGGCGTGCATGCGATTCTCATGCACGCCGTAATCCTGCAGCTCGAGCGGATGGACGCCCAGTGAGGCCATGGTGCCGCCAGTGCCGATGAAGGCCACCTTGGGCCGGTTCGTGCTGCTCACCCTATGCTCCTGCGTTGGTCGTCGACCTGCCGACCAACGCAAGATCGATGCCGCCCGCAATGAACGGCGAAGCGCGCGCTCAGGCCTTGGCGGCCACCTTGTCCTGCGTCTTCAGATCGAAGTCGCTGGCGTCGTGACGCTCGTGGAGCTGGCTCGCGGGATCGCCCTGGAGGCGATTGACGATGCGACCGCGCCGGACCGCCGGGCGTGCGCCGATCTCATCGGCCCAGCGCTGGACGTTCTTGTACTCGTGCACGGCCAGGAACTCGCCCGCGCCGTAGAGCAAGCCCTTGGCCAGGCCGCCGTACCAGGGCCAGACCGCGATGTCGGCGATCGTATAGGCGTCGCCCGCCAGGTACTTGCTCTCGGCCAGACGCCGGTCGAGCACGTCGAGCTGCCGCTTGGTCTCCATCGCGAAGCGGTCGATGGCATATTCGATCTTGGTGGGCGCATAGGCGTAGAAGTGGCCGAAACCGCCCCCGAGATAGGGCGCGCTGCCCATCTGCCAGAACAGCCACGACAGGCACTCGGCGCGCTTGGCGCTCTCCGTTGGCACCAGCGCGCCGAACTTCTCCGCGAGATAGAGCAGGATGGCGCCCGACTCGAACACGCGCACCGGGTTGGGACCGCTGCGGTCCACCAGGGCCGGAATCTTGGAGTTCGGATTGGCGGCGACGAAGCCGCTGCCGAACTGGTCGCCCTCGCCGATCTTGATCAGCCAGGCATCGTATTCGGCGCCCTTGTGGCCCAGCGCCAGCAGCTCCTCGAGCATGATGGTGACCTTCTGGCCGTTGGGCGTGCCCAGCGAATAGAGCTGCAGCGGGTGCTTGCCCACGGGCAGTTCCTTTTCGCTCGTGGGACCGGCGATCGGCCGGTTGATGTTGGCGAACCGGCCCCCGCTGGCCTTGTTCCAGGTCCAGACCTTGGGCGGGGTGTAGTCGGATGCGTCGCTCATGCTTCCAATGTCCTGTGATGGAGCTTCGGGAATGGCGCCATCCTAGCCCCCTTTCGGCCGTCCTGCTCGCTCCCGTGCCGCCCGTAGCGGGGGTTAGAAATCGAAACGAAACATATGGTAAGTAGGGATAAGTCCCCGGATTTCGGGCATTCCCTGAAGCAAGGAGGGGCGAGTCCTGCTCGCTTCGTAATGGCCCCATGAGAATTCTTGTTACCGGCGGCGCCGGGTTCATCGGCTCGGCCGTCGTGCGTCACATCATCCGCGACACCGACTGGACTGTGGCCAACGTCGACAAGCTGACCTACGCGGGCAATCTCGAATCGCTGGCCGAGGCCCAGACCAGCAACCGGCACCGCCACTACAAGACCGACATCTGCGATCGCGCGGGAATCGACGCCGTCCTGGCAGAGTTCCGGCCCGACGCGATCCTGCATCTCGCAGCCGAAAGCCACGTCGATCGCTCAATCACCGGCGCCGCGCCGTTCATCGAAACCAACGTCAACGGCACCTTCACGATGCTGGAGGCCGCCTTGGCCTACTGGCGGACGCTCGACGAGGCCGCCCGCGGCCGGTTCCGCTTCCAGCACATCTCGACCGACGAGGTGTTCGGCTCGCTGGGCGCCACCGGGCTCTTCAGCGAGACCACGCCCTACGCCCCCAACTCCCCCTACTCCGCCAGCAAGGCCGCGTCCGACCATCTGGTGCGCGCCTGGCATCACACCTACGGGCTGCCGACCCTGGCGACCAACTGCTCCAACAATTACGGCCCCTATCACTTCCCGGAAAAGCTGATCCCGCTGGTCACCATCCGCGCCCTGCGCGGCGAGAGCCTGCCGGTCTACGGCAAGGGCGACAACGTGCGCGACTGGCTGCATGTCGAGGATCACGCCGAGGCGCTCACCCTCGTGCTGCGCAAAGGGAAGCCGGGCGAGACCTACAATATCGGCGGCAACAGCGAGCGCCGGAACATCGAGGTCGTGCGCGGCATCTGCCGCCTGCTCGACGAGATGCAGCCCGACGCCGCCCATCGCCCGCACGAATCGCTGATCAAGTTCGTGACCGACCGGCCGGGCCACGATGCCCGATATGCCATCGACGCCTCGAAGATCGCGACCGAACTCGGCTGGCGGCCGCGCCACGACTTCGAGAGCGGCCTGCGCGACACGGTGCGCTGGTTCCTCGACAATCGCGGCTGGTGGGAGCGCGTGATGAGCGGCGAATACCGGGGCGAGCGGTTGGGCCTGACCGCCGCCTGAACGACGCGCCGTCTTATTTCAGGAGAGCGAGGAGACTGTCCGGCAGGTCACCCCGCCGGCGCCGGACGTCGATGCCTAGCAGGGCGGCGATTCCCGGCAGGTTCGAGATCTCACCCGTCAGGGCCATGCCGACCGCATCGGCGAACGGAACACGGCGCCGCGTGAGCAATTCAGTATCGTCTGGCTGCGGTGCGCCGCGGTCGAGCCCCCAGGCGACGAAGGCCGGCACGGCCTCGGTCGAGATCCCGGGAGACACGGTGCCTTCCACGATCTTGAGCCAGTGTTCGGCGGTGCAGCCGGTCTCTTCCTTCAGCTCCGCCCGCGCGACCGTGAGCGGGTCGTCGCCCACCCGGGCCCCTCCTCCCGGAATCTCCCAGGAGTAGCGGTCCAGCACATAGCGGTACTGGCCGATCAGGGTCACGCTGCCGTCGCGGTCGACCGGCACGATGCAGACGCCGTAATACTTCATCCGCACGCTGTGGTAGCTGCGCGGCTCGCCATCGGATAGCGTCACACGATCATGACGGATCGAGAAGTAGCGGCAGTCGTAGCCGGTCTCCTCCTGCAGCACCTTCCAAGGGTTGGCTTCGTCCACGCGGTCCATCGCATTGCCTTTCGGGCGCCAAATCCTAACCTGCCATGGCGGTCAGATGTCGGGCCACCGCCTCGCACTGTTTGCGGATGTCGGGCACCGCCGTCGTCTCCCAGAGGTTGCCGCGTATGGGCGGTCCAAGCGCGAACAGGACATCGGACGCCACCCCGTCCCTGTCGATCAGGCGATAGTCGTCTCCCAGATCGAGCCCGAGGGACAACGAATCCGGGCGGGCAAGGCCGGTGTCGAACAGGCAGCGGATCAACGGATCGCGAATGCGGTCGTAGTCGAGCTGGGGACCCGAGCAGTTCACCAGCCAGGCGCCTTCGATGCGCTGCAGCGACTCGCTTCCGCGGGTCTTGACCGTCATGGAGATGCCGTCTGCGCCGAGGGTCACGTCCTGCAGCCGGCCGGCCGTAACGACGAGCTTGCCCGCGCGCTGCAGTTCGTCGATCTCGGCTGCAACGGGCTGGGCCACGCGATGGCGATGCACTTCCCAGTAGGGCCTCACGTGGCGCAGGAAGCGCCGTCGCTCGGCAATGGGCAGGCCACGCCAGAGCGCCTGGGTTTGCGGCCGCATCGAATCGAGGACGCCGCGCCAGTCCACGCCATTGGCCGCGGCCGCCTCGACTTCGCGCCGGACTTCGCGAACGAGCGCCGAAATCGTCTTTGGCAGCGCGTCGGCCGTCAGGAAGGCCTGATAGGGACCGACATCCTTGTGAGGCAGCGGCATGAAACCTCGGCGAGATACTGCCGTGATCGTTCCACGATGGCCCCGCGAATGGAGGTCGAGTACGACGTCGACCATCGTCAGGCCCGTTCCCACCAGCACGACGTCGTCATCCTTCTGGATACGCGACAGGCCGCCGCTCCACGGATTCGCGATGTAGCGATCCTCCGCACCGTCGCGCGTCTGCGGCTTCACCGGGAGGGCCGGCGGGAAGTTGCCGACACAGAGCGCGGCACGGTCGACCGTGTGCCGTGCGCCGTCCGCTGTCTCCAACTCGACCGACGTCCCGCCCGCACGCAGGCTCGTCACCTCGGCATCGACGCCGATCATCGAAGAAGCCGGATGAGCCGCCAGACAGGCCGACAGGGTCGAGCGCAGGTACTGACCGTACAGGCCCCTCGAAACGAAGGGGCCGCGCGGCTTGGCGTCCCCGGCCTGCGGACAGCCCGCGAGCCATTTAATGAAATGCTCCGGTTGCGAATCGTACGCGCTCATGTTGCCGACACGGACATTCAGCAGATGCTTGTCGTTCGGGGTCGAGTAGGCCACGCCGCTGCCGAACGCCGCCGCGCGATCGAACAGGAAGATCCGCACCGGAACGTCGGATTGCTCGATCAGGTGAACGGCCAGCATCGTTCCGCTGAAGCCGCCCCCGACGATGCCGAATGTGGGCCGTGTGTCTTCAGTCATGCACCACCTCACGATCCTGGCGTGTACACTTGCATGCGCATCCCGGCATGGCGTTCCTCCGTCAGCGGGTTGGAAACAGTCGCATGGTGAGCAGGCTCACGTGGAGCTCCTGCCCTCTCACCACGGCATGTTCGAGGGGAAGCGTGATCTCCACCGACGGGAGCTGCTCATCCAGGGACAATTCGGCCCTTCGCGCCGAACCGACCCGGCGCGTACCGACGACCTTGCCCGAAAAGGTACCGTGCCCCGTCGCATGGGCCAGCGCGAGGTCGGACGGGCGGATGAACAGTTCTGCGGCACCGGCCGGAAACTGGAAGGGCGCCGGTACCTTCCCTCCTCCCAGAGAGATCCAGCCCTGTTCGACGGTGACCGGCAGTCTAACCGCATCGCCGACGAAGCCTGCAACGAAGGGGGTTGCGGGACGGTCGAGGATATCGTCCGGAGGGCCCAGCTGTTCGAGGCGCCCGCGATTGAGGATCGCGACCCGGTCGGCCAGTTCGAGCGCCTCTTCCTGGTCGTGCGTCACGAACAGCGTGGTGTGACCGGTACGGTCGTGCAGCTCGCGCAGCCAGCGGCGCAGGTCACGACGCACCTGAGCATCGAGTGCGCCGAACGGCTCGTCGAGCAGCAGTACGCGCGGCTCGACAGCCAGCGCGCGCGCGAGCGCCACACGCTGCCGCTGGCCGCCCGACAGCTGCGCGGGATAGCGCTTGCCGAGGCCCGGGAGCTGAACGAGTTCGAGCAGGTTGTCCACCCGCTTGCGGATCTCGGCGTCCGGCGGCCGCAGGCGACGAGGCCGCACGCGCAATCCGTAGGCAACGTTGTCGGCAACGCTCATATGCTTGAACAGCGCATAGTGCTGGAACATGAAGCCGACGCGCCGCTCACGGACGGGGACATGCGTTGCATCCTCTTCGCCGAAGAGGATCCGCCCGGCGGTCGGAGACTCCAGTCCGGCAAACAGGCGCAGAAGGGTCGTCTTGCCCGATCCTGAAGGACCGAGAAGTGCCATGAGCTCGCCCGGCTTCACCTGCAGATCGATTCCGTTGACGGCGGCGACGCCGGGAAACGACTTGGCCAGCCCTTCGGCGGTTATGGCAATCGGCACGCCCTTGCCCATTTCTGTCGTGTGGCCAGCCATGTCAGTGCCGCCGCACCGTGGAAAGTCCTTCAGCGTGTCGCCACTCCAGGATCGACTTCGCAGCGAGGGTGACCAGCGCCAGTCCGGCGAGAAGAGCCGCGACCGCGAAGGCGCCGACGAAATTATACTCGTTGTAAAGGATTTCCACCTGGAGCGGCATGGTGTTGGTGAGACCTCGTATGTGGCCGGAGACGACCGACACGGCGCCGAACTCACCCATGGCGCGCGCGTTGCAGAGAAGAACGCCGTACAGCAGGGCCCACTTCACATTGGGCAGCGTGACGGTCATGAACGTCCGCAATCCCGAAGCACCCAGCGTGAGAGCCGCCTCTTCTTCCGCCGTGCCCTGCTCCTGCATCAGCGGAATGAGCTCGCGGGCGATGAAGGGAAAGGTGACGAAGATCGTGGCGAGCACGATGCCCGGAACCGCGAAGATGATCTTGATGTCCCACGCGTCGAGCCACGGGCCGAAGACCCCTTGCGCGCCGAACAGCAGGACGAAGGTCAGTCCGGACACGACCGGCGAGACCGAGAATGGCAAGTCGATCAGGCTGATCAGCAGGCTCTTGCCGTAAAATTCGAACTTCGCGATCGCCCAGGCGGCAGCGACGCCGAACACCAGGTTCAGCGGCACGGCAATGGCCGCGACCACGAGCGTGAGATAGATCGCGGCAATCGTGTCTTCGTCGGCGTATGAAGCGAGCAGCGGCTCGACTCCCTTGCGCAAGGCCTCCACGAAAACAGCCACCAGCGGAAGCACGAGAAACAGCGCCAGAAACGCCAGCGCCACGCCGATCAGCAGCCACTGCAGCGGCCGGCTTTCGTTGACTGCCGTTTCACGCACCGTCGTACCTCCGCCGGCTCAGCGCCTGGACCGAGTTGATGATCAGCAGGGCGACGAACGAAATCGCCAGCATCACGACGGCGATCGCCGAGGCTCCGGCATAGTCGAACTCCTCCAGGCGGGTGACGATGAGCAGCGGCGCAATCTCCGAAACGAATGGAATGTTGCCGGCGATGAAGATCACCGAACCGTACTCTCCGACCGAGCGGGCGAAGGCCAGGGCGACGCCCGTCACCAGTGCCGGCACCAGCGCCGGCAGCACCACGCGGAAGACCGTCTGAAGTCGGGTAGCCCCCAAGGTCGCCGATGCCTCCTCGATCTCACGTTCAAAATCCTGCAGGACGGGCTGCACTGTGCGGACAACGAATGGCAATCCGATGAATACGAGCGCGATGAAGATGCCCAAGGGTGTGAAGGCGATCTTGATGCCCCATGGCGCAAAAAATGCGCCAATCCATCCATTGGGGGCGTAGAGGGCGGCCAGGGCGATACCGGCCACGGCCGTGGGAAGAGCAAAGGGAAGATCGACCGCGGCATCGAGCAGCCGGCGGCCGGGAAAATCGTAACGAACCAGGACCCAGGCGACGAGCGTACCGAACACGGCATTGAGCAGGGCAGCCAGGAACGAAGTGACGAAGCTGACCTCGAGCGCAGCCAGCACGCGCGGGCTGATCGCCACGCGCCAGATTCCCTCGACACCGAGACCGCTCGCGCGCCAGATCAGCACCACGAGGGGCAGCAGCACGATCAGCGATAGATAGCTCGTGGCAAATCCCAACGTCAGACCGAAGCCTGGCAGGGCACTCGGCCTGACCAGCGTAATGCTCCCGCCCCTCACGCGAGCGACCGTCACCGAGGGGCCTTGCCCGCCGGTTTGTAGATCTGATCGAAGATGCCGCCGTCGGAGAAGTGCTCGGCCTGGGCCTTCTTCCAGCCGCCGAAGACCTGGTCGATCGTGACCAGCTTGATCTTCGGGAAACGCGCCAGATCGGCGGGATCCGCATCCTGCGGCCGGAAGGGCCGGTAGAAGTTTTTGGCGATCAGCTTCTGCCCGGCCGGCGAATACAGAAACTCCAGATAGGCCTCGGCCAGCTTGCGGGTACCGCGCTTTTCGACCACCGCGTCGACCACGGCCACCGGCGGCTCGGCGAGGATCGACAGCGACGGCACCACGATGTCGAACTTGTCGGCGCCGAATTCCTGCAGCACCAGGAAGGCTTCGTTCTCCCAGGAGATCAGCACGTCCCCGACCGCACGCTGGGCGAACGTGGTCGTCGAACCGCGCGCTCCGGAGTCGAGGACCGGAACGTTCCTGAAGATCCCTTCGACGAGCTTGCGGGCGGCGGCCTGGTCGCCTTTGGTCCGTTCGAGTTCGTCGGCCCAGGCCGCCAGAAAGTTCCAGCGCGCGCCGCCCGACGTCTTTGGATTGGGCGTGATCACGGACACGCCCGGCTTGGCGAGATCCGGCCACTCCTTGATGGCCTTGGGATTGCCCTTGCGCACCACGAATACGATCGTCGAGGTGTAGGGGCAGGAATTGTTCGGGAGACGCGCCTGCCAGTTCTCCGGCATGCGCTTGGAA
Source organism: Reyranella sp. (assembly GCF_965227665.1). Lineage (GTDB taxonomy): Bacteria > Pseudomonadota > Alphaproteobacteria > Reyranellales > Reyranellaceae > Reyranella. Next base: position 843,559 of record NZ_OZ245767.1, read on the forward strand.
TCGCGGGCGATGGCATCGATGTCTCCGGCCAGCGCCAGTGTCACCACGTCGGCCTCAAGCCCATCGATCACCGACCGCGCCTGCCGCCCCGACCCTCCGTGCGACGTCCGGATCGTCACCTTCTGGCCCGCGCTGCGCTGCCACTCGCTGGCAAAGGCATCATTGATCGCGCGGTAGAGTTCGCGCGTCGGGTCGTACGACACGTTGGTCAAAACGACGGGAGGTGGTGTCTGGCCGAGGGACGGCCAGGCTGTCGAGACGCCGAGTGCGGTGCCTGCGGCGAGTAGCGTGCGACGGTGCAAGCTCATCATCGTGTCCCCTGAAGTCAGTGTAGTGGCTGGACCAAGGAAGGCTAGAAGCGGCTATTATTTGTCGACCAAACCAGTAGAGATTGTCAACTCGCTGTTCGAAAGTTTCCACTGCTTGTGACTCCAAGGATCAGGGCGCCGGACGGCTCCTCGTCGGGGCCTTTGCTGACGCCTTCCCCAGGACTGGATCTTCTCCCCTCGTGGCGTCCAGGAGACTCGTATTGTCGAGGATCTCCCGGCTCGATTCGGCGACCTGAGCGAAGACACGCCGGATCTCGCAGCTCTCTTCGTCCAGGCAATCCGCGCACCGCCGATAGGAGATCTTCGAAAGGCATGGCAGCAGCGCGATCGGCCCATCGACGATCCGCAGCACCTCTCCAAACATGATCTCGGACGGCTGTTTGTTGAGTTGATATCCCCCGAGCTTGCCACGCTTGCTTCGCACCAGGTCGTGATGCTTGAGGTCGAGCAAGATCTGTTCCAGGAATTTTTTCGGAATCGAGCACGACGCGGACAATTCGGAGATCATCATGGTCCGACCGTCCACGGCATGCGCCAGCGCCACGAGCGCGCGCAGCGCGTATTTGGCTCTCTGCGAGATCATGCTTCGGTCGAACCTCCAACGGCTCGATTAGACGAATTGCCCGATCGAGCCGCAAGGGGCGTGCTGCCGCCCCTTGCGCCCGCGACAGCAGGGCGTCGGGGGCGGCTCGCTCCCTACCCCTGGGTCAGGCCCTTGGCATCGAGGAGGCGCACCAACTCCTCGACCGCCGCCTCCACCGAGAGGTTGGCCGTTTCCAGATGCACATCCGGATGTTCCGGAGCCTCGTACGGCGAGCTGATGCCCGTGAAGTTCGCGAGCTCGTGCCCGCGCGCCTTCTTGTAGAGGCCCTTGGGATCGCGGACCTCGCACACTTCGAGGGGAGCATCCACGAACACCTCGAGGAACTCTCCCTCACCCATGAGGCCACGCGCAGCGTCGCGCTCGCTCCGGAAGGGCGAAATGAACGAGACGAGGACAAGCAGTCCGGCGTCGACCATCAGCCGCGCGACTTCCGCCACGCGCCGGATGTTTTCGACGCGATCGGCATCCGTGAAGCCCAGGTCCCGGTTCAGGCCGTGACGCACGTTGTCCCCGTCGAGGACGTATGTGTGCCGTCCCAGGCTGTAGAGGCGCTTCTCCAATGCCGTCGCGATAGTCGATTTGCCCGAACCCGAAAGGCCGGTGAACCAGATGACCGCGCCCTTCTGATTCTTGAGGGCGGACCTCGCCGCACGGCTCACTTCCAGGCTCTGCCAGTGAATGTTGCTCGCCCGGCGGAGGGCAAAATCGATCAGCCCCATGCCAATCGTCTGGTTCGTGATCCGGTCGATCAGGATGAAGCTGCCAGCCTCGCGACTCTCGGAATAAGGCTCGAAGGCAATCGACTTGTCCAAGGACAGGTTGCATACCCCGATCTCGTTGAGGTGCAGTGTCTTCGCCGCGGAGTGCTCGAGCGTATTGATGCTGACCTTGTGCTTCAGCGCCGTCACCGTCGCCTGCGCGGTGCTCGTGCCCAGCTTCATGACATAGGTTCGCCCGGGCAGAAGTTCGTCGGGCGACATCCAAAGCAGATGCGCGACGAACTGGTCGGCAATTGCCACGGGAGCCTCGGCAGCGCAGATCACATCGCCACGGCTCACGTCGATCTCGCGATCCAGCACCAAAGTCACGGCCTGGCCGTTCACGCCGCTTTCGAGATCGCCGTCCATCGTGACGATGCGCGTGATCGTGGCCTCTTGAGCCGAAGGCAGGACCTTGATCCGGTCGGATGGCTTTACGGAGCCACTGATGATCGTGCCGGCGAAGCCGCGGAAGTCCGCGCTAGGCCTATTCACCCACTGCACGGGCATGCGCAGCGGCCGGGCAGCGGCCTCCCGTCCGAACTCCACTGTCTCGAGGTATGGCAGCAGGGCCGGGCCCCGGTACCAGGACATATGCTTGCTCGGCGCCACGACATTGTCGCCGCGCAGCGCCGAAATCGGGATGGCCTCGACATGGGCCAGCCCGAGCTCCTTGGCAAAGGCCATGTACTTGGCGACGTAGGACTCGAAGATGGCCTGATCGTACTGGACGAGGTCCATCTTGTTCACGGCCAGCACGATACGCCGGATGCCGAGCATCGCGCAGATGTACGAATGGCGACGCGTCTGCGTGAGCAGATCGCTGCTGCGATGTACGTCGGCCAGGATGATCGCGAGATCAGCCGTCGAGGCGCCCGTCGCCATGTTGCGCGTATACTGTTCGTGGCCGGGCGTATCGGCCACGATGAACTTGCGCTTGTCGGTCGCAAAGAAGCGATAGGCGACGTCGATCGTGATGCCCTGCTCGCGCTCGGCCGAGAGTCCGTCGACCAGCAACGCGAAGTCGAGTTCGCCGCCCTGGGTGCCGATGCGGGCGCTCTCAGACTTCAGGCTGTCGAGCTGATCGTCGAACAGCATCTTGCCTTCGTAGAGCAGTCGACCGATCAGGGTGGACTTGCCGTCATCGACGCTGCCGCAGGTGATGAAACGCAGCAGATCCTTGTTCTCCTGGGCACGCAGGTAAGCGTCCAGGGCGGATGCGTCCACGTTCATCAGAAATAGCCTTCCTGCTTCTTCTTCTCCATCGAGCCCGCACTGTCCCGGTCGATCATGCGACCTTGACGCTCCGAATTGCGGGCCCGCAGCATCTCTTCCAGGATCGCCGGCATATTGTCGGCGTCGCTTTCGATCGCGCCGGTGAGCGGATAACAGCCCAGCGTCCGGAACCGCACCCTCTTCATTTGCGGGCGCTCGCCAGGCTCGAGCGGAAGACGGTCGTCATCAACCATGATCAGCATGCCGTCGCGCTCGACCACGGGGCGCTCCTTGGCGAAATAGAGCGGCACCACCGGAATCTTCTCAAGGTAGATATATTGCCACACATCGAGTTCGGTCCAGTTCGACAGCGGGAACACCCGGATGCTTTCGCCCTTGTTCTTGCGCGTGTTGTACAGGCTCCAGGGTTCGGGACGCTGGTTCTTGGGATCCCAACGATGATGCTGCGACCGGAAGGAAAAGATGCGCTCCTTTGCGCGGGACTTTTCCTCGTCGCGGCGAGCCCCACCGAGGGCCGCATCGAAACCGTGCTGGTCGAGTGCCTGGCGAAGACCTTCCGTCTTCATCACGTTCGTGTGAATCGACGAACCGTGACTGAAGGGGTTGATCCCCTGCCGGATGCCGTCGGCATTTATGTGCACGATGAGATCGAGGCCGAGTTTCTTCGTGATCTCCTCACGAAAGGCGATCATCTCCCGGAACTTCCAGGTCGTGTCCACGTGCAGCACCGGAAAGGGCGGCTTCGCCGGATAAAACGCCTTCATCGCGAGATGAAGCATCACGGAGGAGTCCTTGCCGATGGAATAGAGCATCACCGGCTTCTCGCACTCCGCGACCACCTCGCGCATGATGAAGATGCTTTCGGCCTCAAGCCTCTGAAGATGCGTCAAGCGTTGAGCGTCGAGCAATTGGCTACTCCTGATTGCAGTGCGGCTTGCCTGGCTGGGTACCACGGTTCGAGAGCCGTGGCTTCGTTTCCGCGATGTCGGGAACGAGCGCCCCCCCGGGCCCTCAGCCCTCGCTGGCCGCAATTTGCCTGAAGATGCGGAGTTCAGAAAGCGCCGCCTTCGTAATGGTGAATTCGGCGGCCGTCTCGAGAGCCTGCTGTCGCATTTCCGCGCGGGTCTTCGCGTCCATCGCGACGAACGTTTCCACGGCCTTGAGGATCTCGTCATCCGACCGGGTATCGACGACGAAGGCGTTGCGTCCGTGCACCGCGTATTCCGCGGTTCCGCCGAGCACGGGGACGACCGGAATACAGCCGCACGCCATTCCTTCCAGACCTGTACGACCGAACGCCTGGTAGTCTGACAGATCGAGAAACATATCCGTGTGGCGCATCAGCTCTGGCACTTCTGCTCGCCTCAGGACGCCCCAATTCTTCACATTCGGCGGCAATTCGATTCCCGCCACCGTGAGTTCCTCCTCGGTGACACCGAAGACCTGCATGGAGACGTTCGGGTACTTCTTCGCAATCGCTTCCATGATGCGAACGGTCCGCCACGGCGCCCGGCGAGGCGTCGCGGGACGCAACATCGCGGCGATCACGAGCTTCTCGTTGCGATGCTTCAAGTCCGGATAATAGACGTCATGGTCGATCGAGGGCATGACCTTCGACACGCGTATACCATGGTTCGCGTAGACGATATCGCAAAGCCACTTCGTCTTCGCAAACAGCATCGCGTCCTTCAACACGACGTAGGACTGGTAGGCCTTGGTCCAGGCTTCGCTGTTCGCGGCATAGAACAGCGGTTCGTAATCCTGAACGTAGTAGGCAAACTTGACCGGGGCTTTCGGGTCGGTTTTCAACATCTCGACCCGCGCCTGATTGACATCGAAGACCGAGCGGTTCGTCGTCGCGACAACCACCCTGCAGGATGCCATGTGCGGGGCGAGTTCCGCCGCATCCGCATAGGAGAGCACGGGCACCTTGAGTGCCTCCAGCTCCGGGTACCCCGCAACGAACTTGGCGTGGTTCGGCGCGTTGACGGCGAGACGTGCATCGACGCCCAATCTCGCCAGGCCCATCGCCTCTTGCGCCACGGAGTTCGATCCGCCGCCACCGCCACCCGAAGGCAGAACGAACATCACACTCACGGTATCCATATTGCCGTCCACAAACTGGTCTATCGGGCCGTCAGGAGACTAGTGAAGCTGGGCAGAAACGATGCCCGGCGAAGCCGCCTTGATCGTCTTCTCCGGTGGCTTCATCTCTCGCTGCCCGATCTCGGGATGAAGCACCTTCCGCAATCTCTTGCGCAGCTCGATCAGGGAAGTCAGTTCCGCCATGTCGCGCTGAATGGCCTTCATGTCGACATCGGGATGCTTCGCCAGCAAGCTCGCCGTCCCTCGCTTCGACAGCTCGGCGCGACGAGCGCTTCCGAAGCTCGCCGACTTGACGTGATAGACATAGACATGGTTGGCGAGCACGAGAGAATATCCGGCCTTCCGGACGCGCAGGCAGAGATCATTCTCTTCGCCGTAGCCCATCGGAAAGGCCGCTTCGTCCAGATATCCCACCTCTTCGATGACGCTGCGGCGCATCAGCGTACAAAACCCGTTGAGCAACGTCGCTTCGGGGAACTGCTGAGGCGACAGCTCGCGCACCAGCCTGCCGACATCGACCGGAGAAAAGCCCTCAGGCAACGGATTGCTGCTCCAACCGCCCTTCACGTCGTGCAAGCTCGGGACAGACTGCCAGGAAGCGGCATTGGACAAGGGGCCGATCATGGCGGCGTTGGGCCGCGCCTGCACGACTTCGAACATGCCTTCGAGCCAGCCCGGCGTCACGATCGTATCGCTGTTGAGCAGGACCACCCACTCTGCGGTCGAGGAGCTCATGCCGATGTTGGCCGACCGTGTGTAGCCCAGATTCACGTCATTTTCGAACAGCCGGATCCAGGGCTTACCCTGGACGTAGCGGCGCAACTGTTCGCGGGTCACGTCCGTGGACTTGTCATCGATCACGGTTACCGTGTGCGGGATCGAGGTATGGCGCCGGATCGATTCGAGGCAATCCAAGGTTTCTTCGACGGCATTGTAGACGCAGATGACGATGTCGACCGTCATCTTGGAGCCCGGCAGCCAGTTCCAATGAGCTTGATCCGCCGCCATCGCCTGCGGGCTATAGGGCGTGACGGACAGTGGTTCCCTCGATTTCCAAAGGTCGAGGCCCTTTAGCAGCGTCAACTGCCCGGTGATGTTGGGGTCCTCCATCGCCGCGCCGCTGCTGGCTTGCCGGGCCATCATCTCCGCCGGCGAACCGTCGTTGCCAAGGCTCACATCGCCGATCGCGATGTCGATCGCATCAGCGAACTCGAAAATAAGCGACAGCGAGCGACCGGGATCCCGGATCGTCTCCTTCACCTTGGCCGCCAGCATGGCGCGCTGATCGCCACGGAGGGGCAGCGTGTACAACTCTCCGATCGACCCGATCCGAATGTTGCGTCGAAGCGTGAATAGGCGCTTCACGTCGTATTCGTTCTTCTCCGGTGACAGTCGGACTCGCTCGGCGATGAATATCTGCTGGACGACCGGCCGTTCACGTCCCGGAGCAGTCACCGCGGCCGTTGCGCCGCGTGCGTAGAAACGAAGCTGCTTCGGCGGGCCGGCAAACATCTGGAGCACGTCGAGCGTCGCCTCCAGGCGCAGATATGGGCCGACGATCTCACCCTGCAGCGCGATCCCCGGTACGCTCGGATGATCGCGCCCGTCACGCAGGCCTCGCGGAGCAATCTCGGTGAGGCGCGTTTCGAGCGCGGGATTGGGTTGCTTGGCGGCGAGTTGCCATTCGTCAGTAATCTCGATCCGACGCGCCGTCAGGTTCTGGACGAGTGAACCCTGCCAATGGTCGAAGCTTCCGTTCACCACGGCGTTGGATGCGACCGAGGGAGTCTCGCGCAGCTCGTACTGGCCGGTAAACTTACTGCCCGCGACACAAGCGGTGACATAGGCCAGATTTACCGTGCGACTTTGGCCGCACGGGACGATCACGGCCACGCCATATTGACCTTCTGGCAGTTTTGCGGGCAGTCGGATGGCGGCCGTGCGGAACTGCCAGGACGGCCAAAGTGTCACCGACACTTTCGAGTCGGGTATAACCGCTCCCGATGCATTCGTGAGAACGATCTCGACGTTGGCTCGTTTCTCGGCCTTTCCGGCAACCACGACATCGATATATTGCTCGGACGCCAAACCAACGACGCGCTGTGCCATCGTTACGGCTTGTCCGAGACCTGGCTTCTCGAAGGTGATCGAAAGGCCGGGCGCCTTGAACGGCTGGTCGCGCGACGGCGCCGTGCGCTTGAGTACGGCCCCGCGGGGCAAGGCAACCTGCCACGCTTCCAACTGGTTGCCCGTCCAGGACTGAAATCCGGAATTGCGCAATAAATTGGAATTGCCCGTCCCTTCCGGAACCTTCGGGGGAGCGCTCTTTATGACCGGAACCTCGGCGACGTCGACCTTGGCAACCCTGAGGGGCGCATCCAAACTGACACGCTCCGCCGGGTCGTTAGCCGTTTCCTCGACGGGCACAGTAGTCCGCAAACCCGAAAGCACTTTCGCAGCCAGTTCCTTTGCCGAAGAGAACATGCCGGTCGCCGCCGCGGCTTCCTGGACGCGACAATAGTCGATCTCGACAACACCGCGCCCAGAGAAGCGCAGGGTGAGATAGCGCCGCCCTTCAAGCGGATTGTCCGTTGACTTCAACGGCACCGCAAATTCATGCCAGACCTGACTCAGGGGGACGACGCCCGTCAGCCGTCGATCAACCTTCCTCTCGACGTCGTTGCCGTTGAACAAAGCCATCGAATCGAGCTGCAGCGACGCGTTCTCCGCCGGCACGCCTCGCATGCGCACCTTGACGACATGCTTTCTCGCCTCGACGAGTCCGTCGGGCAGAGCATGCCAAAGCCGCACTTGCTCAGGCGGTTCACGAAGCAACAGTCGAGCGCCTCGCTCACTTGTGGCGTCCAGAGGCTCCAGAGCGATGTCCATCGGACGACCGCGGGTTACGCTCGTGACGAACCAGTCCCGGCAGAACGCGAAGCCGTTCTTGGGATTCGCAACGGTCGCCGAAGCCCACTGCCGAAACGCCGCGTTTATTAGTTGATCGCCAGCGATCACCATACTCTTGCCCCACCCTTCGAGCCACCGCGAGCAAAAAATGCGCCAAAGTGCCCGCATGCTTATACCACAGAATGTCAGAACATTATGACAAACGAGGAACTGGCTGTTCGAGCCGCTCCTGGCCGGCCTCAAACGCTCGATGGACCCCCAGAAGATATTGCCCGTATCGGCTCTTGCTCGCCTTTACCGCAAGTTCCCGGAACTGATCGAGCGAGATGTAGCCCAGGCGCAGCGCTATTTCCTCCGGGCATGAAACCCGCAATCCCTGACGCTGCTCCAGGATCTGAACGAACTGGCTGGCTTCGGTCAGCGATTCGTGAGTCCCCGTATCGAGCCATGCAAAGCCACGGCCGAGCACCTCCACGAACAGCTGGGACCGCTCCATGTAAACCCGATTGATGTCGGTGATCTCGATTTCCCCGCGCGGCGAGGGCTTCAGTGAAGCGGCGATATCCAGGACGAGGTTGTCATAGAAATAAAGGCCGGTGACCGCAAAATTGGACTTTGGCTTTGTCGGCTTTTCCTCGATCGATATTGCGCGACCGCTATCGTCAAGCTCGACTACGCCATATTGCTCGGGGCGAGCCACGACATAGGAGAAAACCGTGGCGCCCTCCTCTCGCGCAACCGCACTCGCCAAAGCTTCGGACAGTCCGTTTCCGTAAAAGATATTGTCGCCCAACACGAGGGCAACACGATCCGAGCCGACGAAGTCCCGCCCGATTATGAACGCGTCAGCAAGACCACGGGGTGTCTCCTGAGCCGCATAAGAAAAGCGAAGCCCCCACTGACTGCCGTCACCCAGCAACTTCTGAAACAAAGGAACATCGGGCGGCGTACAAATAATCAGGATGTCGCGAATGCCGGCAAACATCAGCGTCGTGAGGGGGTAATAGATCATGGGCTTGTCGAATACTGGCAGCAGCTGCTTCGAAACGACGCTCGTGACCGGGTACAGGCGCGTGCCCGAACCTCCCGCCAAGATGATGCCCTTCATTACGCCTCCACCTCGTCGGCCGCACTACCTTGCCAATAGCCCAGATTAGTTCCTATAAAAAGTGCTACGTGTTTTCCCAGAGCAGGCGTGCATGCAGACGTTCGAGACAACACTTCCGGGCGTTCTTCTCTTCGAGCCTCGCCGATTTGGAGACTCCCGGGGCTTTTTTGTCGAAACATTCCAAGCGCAACGATATGCCGCCGCCGGGGCATGTGGGCCTTTCGTCCAGGATAATCTCTCTCGTTCGACATACGGCGTGTTGCGCGGATTGCATCTTCAGTACCCCAATCCGCAGGCTAAGCTCGTGAGCGTTCTTCGGGGCAGAGTGCTTGACGTTGCAGTTGATGTGCGGCGCGGAAGTCCGACTTTTGGAAAGTCCTTCAGCGCCGAACTCAGCGAGGAAAACGGGCGCCAGTTGTTCGTTCCCCGCGGCTTCGCGCATGGCTTCGTCGTCCTCTCCGAGAGCGCAGATTTCTTCTACAAGTGCGACAATCTGTACAGCCCCAAGGACGAAATCAGCGTGAGCTGGTGCGATCCTGAACTCGGCATCGACTGGAAGATCGCGGATCCCAAAATCTCGGCCAAGGATGGCGCAGCGCTGCCACTGTCGCAGATCGATCGGCTGCCTGAATACGAAGGATAGACATTGCGAATTCTCGTAACCGGTGTCACGGGTCAGGTCGGATCGGCGCTGGTTCCGCGTCTCGCTCCATTTGGCAGTATCATTTCGGCCGATCGGCGGCTGTTCGATCTGACGAAGCCCGACCAGATCGCCGAGCGGTTGGACGAGCTGAAGCCTGACGTCATCGTCAACCCGGCCGCCTATACCGCTGTCGACAAGGCGGAGGATGATCGCGAGGCCGCATTCCTCGTGAACGAGGCAGCTCCGCGCGCCATGGCACGCTGGGCGGCGGAGAACCGGATTCCGTTGGTTCATTTCTCGACCGACTATGTTTTCGACGGCAGTGGTACGACTGCCTGGAAAGAGACGGACACGCCCTCCCCGCTATCAGTCTATGGCGCCAGCAAGCTCGCCGGCGAGGTCGCGATCCGCGAGGCCGGCGGCCCTCATCTCGTTGTGCGCACGTCGTGGGTCTACGCTCCGGAGGGTGCCAATTTTTTCCGGACCATCATGCGTCTGGCGAAGGAGCGCGAGGAGTTGCGCATCGTTGCCGACCAGTTCGGCGCTCCGACCTCCGCAGCCATCATCGCAGACACCATCGCCGCGATGTTTGCTGCGCCCGGGGGCATTCCGCAGATCATTGGACGCAGCGGCGGCCTTCTCCACCTCACGGCATCGGATAGTACCAGCTGGCATCGGTTTGCGACTGCAATTATCGAAGGATTAAAGAGCAGAGGCGTCGCGCTGAAGACGACTCGCGTCTTGCCGATCTCTACCAGCGAGTATCCGGTCAAAGCGCAGCGCCCTCTCAATTCGCGGCTCGACCTGACAAGGCTGTCGCAGACCTTGGGAATCTTGACTCCCCATTGGTCCTCCGGCCTTAAATCCGCCATCGACGAGGTTCATGCAAATAGTTAATAGCGCAACGAATTGACCGTTGCCTACGTGCCTCATGTCGGGGTGCTCAAGCTGGTCAGGATCGTGCCAAGAGTCTGCTTCGCGCCCATCTGGTATCCGGTCGATCAATACGCGACGTCGCGCTTGCGCGCCAAGTACGTGGTCGAACTCCTCGCAGATGACCCGGTATGGGAAGTCGAACTCAATTACGATCCAACGGCGGACATCGCAGTCATTGTGCAGCTGTGTAGCCACCAGACGCTCGAGAGCATACGCCAGAATCGCCGCCAGATCGTGGTCTACGACATCTGCGACCGATACTTCGCCACCGACAACGTCTTCAAGACGGACGAGGGATCACTGCATGCTCGCGAGCGCTGCCTCGAAGTAATTGACCGCGCCGACGTTCTGATCACGCCCACCGTGCGGCTGCAAACGGAAGTCGCAAGGCTCTTTCCGAAAAAGCCCTGCTTTTTCGTTCCGGAGTCGATCGACTACGGGGCGTCATTGAGACCTGCCACACCGATAGGAACGCGCCGCCTCGTCTGGTTCGGCCATGTGACCCGGGGAAACTTCGAAAGCGCACGCTGGATCATCGACTACCTGAAGACCCACTACGACTATCATCCCGTACTGGTGACCACCCCCCATACGCTTGCCCATAGATTTCCCTCATACAGCGCGTTCTGCGTCCCCTGGTCAGTCGAGAGCGTGCAACGCGAGCTATCCATGGCGGAACTCTGCGTCGTTTCGCATGCCACGGAAGAACCCACCAAGAGCCCCAACCGTTTCGTCGCCTCGATGATGCAGGGCGTTCCAACGCTGGTCAGCGGCTCGCCGTCCTGCTCGGATATTCTCGGCGCAGCAGCGCACGAAATGTTTGCCGTCGAAAGCCCCTATGCACTGGGCAGAGCCGTCCGGGAACTGTCGGATCTCGAAAAGCGGCGCAGCTACGTGCACGACGTGCAGCTCGAAATATGGCGACGCCATTCGCCCGAGGTCGTGCGGCGAGCCTACATCGAACTCTTCGAGAGAGTTCTGCCCGGGAACGACAATTACTGATCCAGAAACCAGCGCCAGGTACGGGGCAGCCCCGTTTCCAGGGTGACCGCAGGCCGATAGCCGAACGCGTTGGCCGCCTTTTCGATGGTTGTAAAGGTCCTCCGGACTTCGCCGGTGCGCCAAGGCGCGTAGCGAACCTCGAACGGCCAATCGGGTCCCACGACGGCGCGCATGTTTTCCAGAAGGCTCGAAACGGATGTCGGATGGCCTGACCCGAGATGGTACACGCCTGAAGCCGAAGCGCCCAGGGATTGGAGAATGCCGTCGCAGAGATCGTCTACGTACACGAAGTCGCGAACCTGGCTTCCATCGCCATAAACGGTGATCGGCTGACGCGCCAGGATCTGACGAAAGAAATGCGCGACGGCGCTGCCCTTCCGGCGCGAGTAGGGCCCATAGACATTGGTGAAGCGCAAGGCTGTCGTTCGAAATCCATAGGAACTCGAAAAAGCGTTCGCATATCCCTCCATGGCAAGTTTCGATGCGCCATAGGGAGACAGCGGCTGAGGAACCATCCCTTCATGGATGGGCGCCGTCTCGGCGCCAAACAGCGCGCCGCCGGTCGAGGCCAGCACGACGTGAGGAACACGGGAGTCTCGCGCCGCCAACAGCACATTCAACGTGCCTCTCACGTTGGTCTCGAAGTCGCTCACCGGATCGTCGATCGATTCCAATACTCTCGTATGGCCGGCCAGATGGATGATGGCATCGCACCCTTCCGACATTCGAAGTACGGTCGGAAGATCCCGGACGTCACCCTTCTGATATGCCGCGACGTTCGGCGGCAAGTCGGCCGGCGAGCCCATTGTCTCATTGTCGAGAACGGTCAGATGGCCGGGCAGTCCGAGCGCTGCAGCGCGTCGAATGAGATTCGAGCCGATGAAGCCGCAGCCGCCCGTGATCAGGATCTTTTGCGCAATCAAAGGAATTCCCCGAAGGCATCCAGAGGAATCAAAGGAAGGTCCGCCTACTCCGCAACAAGCTTGCTCATCTGTGCAAGCGCCTTCTGCTGCCGTTCGCGCGACCAGTAGGACACGCACGGAATCTTGGAGAAGTCACAACGGTGACGATAGCGTTGTGCGATATCCCGGACTTCCTCGAGCAGGCCGACTTCCAATGTCGTGGACGCGACTCCCAGTGCCCGAAATTGCGAGTTCGCCACCTGCAGGTCGTTCTCTTCCAGTTCGGTTCGAGGATTGACGACGTTGACGATCTCACTGCCCGTCATGCTTTGCACGAACTTGGCCAGATCCCGGATGCGATGCGTCTCCGTCATCTGATTGAGGATGCGCACCTTGTCCCCTGCCTTCGGTGGGGATTCGATGGCTCTCCGGATGCAGTTCACCGTATCGCGAATGTGGATGAAGGCACGCGTCTGTCCGCCCGTGCCGTTTACCGTGAGAGGAAAGCCAACGGCCGCCTGCATCAGGAATCTGTTCAGGACCGTGCCGTAGTCGCCGTCATAGTCGAAGCGGTTGATGAGACGTTCGTCGAGCTCGGTCTCGGGCGTCTGGGTACCCCAAACGATGCCTTGATGAAGGTCCGTGATCCTCAGTCGGTCATTCTTGGCGTAGAATTGGAACAGCAACGCGTCCTGCGTCTTGGTCATGTGATAGATGCTGCCCGGATCGGCGGGATAGAGCACTTCTCGATCGACATAGCCTCCACCCTCCTGCGGAAGCCTGACGTTGAAGTAGCCCTCCGGGATGATCGCGCCCATGGCACCGTATCCATAGACGCCCATCGTCCCGAGATGGACGCAGTGAATGGCCGGGTCGACCTCGACGATGGCCGCCATGATGCAGTTGGTGGCGTTCAGATTGTTGTTGACGGTGTAGATGCGGTGCCGCGCCGACTTCATCGAATAGGGCGCCGCCCTCTGCTCGGCGAAATGAACGCATGCAACCGGCTTGTGGGTCGAAAGCAGCTCCCTGATCCCATCGAAGTCGGTCGCTACATCCAGCTGGCGGAAGACGATCTTCCGGCCGGTGAGCTCGTGCCAGGCTGCCAACCGCTCCGTCATGCTTCTGACTGGCGTCAGCGATTCCGCCCCCAGTTCCGCTTCGATGCTGCGGCGGGACAGATTGTCGACGATTACGACTTCGTAGCCCGCGCGACTGAGATGCAAACTCGTCGGCCAGCCACAGAAGCCATCGCCGCCGAAAACGATCACGACGCCCTTTGTCATAGCCTCCAACACCTTGGACCTAGCCATTTTGCGGCCGCTATTTGCTTACAATGCCCCTGGATGCGGAGCAATGGCAGGGCAAATTGCCTGTCGCGACCATCGGCCTGGCGACGGAAACAACCATGTGTTGAGCACAACTAGCGTTCGTTGGTCGTGTCCTAGTTATTCGTGCTGCGGGTCAGATCGTAGTAGGCACCGGTGATCGAGCGCACCACCTGCATGATCTTCAGGAACTGAACCGAGTCGGCGTTCGTGATGAGGACGACGTCCTTGTCGCGAAGCTGAATCTGCTGAGCAAAGAAATATCCATCGGCCTGCGAGAGGTCGATGCGATAGATCACCGGCGCATCCATGCCGCCGTCCAGGGCAGCCATGCGTGCACCCACATAGCTCATATCCACAGCCTGCCGGTCCGCAGCCAACAACGTGCGAGCGAACCTGGCTGGCTCATAGCGAAACAGATAGACGCCGCCCAGGTTCGCCTGCAGATCGATGCCGCCGCCCGATCGGGCGACGGCCTCGCCCAACGTCACCTGCTCGGTCTCGAACGGATACTGCGCCACCTTCTGTGTCGCGCCCATGACGAGAAAGGTCTTCGGATTGCGGACGAGCACGATGTTGTCGTTCGGCTGGGCGACGACGTTGTCTGCCGGATTGGCCATCACCTGTTGCAGGGGAACTGACACGACCTGCTGACCGCGCATCAGCCGCAGATCCGTCTGAACGGCGGGAAACTTGGGTCCGCCTCCCCACGCGACGACATCCAGCAGCCTCTCGCCGCGCAACGTCAGCGGCATGAGGCCGGCCTTGTTGACTTCTCCTCCGACGGAGACCGTGTTCGATATGTTGCCGACCAGCGATACAACGACCTGGGGGCGGACCGTCTGGGATTCCAGGCCTCGCTGGATCAGCGCAGCAGCCTGCGATGGCGTACGTCCGGCAACCTGAACACGGCCGACATAGGGAACGGTGACCGCGCCATCCGCCTCGACGATCTGCAGCGGCAAAGTCGACGACTGCGGAGCCGGCATTCCCGGGGTGCCCGTCATCAAGGGAGGTACCGTGCCCTGAAAGAGCGACGAACCCGCCGTTTCATAGACGGTGATACCGATCGTATCGCCCGGCTTCAGCGCGACGCTGGGCGTATACTTGGCCAATCGGAATGCCTGTGGAAAGCTCGGAGGCTGGTATTGAGCCAGGGCCCTCGTGACCAGTGAGGTCACCTTTACGACGAAGACTTCCCAATTCTCGTCCTGCGTACGCACCAGTTGCGCCGACGTCGGTGCCGCGGCCGGAACGCCCGTGCAGCTGGCGAGGGACAAGCCGAAAAGACAGGCCGCGATTCTGAATGCCAGAGCCGCTTTCGCCTTGATCCCGCGACCGCTGCCGTTCTCGCCGCTTCCGCCGGTCGCCGCCCCCCTTCCTTGCCCAATCCCCACATTGCCATGCTGGTCCGGCGAAAAGTCCAAGAGGGTCATGTGGGCAAGCACTTTCTCGACATCGACAGAATGGAAATCGACGGCAGATCGCTTAACGAACGGAGCGAGACATCTGGCTTAAGGGGTATCCGCGAAGCCAACGATGGTCAATCCTTAGGCGGTGGGCAACCGAAGGCCGTTACACACCGGCACATTGCGGTGGACAAGCCCGCATCGGATATTGTTTTCGTGATATCCACAGTGAACATCCTGCGCCCCATGAAGAGCCTCCTGCGTCTGGTCGCTCCCGGCACGCGGACCGGAGTCGTCGGATGCGTCGATGGCATGCACCGCGGTCTTGCTCGCGGATGGGCCATCGACCTGGAAGAGCCCGCCTCTCGCCTCGCCGTTCGAATCGTCGACCCATCCGGCCGGATGATCGCCCAGGGACTGGCCGACCACTATAGGGCAGACGTGCAAAAAGCGGGCTACGGCGACGGACACTACGGTTTCGCGCTGCCGGTCGCTGAGGCTCACGGTATCGAGGCCGCCAAGTTCTTGTGTGGGGAGCTGAGCACCGAGTTGCCCCGCTCGAGCTCCAAGCCCGTACGGGGGGCAAAGATCTTTCGGCACGGGGGCTATGTTTTGTGCCTGGACCGCGCCGCTGCCGGGCCGGTTCTCAGCGGATGGGCCGTAGACCGCCGCCATCCCGAAGAGCGGCGGATCATCCGGCTCCGGGCCGACGGTCAACCCTTCGCTGAGCAGAGGGCCACGCTTTTTCGCCGCGACAGCATCGAAAGAGGCAGCGACGGCTTCCATGGATTTTCCCTGCCCCGGCCGTCGGACCGCCGCCCCCAGTTCGTGGACGATCTGGCCAGCGGCTTGGAATTCAGGATCTCCTGAACATGGCTCTGCAGATCGTCCTGATCGAAACGTGGCCCGCCGACGGCTGGCGCGGATCGTCCGGCATCTTCGACGCGGCCGCGCGCTCGCTGGCGGCTCAGGGACACGAGGTCCGTTTGATCGACGACAACATGATTGCCAGCCTGCCGCGGGAGCCAACGCTCCTCACCGGTCTCAATCGAGCTGGGGCGGTCAGGCCGATGGCGGACAGCCATCGGCTCGCCTACGAAATGGCGCGGAGGCCACCCGACTTGATGATCGCGCCTGTCCGGGGCGGCATCGCCCAGGCGACCCTGATGGCACGAGCGTGTGGGGAAGCGTGCCCCAACACCCGCATTGCCCTGTGGGGCAATGAGCCGACACGTGACCGCTTCCTGACGAGCGACTCCCCCAATTTCGACTTGAGCGTCCTGATCGCCGATGCAATGGAACGCCAGTGTCTCGCCCTTGCGGACGCGCTCATCCTGCCGGACCAAACGGTCGATGCGCCTGCTTTCCCGGGGAATGATTTTCGAATTCCCACCGTCGGCTTTTCGCGCATAGCGAGTAGCCGGGCACCCGGTCCGGATCGAACACAAATTCGTGAAATCGCCTTCATCGGCGCGTTTCAGAGATCAGCGGGCGCCGGCGAGTTCGTAGAGGCCATCGAGCGTCTGGCCCGCAAAGGCGTTCTCGGTGACCGACTGGTGACCTTCGTCGGCCCGATGGGCGAAGACTCCTATGGCTTGAACAAGGAGTGGCTTGGCCAGAAAGCATCGAACTGGCCGTTCCGCTTCGCGGTTGTCGAAGAATCGGACCGATTGAGCGCGATCCGGTACGCCTGCGGGCCGGGTCGGCTGGCCGTGTCCGTCTCTTCCGGCATCGACGAGCTTCACTCCCTTCGCACATCGTCAGGTCGGCATGTAGCCCTCGTCGCGCGGCCGATGGCCGACCGGCAGCTGGCGACCCGCTTGGAACAATCGATTGCCCTTGCCCTCCGAGACGGTGACGCGCCCAATGACGACCGCGGCGAGGTGGACTGGGCGCAGTTGGCGGTGGACCTGATGCGCCGGGGCGCCCCCTCCCCGCCTCGGGACACAGACAGCGTCACGGTCTGCATCCTCCACTACAATCGCCTTCGCTTCCTGCGCCAGGCCCTGGCCTCCATCCCTCGGACGATCGATGGGAAAGAGGTCGAAGTCATCGTTATCGACAATGCGAGCCCGATTCCCGACATGGAGCAGTCGATTCGCGAGATCGCCGGCGATCGCCCCGGACTCCGGATCCTGGAATTGAAGGACCCGCTCCCCCAGAGCGCCGCTTACAATCGCGGTCTCGCAGAGGCGCGCTCGGACGTTGTCGTGTTCCTCGACGATGACAACACGTTCGTTGCGGGAGGCTTGGAACGGCTTGTGCGTGCGGCGTCGACGGAGACGCACGACATCGTCGTTTCTTCTCTCGACGTATTCGACGACGGGGACGGCGACCCGCTTGCCGCTGTAAGCGCCGGCCGTCTGCTCTTCCTGGGAGCTGCCCATTCAGCCGGGCTCTTTTTCAATGCGTTCGGCGACACGGCCATGGCGGTCAGGCGAAGGACGTTCAGCGCGCTGGGCGGATTCCACGATCTCGGATACGACTATCCGAGCCTCGACTGGGTGACCCTCGCCAAGGCGCAGGGGGCCGGCCTCCGCATCGGCGCCCTGCAATGGCCGGCCGTGCGATACCGCCGCAACACGGTTCGCGCTGACGTCCAGGCCATCAAACTGGACGAAGCCGGGGCGCGTGCTCTTGTGTTCGAGGCCTGTGGCGATTCGATCGACGCACGCCTGGTCGCGCGCTACGCGCAGAAGCTCCTCCTGCGCGACCTCTGACGGGCTGAACCGACGCTACTTCACCGGGGTGAGCTTGTCGCCCACCAGCAGGAGGCGCCCGCGATTGAGGAGAAGACCCGAATCCGCGATGACGACCTCGATGCGATGCGGCGCGCCCTCTCGCAGCTGGCGCGGGATCGATATGGCGAATCCGTAGGCCCCGGTCCCGATCTGCAGCGAGCGCAGATCGTCCCGGACGTAGTTCGCCGTCGTGCGGCCAAGGAATTTGCCATCGACGAAGGCAGCGATGTCGATGGAATTTTCCGGATGCGCCGGTTGCCAGGCCCACCCCCGGATCGTTGAATCCACCACGTCGCAGTGGCCGTCGTAGCCCGCGGCCTCCAACGCGCGAGGGTCCGCCGGAACCGATAGTTCGCCGATCATCAGGTCCGCCCCCCTGACGCGCAACACGACGTCGGCCGTCCGCCAGTCTCCCCGAAAGCCATGGGGGCCGCGCCAAATCGGCATGGCAAAACAATGCCCGCGCATTCCGACGCGTGCCGGCAGGATCGCCGTCGATTCGATGTTCGCCGGCACCACTCGCTTGCGACCGTCGCCGAAATCCGCCTCGATCTCGACCGTCCGGTCGGGCCTGTCTTCGTCACGCACCCAGCCGTAGACCACCCCGCGATGAACACCGAAGAGCCGCCCGACATACCGCTTTCCATCCGCATCGGAGTGCCAGTGAATGGCGAGATTGCGCACGGCCAGTTGCGCCTGCACGCCAGGCCGAACCTTCAATTCCTGGTCGCTCACGAGGTGAACGAGTGCGCCACCGTGCGCCGCGGCGCGCACCGAAAGCCCCCGCGCCCGCCGCTCCGCCTTCAGCTTGTTCCGCCGAATGCGTCCGGGAATTCTCAGCGCCAGGGCCGCCAGCAATTGCACGACGCTACGCGCAGCGCTCTTCTTGGCTTGCACGGCCAGGGCCATCGAGCCGCCGAGGCGGCCGCGCCTTCCGAGGTTCTTCTGCAGACCCTTTGCCATGATCAGCAGCTCGCGCAGCACCAGCGGCGCCGCAGCGAGCTGCGGTCGCGCCGCCCGGAACTCCGACACCGAGCGATCATACCCCCGCTCGCGCAACCGTTCCGCGCTCCAGCCTTCCACCGTGCCGAGTTCGCAGAGGACGGACTGGCAGTGCAGTCCCGCCAGCTGCGCCTTCGAAACGAATTCGTGATCATGCCCGAGAACGCGATAGTCCCGGGTGAAGCCGCCCAGCAGGAGAAAGGCCTCGCGCCGCACGAACAGGGGCAGCGGCGTGATGTCGGTATGGAAGAACGCTTGGGCGAAATCGCCCAGCAACGCGACGTTGAGATAGGGACGGCTGGCCTCTGCCTCGCCATAGACGACCCGGAACAAGTAGGTGAGCAGGTCCACCCTGCACCGTACCGCGACATCCCCAAGCGTGGACAGGGCGGCGGCATTCAGCGTCGAGCCGGACCACAGGAAAAAGACGAACTCGCCGCTGGCCTCGTCCGCCAGTGTATTGAACGCGAGTCCCGCGTCGAAGTCGAAGGTCGGAATGACGGCCGCGGTAAGCCCGAGTTCCGTGGCCTGGGCACGAGCCCGGTCGACGGCTTCATTGTCGTTGGTATCGACGGCGATCAGGATCTCGAGTTGTCGATGATCCTGGGCCTTCAGGGAGGCGAGCGTCGCGGCAAGCCTCTCGTCGCTTTCGGGGTGGTAAATGCACACGGAGATGGTGGGGGGCGGCGCGGACTCGCGGAACTCGGCCGGCAGCAGCTCCGCAAGGAGGCCTCGCCCAAGGTCCTGATGAAAGCGGCGCCACTGATCCAGATTTTCCCCGTTGTCGAAACTCGGCGCCGCGACGTAGCCGCCCTGCTCGAGCGCCAGCGCAAGCCTGTCGGCCAGCGGCACGGGATGCGCTGGGCAGAGGACGTGCGGATGATCGGCTGCGGCGACCAGCTCGGGCGTCCCCCCGGAATCCGAGGCGATGAAAGGTACCTTGCAGATCACGGCCTCGTAGACGGCGAGCGAGGAGTTTTCGATCAGCGACGGCATGACGGCCAGCCGGTTGCCGCCCAGCAGATATTCAACGCCCTCGTACTGCTGGAAGTCGGAGAGGATCTCGACCTTGGTCGGCCACGAGGCGCTTTCGGCCCTGATGTACCCGACGACGTCTTCGCCCGTGCGCTCCAGCACCGGCTCGCCGGGCTTGCCCATGAAGGAGATCCTGGGCGGCAGAGCGGTGCCTTGGCGGATCAGGCGCTTGATCGCCTGGATGAAGATCAGAAGCCCCTTCCGTGCCTCCAGTCGGCCGAAGAAGACGATCTCGTCGATGGGATGACGCGTCCCCTGCTGCCAGTTCCGGCTTCGCGCAAGGCCGGCGAGATGCTCGAAGGTCGCAACGTTGGGCTGCACGAAGATCCTGTCGCGCGGCATGTCGTAGCCCTGGCTGTGCATCCAGCGCAGCAGATGCAGGCTGCCCCCGATGACCATGTCCGCCAGCTCGACGCTGCGGCGCTCGGCGTTCACCTTCGCGAGATCATCCAGTCGCTGGAAGGGCTGCAACCCGTAGAGCCTGTTCCATAGCCAGGGTGAAGAGGTCTTAACGATGAAGAGCGTATTGCGGAAGGCCAGCCCCTGGCGTTTGGCGAGCAGGCTGAAATACCCTGCCCCGCGCCATTCCGAGACGTGCACGACGTCCGAGGGATGGTCCGAGAGGTAGCGGAACATGTTGTAGGACGCATGTGCCCATCGATCGCCGCCGACCGGATACCGGTCCAGTCGCGCATAGTTCGGCACCGGGACGAAGCGGATCTTCTTGACCGCGTAATAGTCCGCCCAGTGCTCGATCGTCTCGTTCTCCACCTCGTGTCCCTTGAGGTAGAGAATCGTCACCTCGTGACCCAGGTCGGCCAGGAGTTCGGCAAGCGCGGAGTAGGTCGTGCCGATGCCGCCATTGCGCACCGGCCCAACGATGTCTTCGGTTGCAATGCAAATGCGAAGGCGCCGCGCCTCGCCCTCGAAGGTGCGTAGAGAGTCCAGTCCCGGATAGGTAACGTTCCACGCATCCGGTGAACGACGCACAAGATCGTCGATCCTGCCCAGGGCAGTGGAATGACAAAGAAGTTCCTCGACGGCGGCACTGGCTAGTTTTTTATTCTCGATTCCGCAGCCGGCCATCCCATTCCCTTATCGGACTCTCCAGGAGAATTCTATTTATCATACTTGAAATTGCTGCGACCGTGCAGTGACCTCTCCAAGGGTCACGCTTCATAAAATGAAAGTGATACTCATGCCGAACACCCCGGCTCGTGGAGCCGTTCCTTGACCGCGCGCGATATTGACCGGCGAAACCTTCTGACGTCGGCGGCAGCAAGCGCCGCCTGGTTGACCCTTCCCCTCGCGGCACAGGCGCAACCGGCCGTCCCTCGTGTCCACGTATCGAAGGAGCGGCTCGACAGTCTCGCGTCAACGTTCTTTGCGGCTTTCAACGAAGGAAGCGTCGTCGGCCCCTTCTCGCCCGGCCGCCACGCGGCGCGCTACGACGTGGAGCTCAGCCGCATTTCGACGCTGACACGCGTTCCGGAAACGGGCGAGCCGGTCGAGGTCAGCGGACTCCTCGCGGTCCCCGCCGGCCATAGCGGACCGTTGCCGGTTGTCTCCTGGCAGCATGGCACGATCCTGTCCTTCGACCAGGTCCCCTCGAACCTGATCAGGCTCGCCTCCGAAAACTACGCACTGCGCGACAACGTCGACTCGATCGAAACCCTGTTCAACGTCCAGCGCTTCGCCGGCAACGGTTACGCCGTCATCGCCGCGGACTATCTCGGCAAGGGGCCCTTCCGTGAAGGCCGGGGCGAGGCCTATGCGGTCAAGGACGCCACGGTCCGGTGCTGCCTCGACGTGCTGCAAGCGGGCCTGAGCGAACTCGAGAGATCA
Organism: Reyranella sp.; assembly: GCF_965227665.1. GTDB lineage: Bacteria > Pseudomonadota > Alphaproteobacteria > Reyranellales > Reyranellaceae > Reyranella. Next base: position 865,453 of record NZ_OZ245767.1, read on the forward strand.
GGCCGGCGCCCCTCCGCCTTGTTCCTCAATGGCTGGTCGCAAGGCGCCCTGAACACCCAGTGGCTAAAACAGGACCTGCAGCGACGCGGCACGACGGTTGCGGCGACGGCCGCCCAGAGCCCGTTCAACGATCTGCCGGACACGTTCCACTACTGGTCCAGCCCGCAGTCCTTCATCCCTTCGACGGAGAAATCCTATCCGCTGCCGCCCGCCTGGATCGTGCCCTGCCTGATCGTCCTGATGGGCAGCTACCGGCGCTATTACGGCCTGACCGATCTCTTCGAGACCGCGATCAAGCCGCAATACCGCGCCTTCGCCGAAAAATACTGGTCCGACTCCAAGCTCGACGCCGAAACCGCGAAGACGCTGCCGCCGGCTGCCGATTTCCTGACCGACGGATTCTTCGACCGCTTCACCCATGCGACGAACGGCAAGTTCCTGCGCCGTCTCGCGGCCAACAGCACGACCTTCTGGGACTACGATTCCCCGATCCGCTTCTACTATGGCCTGGCCGACGAGGCGCTGTATCCCGGCCTCGTGAAGATGGCGCTGGCAGCGGGAGGACGTGACATGGACGGCGTGCCGGTGAAAGACGCCAGTCACCGCGCCACCTTCCTGGCGAGCCTTTACGGCGACTCGCCTGTCCTGAACGGCAAGTCCACCGTCCTCGACTGGTTCAATTCGCTACGCTGAGGTCGCCCCTTCGCGGCCTGCGGCGGCAGAGCGGAGCCAAGCTCCCCTCGTGTGGCGCTCATCCCCGTCGAGGATGCGGCTCAGGCCAGAGTCCGGGCCATCATGAGCAGTGGCACCAGCAAGACATTGAGCAACCCGACCAGCACCATCACGAGGCCGGCGACGGCGCCCTCCTCCTGGCCGATCTCGTGGGCCTTGGCGGTGCCGGCGCCATGGGCGGCAACGCCCAGCAGGGCACCCAGGGCAAGGCTCGAGCGGATGGGCAATCGCAGCAGCAGGACATCGCCAATCGCCGCGCCCACGACTCCCGTGACGATGACGAACACGGCCGTCAGATCGGGCGCGCCGCCGATCTCGCCCGACACAGTCATGGCAAATGACGTGCTCATGGACCGCGGCAAGAGGCTCAAGGTCAGCGTGTCGTTCAATCCAAGCAGCCGCGCCAGCCCCCAGGCGGTCAGCATCGAGGTGGCGCTGCCCAGCACCATGCCCGCGGCCAGAACGCGCCAGTGCCGGCGGATGAGGCCGCGCTTCTCATAGATCGGCACGGCGAAGGCGACCGTGGCGGGCCCCAGCAGGCTCACCAGCCAATGGGTTCCCCGGCTGTAGTCGCGATAGCTGGTATGAAGGGCGAGCGCCGTCATGATCAGTGCCAGCGGCGCGATCGCCAGGGGCATCAGCCACCAGCGCGGCCAGCGCCGGTAGATCGCCCTCGCCCCGAGATAGAGCGCGATCGTCGCCGCCGACCAGAAGATCGCCTGAAGGGTGGGATCAACCCCCGCTGGCATGAACCGCGGCATCGCGGGCCCCCCACCTGGTGCAGAGATCGACGATGAAGCCGGTCACGAGCATGACGCTGAAGGTGCCGCCAACGATCACGGCCAGAATTTTCAGGCCGAGCAGGCCGATGAGTTCGCCGTGATCGAGCAGCGCCATCACGGCGGGCACGAAGAACAGAACCATGTAGCCGATGAACCACTCGGCGCCCCGCCGCAGGCTGTGCACGCTCAGCCTTCGGGTGGCCAGCAGCGCGAGAACCAGCAGCATGCCGATCGCGCTGCCCGGAACAGGCAGGCCGGCCAGCTTTGCGATGCCCTCTCCGGCGAGCCAGAACCCCACGACCAACCCGATCTGCAGGGGCGGGCTGCGGCGAACGCCATGCCGGACACGGACCATGATCGAAGAAACGCTCATCGGCTGCTCCTCTCCCGGCGAAGCTAGGATGCCGCAGGACATTCTTGAAATGAATTGAATGACTACATTCTATTCTGATATGGAATGATATGGAGATTCGCACGCTGCGCGCTTTCGTCGAAGTGGTCCGCCAGGGAGGCTTCTCGCAGGCCGCCAAAGCCGTCTCCGCCACCCAGTCGACGATCAGCAAGGCGGTCAAACAGCTGGAGGACGAGATCGGCGTGCCGCTGCTCGACCGAATCGGCCATCGCAGCAGGCTCACGGCCGCCGGGGAGATCGTCCTGCACCGGGCCCAGCGCATCCTCACCGAGCGGGAGGACCTGATCGCCGAACTGGGCGAACTGCGCGGCCTCAAGCGCGGCACACTGCGCCTCGGCCTGCCGCCGGTCGGAAGCGACGTGCTCTTTGCCCCGCTGTTTGCCGTCTACAGCAAGCGCTACCCCGGCATCGACATCCGGCTGGTGGAGTACGGCAGCGACCGGCTGGAAGAGGTCCTGATGTCCGGCGAGATCGAACTCGCCGCCTCCCTCCTCCCCGTGTCCGACGGATTTGAATGGCAGGAGGTCAAACGCGAGCCCTTGACCGTCCTGCTCGCGCCGGATCACCCGCTGGCGCGCCGGCGCTCCCTCGACCTCGCAGCCTTGCGCGAACAGCCGTTCATCTTGTTCGAGTCGGGATTTGCCCTCAACCGCATCATCCTCGAGGCGTGCCACCGACGCGGCTTCGAACCGACCGTCGTCGCGCGCAGCAGCCAGATCGACTTCATCGTCGCACTCGCTGCAACGGGCATGGGGGTCGCTTTCCTGCCGCGGATGATTGCCGAGCAGCGCAAGCACCGTTCCGTCGCCCGCGTGCGCCTCGCCGAGACGGACACGGACTGGCGCATCGCCATGATCTGGCGCCGCGGCGCCTTTCTCTCGCACGCCGCGAGAGTGTGGCTCGATCTCGTCGCCACGACGCGGGTGCCGCCCCTCGTCCCTGCGAAGCAGAGGCACGCGGCGGCGAAGCGATGAGACGCGCGACCGGAGTCGCGCCCCCGGCGTCTCATTCCAGGTCGGACATCTCGTAGAGCGGCCTGATCTCGATCTCGCTCGGTCCCGGCATGGGATTGGGACAGCGCTTTACCCAGGCCACCGCCTCGTCCATGTCCTTGACCTCCCACAGCCAGAAACCCGCCAGTTGCTCCCGCGCCGGCGAGAACGGCCCCTGCCGGACCGTGCGGCCCGCACCATCGAAGGCGACGCGCCGGCCCTCCGACGTGGGCTTGAGCCCATCGCCGTCGCGCAGGATGCCGGCCTTCTGCAGCTCCTCGTTGAACCGGCCCATGGCTTCCATCAACGCTGCCGTCCCCGGCGAGCGGACGAACCCCTTCTCGCTATCCTCGGTCGCCTTCACCAGCACCATCACGCGCATGTCCGTCTCCTTGTTCGGGGTTGTCCTTCCCCCGGAACGACGAACGAGGCCGGCGCAAGCCGACACTGCGCTGAAGAATTTCCGTCAGCCCGGGTGCAGGCCCGGCGCCTCCCTGCCCGTCGAGGACACGTATTCCGTGTATCCTCCGCCATATTGATGCACGCCTTCGGGCGTGACTTCCAGCACCCGGTTCGACAGCGCGGCCAGGAAGTGGCGGTCGTGGCTCACGAAAAGCATGGTGCCTTCGAAGTCCGCGAGCGCCGCGACCAGCATCTCCTTGGTCGCCATGTCGAGATGGTTGGTGGGCTCGTCGAGCACCAGGAAGTTGGGCGGGTCGAACAGCATCTTGGCCATCACCAGCCGCGCCTTCTCGCCACCCGACAGCACGCGGCAGGGCTTCTCGACATCGTCGCCGGAGAAGCCGAAGCAGCCGGCCAGCGACTTCAGGGCGCCGGTGCCGGCCTGCGGGAACGAGCTGTCGAGCGATTCGAAGATCGTCTCCTCGCCGTCCAACAGGTCCATCGAGTGCTGCGCGAAGTAGCCCATCTTAACGCTGGCGCCCAGCGTCACGCTGCCCTCGTCCGGCTCGGCCGCGCCGGCCACCAGCTTGAGCAGGGTCGACTTGCCGGCCCCGTTGGCGCCCAGCACGCACCAGCGCTCCTGCCGGCGCAGCCTGAGGTCGAGCCCCTGGTAGATCGGCTGCGTGCCATAGCCCTTGTGGACGCGCCGGAAACTCACCACGTCCTCGCCCGAGCGCGGCGGCGCGCGGAACTCGAACCGCACCGACTGACGGCGCCGTGGCGGCTCGACCTTCTCGATCTTGTCGAGCTTCTTCACCCGGCTCTGCACCTGGGCGGCGTGGCTCGCGCGCGCCTTGAAGCGCTCGATGAACTTCATCTCCTTGGCCAGCATCGCCTGCTGGCGCTCGAACTGCGCCTGCCGCTGCTTCTCGGAGAGCGCCCGCTGGACCTCGTAGAAGTCGAAGTTGCCCGAATAGGTGGTGAGCGTGCCACCGTCGATCTCGATGATCTTGCCAACGATGCGGTTCATGAACTCGCGGTCGTGGCTGGTCATCAGCAGCGCGCCCTCGTAGTTCTTGAGGAAGTCCTCCAGCCAGATCAGGCTTTCGAGATCGAGATGGTTGGACGGCTCGTCGAGCAGCATGCCGTCGGGCCGCATCAGCAGGATGCGGGCCAGCGCCACGCGCATCTTCCAGCCGCCGGACAGCAGCCCGACATCGCCGTCCATCCGCTCCTGGCTGAACGACAGCCCCGCCAGCACCTCGCGCGCGCGGGCATCGAGCGCATAGCCGTCGAGCTCCTCGAAGCGTCCCTGCACCTCGCCATAGCGCTCGACCAGCGCGTCCATGTTGTCGGCCTGCGCAGGGTCCGCCATCGCCGCCTCGAGCTGCGCGATCTCGACCGCCAGCGCGCTCACCGGCCCGACGCCGTCCATCACCGCCGCGACGGCGCTCATGCCCGACATCTCGCCGACGTCCTGGCTGAAATAGCCGATGGTCATGCCGGCATCGATCGTCACCTGGCCGTCATCGGGCTGCTCCTGGCCCGAGATCATGCGGAACAGCGTCGTCTTGCCGGCGCCGTTGGGTCCGACCAGCCCCGCCTTCTCCCCCTTCTGGAGGCCCATCGACGCGTCGATGAACAGGATCTGGTGGCCGTTCTGCTTACTGATGTTGTCGAGACGGATCATGGGGGCGTTGCTGGCGGGAAAGCAGCGCCAACGCAAGCCACAGCCGGGTTACGGTCTTGCGGCCGATTGTCCCCTCGGACTCGGCGGGCGGCCGTCGCCGCTGCCCGGCAGGCCAGACTCTTTCCGCCTAAAATTCACCCACAAACCCTCATCCTGAGGAGGCCCAAAGGGCCGTCTCGAAGGATGGGCAACAGACGGGGTGCTCGTGCCCACCCTTCGAGACGCGCGCCTGCGGCGCGCTCCTCAGGGTGAGGTGTTTCCTGGGAGGTCCGACGTGATTCTGTCTCAGTCGGAAAGACCCTAGGGCACGCTCGCCGGCGGCCGCGCCTTGCGGCGCAGCTCGCCCTTGCAGCGCTCCGAGCAGGTCTTCACCTGGTCCCAGTCGCGCGCCCACTTCTTGCGCCAGGCGAAGGGGCGGCCGCAGGCGGCGCAGGTCTTCTGCGGCAGGGTCGACTTGGTGTAGCGCTTCGCGGTCACAGACTTGGCGGTCACAGGCTCGCCAAGAAAGCGGCGGCGCTGTCGGCGATGCGGTGCCGCTCGTCGGCCGGGAACTTGTCGTAGGTGCGGACCATCTGCGCCATGCGCGGATTGCGGCCGATCTTCCCGCGATGGCGCGAAATGAAATCCCAATACAGCGCGTTGAAGGGACAGGCCCGCGGCCCGGTCCGCTGCTTCACGTCGTAGCGGCAGCCGCCGCAATAGTCGGACATGCGGTTGATGTAGGCGCCGCTCGCCGCATAGGGCTTGGAGGCCAGCAGGCCGCCATCGGCGAACTGGCTCATGCCCACCGTGTTCGGCAGCTCGACCCACTCATAGGCGTCGGCATAGACCGCCAGATACCATTCGTGCAGTTCGTGCGGATCGATCCCGGCCAGCAGCGCGAAGTTGCCGGTGACCATCAGCCGCTGGATGTGATGGGCATAGGCCTGCTCGCGCGTCTGCGTCACCGCCGCGCGCACGCAGGCCATCGCGGTCTCGCCCGTCCAGTAGAAGCCGGGCAGCTTGCGCGTGTGGCCAAAGAAGTTGCTGCGCTCGTAGCCCGGCATCTTCAGCCAGTAGATGCCGCGGACATATTCGCGCCAGCCGATGATCTGCCGGATGAACCCTTCCGCCGCGTTCAGCGGCACCCGCCCCGCCCGCCACTCGATCTCGACCCGGCGGCAGACGCGCAGCGGATCGAGCAGGCCGCAGTTGAGATACGGCGCGATGACGGCGTGATAGAGGAACGGCTCGCCCGCCAGCATCGCATCCTGATAGTCGCCGAACTTCGGTAGCGCGCGCTCCACAAACGCCTCGAACGCCACCTCGGCATCGGCGCGGGTGACGGCGAACCCGAACGGCGCGAGATCGCCGAAATGATCGCCGAACCGCGCCTCGACCAGCGCCAGCACCTCCTGCGTCACCGCATCGGGCGCGAACGACGGCGGCCGCGGCATGAACAGATCCGCCTTGGCCGGCTTGCGATTCTCCGCATCGAAGTTCCAGCGGCCGCCGGCGGGCGCGTCGCCGTCCATCAGCAGCCCGGTGCGCCGGCGCATCTCGCGATAGAAATACTCCATCCGCAGCGCCGTGCGCCCCGCCGCCCAGCGCGCGAAATCGCCCGACGAGCACAGGAAGCGCTCGTCCGGCAGGATGTCCACGGGCAGTGAAAACCGCTCGGCCCACGAGGCCTGCATCTGCCGGACCCGCCACTCGCCCGCCTCGGTGACGACCACCCGCTCAGGGCCATGGCGGGCGATCGCCTCGCCCAGCTGCGCGGTGAAGGAGCCGCGATTGCCGGCGGCGTCCAGGGTCACGTACTCGACCGTCCAGCCCCGCCCGCGCAGCTCCTCGGCGAAGTGGCGCATCGCCGAGAACAGGAAGGCGATCTTCTTCTTGTGATGGCGCACCGAGCGCGCCTCGTCCCCCAGCTCGGCCATGAGCACGAGATCCCGCCCCGGATCGCCGGCGGCGAGGCTGGTGATCGCGGGCGAGAGCTGGTCGCCCAGGACGAGGATGAGGTTGCGGATGGGGGGCATGCGGGCGCTGCTGACAGATACGGCCGAAGCCCCTGCCCGGTTCACCGATCGGTCGCCGTGAGGACTCAAAGCGTCGTCCGCCCAGCCTTGACCGCGGCTTCGCCATCCCCCACCTAGAGCGTTCATGGGCCAGATTGAATCGAGCCGAGCATTCCAGCACCGACCTCACCCTGAGGAGGCCCGAAGGGCCGTCTCGAAGGGTGGGAACGCGCACCTTGCCTGTTGCCCATCCTTCGAGACGCGCCGCTTCACGGCGCTCCTCAGGATGAGGTAAGTGGGCCCCTTGAGCTGCTCTCCCCGGTCGCTTCGGCGTCCTTGGTCGCTTCAGCATGAGGTGCGGCCATGAGCGTCGGTCTCGTGGCGCTGCTCGACGACATCGCGGCCCTGGCGAAGCTCGCCGCCGCCTCGATCGACGACATCGCCGGACAGGCGGCAAAGGCCGGCGTCAAGGCGGCCGGCGTGGTCATCGACGACACGGCCGTCACTCCACGTTACGTCACCGAGTTCAGCCCGGCGCGGGAGCTGCCGATCATCGGCCGGATCGCGCTCGGCTCGCTGCGCAACAAGCTCCTGATCCTCCTCCCCGCGGCCCTGGCCCTGGGCGTCCTGCTGCCCGGGGCGATCACGCCGCTTCTGATGATCGGCGGGGCGTACCTCTGCTACGAAGGCGCGGAGAAGCTCTACGAAGTCGTTTTCCCGCACGCGGCGCAGGCTCATGAGGCGACGATCGAGCCGGTCGTCCTCGATGCGCAGACCCTCGAGGATCAGAAGATCGCGAGCGCCATCAAGACCGACTTCATCCTCTCGGCCGAGATCATGGCGATCACGCTGGCCGCCCTGCCGGCGGACGGCTGGCTGAAACAGGCGATCATCCTCGCCGTCGTGGCCGTCGGCATCACCGCGGCGGTCTACGGCGCCGTGGCCCTGATCGTCAAAGCGGACGATTTCGGCCTGGCGCTGGCCCGGTTGTCGCCGGCCTCGGCGCTGGCCGCGCCGTTGCGCGTCACGGGCCGCGCGATCGTGCGGGCCATGCCGCATCTCCTGAAGGCGCTCGCGGCGATCGGCACGGCGGCGATGATCTGGGTCGGCGGCGGCATCATCCTGCACGGCCTCGACGCCTATGGCCTGGGCGGACCGACGCATATGCTGCACGACGCCGGCGCCGCCGTCGCGCGCGCCGTTCCCGTGGCCAAGCCGGTCGTCGCCTGGGCGGTGGAAGCCGCCGGCTTCGGCGTGGCCGGACTCGTAATCGGGCTGCTGGCGATCCCGTTGACCAGCCGCGTGCTGTCGCCGCTCTGGCGCCGGGTCAAATCGCTGAGCCGCCGGATCCTGTCGAGAGGCCGGGCCTGACGGCGGCAAGCGATCCCCGTCGAAGCAAGAACCTTTGCAAGTGCTCAGTTGGTCCCTGAGGACGAGGATGAGGTTGCGGATGGGCGGGATGCGAGCGCTGCAGACAGGTACGGCCGCCCCCTGCCCAGTTCAGTTTGGGCTTAGACTCCACCCTATTTCGGCGCCAGTTACAGGACGAGCCGGCCGAGAGCATTGGGGATAGTGATACAGCGACGCTCGACCTTCACCCGATCTGGCCGTCCGAATGTGGGGTCACTTTATCGAGCATAATCGGAAGATATCCACAACCCGTGCGTGCCGCGCTCTCAGTGTATGATGTAGCCCATGAACACTAACGCTCAAAAAGCCCGCAAATCCCGTCCACGAAAGTCGTCGGCGGATAGGACCGCGACTCTGCCAACTACTGAAGAGACACTCGCAAAGCGCCGATCACGAACACAGCGTCCTTTTCCTGCAGCCTCGTTCGAGGAGGCCATGTCGCTGGCGGTCGACTTGTTGCGCGTTGGAAGTGGCCAGAAAGTTCGCCGCCTCACTCTGTTCGACGATATCCAAAAAGCGCCGGAGAGCGGTGCTAGCCGGATGTTGATTACAAATGCAAACCGCTATGGGCTTATATCCGGCAGTTATGCCGCGGAGTATCTAGAGCTCACCCCTGACGGCGCAAAGGCTGTTGATGAAAGCGCTCCTGCCCGCGAGCAAGCCCGCATACGCGTGAAGCTCGCCATTCAAGACATTGAACCATTCAATCACCTCTATGAGCGGTTCAAGGGCACCAAGCTACCTGCCCGCGCCGTACTCATCGACGCAATAAAAGAGCAAGGCGTTGCCGATGCCTTCGCCGAAGAAGGCGTCGACACCTTCGTCGTGAACCTGCGGTTCGTGGGATTACTGCAGACGCTGTCTGGCGCCGAGCGCATCATTACTGTTGAACACCTGACAGACATGATTCCGGCCTCAGGACCAACCGTAGGCCAACAGACTTCAGCGGGAACGCTCGGACACGAACTCCGAGAACCGGCGCGCGGTCAAATTGTTACGCAGGAGCATGCGGATTTTCAAACAACGTGTTTCTACATAACTCCCATCGGAGAAACGGGCTCCGAACAACGCGCTCACTCTGACTTGTTTCTGGGCAATATTGTCGAGCCAGCTCTTGAACCTTTTAGCCTTAAAGTGATCCGTGCCGACGCCATCGACAAGCCAGGGATGATTACTCGGCAGGTGATCGAATACATCATGCGCGCTCGACTTGTAATTGCCGACCTCTCCTTCCACAATCCAAACGTTTTCTACGAACTAGCACTCCGTCACGCCACGCGGCTGCCAGTAGTTCAAATCGTACGAGTGGGAGATAGTCTGCCATTCGACATTGGGCAGATGAGAACGATAAGGATCGACAACTCCACCATCTATTCGCTTGTGCCTAAGATTGAGACCTATCGCTCGGAAATCGGCAGCCAAGTGCGTCGTGCACTAGAATCTGACGCCGATGCAGATACGCCCATCTCCACCTACTTCCCTGGCTTCAGAGCAGTCATCGACTAAAGGCATAAACAGCATCCTACGCGATCGCTTCATAGCGGTCGGTAGGTAGATGACGGACGCTTCTCCCCACCGTTCCAGCGTCAACATCCAATCCGCAAACGCACCCCACAGCGCCTTCAACCAGCCTTTCAATCATTACGGCGTCAGCGTCCGCAGAGCCCTAGTTGGCACAACGTACCCGAACAGCTTGGAGCCGCCCATGCGATCCGCCATATATTATCCGCGATCTCAGGTTCACAGCCGTCCAATCATGCAGTCCTCGCTGCTGCTTTGGGATAAACTTCACACGATCGTTCCAATGAACGACTATCGACCAGACTATTCGGGTCGCCGAGACATGGCGGAGGCTTGGGAGTTGATCGGCTCCTCGATCGTACCGAACGAGTCGCAGCAGAAGCGGATGCACGCCGATATAGAGAAAACGCTTAAGGCCGGGATGCTTCCCTCAAACCTATATTATGTCGGTCAGGTGGACCAACCGAACGACCCATATGAAATTTGGCCGCAGAAGCTCTCGGAAGCGACTTGGAACTTGATGCGTAGCCATCGTCTCACCGAACTGCCGCTTCCGAATGGGGATTATCCTTTCACAGAAGAAGGCGGCTTGCTCGTAATGGCCAAACTCGCGGACGCGTGCGCCGGTTCTCAATTTGCGCGCGTGACCGACCGAATGATGGCTTATGGCATGATCGGAAGCGGGGATCAGCGATCCGCGACAGAGGCCGAGGTAGTTCCCATCACCCTTGACCTGATCGACGCGACAAGCATCCCTATTGAGAATCTCATCTCGCTACGAAAGCGTGAGGCGTCCGAACGACATGGGAGAGACTATACGAAGATGCGGCATGCTTATGCCGACGCAGTCCAAGCCCACACAATCGCTTTGGGCAAGGCGCTGGATCAGTTTGAACGGGACGAGCTAAATCGCCAATTCCGAGAGAAGATGGACTTTGATCTCAAGGACCTCCGAGAAGCGCTTGGTGCTAGCAGATTGGATCTTGTGCTGAGGCCGGTCGTCGTTGCGACCGTTGTAACGGCGCTCTCTCTCGCCTCCGGGCTCGGGCTACCCGTGGCGCTGACCGCCGGCGCGGCCGCGGCCGCCGGCTCCGAATCGAAAGAAATTGGAAAAGCGGTTGCTGATTTCTTCAGCAGTAGCTTCAGTTTCAATCGCAAGCAGCGGGAAACGATGATGAAGCACCCGATGGCTTACATGTATTCGCTAACACGAACTCATTGAGCTGGCCGATCGCAGCGGCGTAAGTGTCGCTCACCGTCTTTGTCTAAATGACCAAAGTTTGGCAGAAGCGGCCGGTCCGATACCCCAGCGAGAGAGGCCTCAGCGCCTAAGGGGTCGCCGTCCGCAATGGATCGAACTGTTAGTCGAGATCAGTCGGAATATCCGCGCTGCCATCTTTACTGTGTAGTTATCCCCCATGGTCAACACTGGGGTTGCTCGCGCCCACTCAATCGTTCTCCGGCGGCTTGCTGGTGATGTCGCAGGTGACCCAGTTCACGCCGCCGCATTCGTTGATGATACAGTTGGCAACCCGGCCGAGGAAGGCGTGGTCGAATGGATAGTCGTCGGCGGTTAAGCCGTCGGTCGAAGTGACGGCTCTCGGGGCGCAGGCCTAATGGTAGGTACGGCCATCGCCCATCACGCCGACGGTGCGGACCGGCAGCAGCACGCGAAGGACTGCTAGTCTCGTCGTAGGGGCCGGCCTTGCGGGTCTCGTCGAGGCAGACGGCGTCGACCTGGAGCGTCATGATCTAAAAAGGAATCGAAAGGAGTCCCCTTTGATGGGCTGATCTGATTCCGTTACTTGGCTGCGCTCCACGGGGGCAGCGCCTGCTCCCGAGGCGCCGCATGTCTGCTGGACGACCATGACCTTCCGGGCGGCGCTGCCGCACGATCGCGTCGACGCACCGTGCCTCATCGAGGGGCCGACGGCGCCGTCTCCGGACCGTCGGTTCGACTGCAAGCCAGCGTTCAACCGTCGTCCCGATCTGAACCCGCGCGGGCCACATCGGTCTGTGGCCACGCCGCCAGTGCCGCCGCAACGATCCCGAACAGGGTCGAGCGCGAGGCTCCGTCGCGCGCCAGAACCGACATTCCCTGCGCGACGGCCATGATGAGGCCGGCCAGCGCAGCGGCATCGGTGGCGGCGGGCAGTGTGCCCTTCACCACGTCGGCCTTGATCCTTGCTTCGAGGCAGGCGGCGATGGCGCTGCGGATGCCGGCAACCTCGCCCTGCACGTCGCACGCTTCGGCCGAACCGCTCGCGGTCGCGCTGGCCAGCAGACACCCTTTGGGGGTGGTGTCCCCCGTATAGGCAATGGCGGCACGGGTCAGCATGGCGTTTGCCGCGTCATACGCCGTCGGCGCGCCCTGGAACTCGCGGGCCATCGCCTCGAGGTCTCCGGCATAGCGGCGTGCGGCTTCGAGAAACAACCGCTTCTTGTCGCCGAAGGCGCTGTAGAGGCTGGGTGCCGTCACCCCCATCGCCGTCGTGAGATCGACGATCGAGGTCGTCTCATAGCCATGCCGCCAGAAGGTCAGCATCGCTTGTTCGAGCGCGGCGTTGCGGTCGAACGACAGCGGCCGTCCGGTCTTGCGGCGCGCGGGGGACGGCTCTTCCGGGCCTTTCATAGCGATCACTCTGAAATAAATGGACGGGACCGGGTTTGTCTATCATGGCTTTCATAGCGAACGCTAGGAAAGTACATCATGTCCCTCACCGATTTCCGCACGCTTGGCCGGTCCGGCCTCGTCGTCAGCCCGCTCGCCCTCGGAACGATGACCTTCGGTCCCGGCGCGTGGGGCGCCGACGAAGCGACCTCCCGTGCCATTTTCGACGCCTATCGCGCGGCGGGCGGCAACTTCGTGGACACCGCCGACATCTATTCGGGTGGCGAGAGCGAGACGTTGGTCGGCAGGTTCATCGCCGAAAGTGGAAGCCGGGACGAGGTCGTGCTGGCCACCAAGTTCGGGTTCAACGGCTCGGCGAGCCCTCTGACCGCGACCCAGGCCGGGGGCGGCAATCCCAATGCGGGCGGCGCGGGCGCGAAGAACATCCGCCGCGCGCTCGATGCCTCGCTCAAACGGCTGGGTACCGACTATGTCGACCTCTACTGGATGCACATCTGGGACGGCGTGACGCCCGTCGAGGAAATCGTCCAGACGCTGGGCGATCTCGTTCGCGCCGGCAAGATCCGCTATTACGGCTTCTCGGACATGCCCGCCTGGCTGGCGATGAAGGCCGCGACGATCGCCGGCGAACGCCGCGTTCCCGGCCCGATCGCGATGCAGCTCGAATATTCGCTGGTCGCCCGCGATGTGGAGGCGGAGCACTTTCCCGTGGCGCGCGAAGGCGCCATGGGAGTCATGCCGTGGAGCCCCCTGGCGGGCGGTTTCCTCAGCGGCAAATATGCGCGGGGGAACACCGCCGACACCGGCCGATTGAGCGGCGCCAACCCGTTCGGCAACAGCAAATTCGTCGATCGCAATTGGGACATTCTCGATGTCCTGAAAGCCGTCGCCCTCGAACTCGATCGACCGGCCGCACAGGTGGCGCTGGCCTGGACAATGAGCCGCCCCGGTGTGGCCTCGACGCTGATCGGTGCGAGCAGGGTGTCCCAGCTGGAAAGCAACATTGCTGCAGGCGATCTACGGCTGACCGCCGAACAGATGCAGCGGCTCGACACCGCCAGCGCGCCAGCACCGGGCTTCAGTTCCTCGTTAGCTCAACCTTTCGTTCGCCGCATGATCTTTGGCGGGCATGACGTCGCTGGCTGGCGAGAGTGATGCCCTTCAGAACCTGATCTGCAGACCGGCAACGAACAGGTTGTAGGACTGGCGCCCGAGGCTCACCGTCCAGGGATCCGTCGGCAAGTGAGGGGGAAGCGTCTCGCCGAACGTGTACTGCGTCGGATTGATGGAAAGGTGCCGGTATTCGGCGAACAGGAGCAGGTTCCGGGCCACCTCCCCTTTCAGGCCGGCCTTGAATTGCATCGCGAAGGCCGTCGCCGACGCATCCGGCCTCGAGTCGAAATGATTGATGCCGGGCTCGCTGGGATTGGTGGAATTGGCCCCCTGGATGGAGAGGCGCGCCACGCCCGCACCCACGCCAAGGTAGGGAAAGATCCTGCTGGACCAGGGCGTATGGACGGTGAGGACCGCGTTCGCCAGCACCACGCCGACGGTCATGGGGAGGGTGACGTACTGCGTTCCCAGGACGCTCGGGGTGATGGGCATGTCGCCGACCGGCGATTGCTGCCCGATGTAGAGGCCCTCCAGCTCGGCGGCGGGTTTCAGGGCCCATTCCGATGGCCCGAAGGTCTGGCGCTGCCCTTCGTAGCCCGCCTGGAGGCCCAGCACGCCGACGGGCTCGCCGCCGGTCTTGCCCTGCGCATCGACGCCGACGCGCGTGTTCAAGGGGCCGGGAAGGTAGAAGCCCCCTTCCTGCCGCGCGCTCATCGACGAGGCCGTGCCGGCGCCGCCGAACAATCCGACGTAGAAGCCCTGCCCGCTTGGCGTGTCCGCCGCGACGCAGGGGCTCGAGCCGAGCGAACAGATTAGGGCGAACAGAGCGCTCGACCGGTTTTTCATGGGCTGCCTCTCCCCCAGGCCCGCCATGATAGCCCGGATTGCGCCGGCGTCCCGGCGACAATTCTTGGACTATAAACGAAATAACCGAAATAAACGAAACAGTCGAAACGGATGTCGCACCCTCGCGCTCCGCTTGAAATACGATATCACCGACCCCATTGTGATATCACCGTATCGAGCCAACGGGAGGACGATCCATGGCGGCCGTCACCATCCGCAATCTCTCCGAGGAGACCCATCGCGCCCTGAAGATCAGGGCGGCGCAGCACAATCGCAGCACGGAAGCGGAGATTCGCGCGATCCTGGAGGCGGCCGTGCGGCCGGAGGGGCGGCTGCGGCTGGGGACGGCGCTGGCGGAGATGAGCCGGAATCTGGGAGTCACCAACGCCGACGTCGACGCGCTCGGGGAAGCTCTCGGCGAGACCCGAGACGGCACGCCGGCCGAGCCGCCGCGCCTGCGATGATCCTGCTCGACACGAACGTCATCTCGGAGGCGATGAAGCCTGAGCCGGATCCGGCGATCCGTGACTGGCTCGACGAACAGGCGCCAGAGACGCTGTATCTCTCCAGCGTGACGATCGCCGAGTTCACGTTCGGCATCGGCGCCCTGCCCGAGGGTCGCCGCAAGGACGGGCTGGCGGCCGCGCTGGAGGGCGTGATGGCGCTGTTCGGCGTGAGGATCCTGCCGTTCGATACGAAGGCGGCGCAACGCTATGGCGATCTCGCCGTCCGGGCGCGGGCCGCCGGACGGGGCTTCCCGACGCCCGACGGCTATATCGCGGCGATCGCCGCCGCGCATGATTTCGCGGTGGCTTCGCGCGACGTCAGTCCGTTCGAGGCGGCGGGTCTGGCGGTCATCGATCCGTGGACCGCAACCACCTCATCCTGAGAGGCTGGCGGGAAATGAATTGAATCGATTCAAGCCCTTACCTCATCCTGAGGAGCGCCGCGAAGCGGCGCGTCTCGAAGGATGGGCAACAGACGCCGTGCGCGTGCCCACCCTTCGAGACGCTCACTGCGTTCGCTCCTCAGGGTGAGGTCGGTGCTCGGCTCGGGATGACGGCCACGGGGCGTCACTCCCATTCGATCGTCCCCGGCGGCTTGCTGGTGATGTCGTAGGTCACCCGGTTCACGCCGCGGCATTCGTTGATGATGCGGTTGGCGACCCTGCCCAGGAAGGCGTGGTCGAACGGGTAGTAGTCGGCGGTCATGCCGTCGGTCGAGGTGACGGCCCTGAGGGCGCAGGCCTGGTCGTAGGTGCGGCCGTCGCCCATCACGCCGACGGTGCGCACCGGCAAGAGGACTGCAAAGGCCTGCCAGATTTCGTCGTAGAGGCCGGCCTTGCGGATCTCGTCGAGATAGACGGCGTCCACCTCGCGCAGCAGGTCGAGCTTCTCCCGGGTGATGTCGCCGGGGATGCGGATGGCGAGGCCGGGACCGGGGAACGGATGGCGGTTCACCAGGTCGGCCGGCAGGCCCAGCTCGCGGCCGAGCGCCCTCACCTCGTCCTTGAACAGCTCGCGCAACGGCTCGACCAGCTTCATGTTCATGCGTGCCGGAAGCCCGCCGACATTGTGGTGGCTCTTGATCGTCACCGACGGGCCGCCGGT
Source organism: Reyranella sp. (assembly GCF_965227665.1). Taxonomy (GTDB): domain Bacteria; phylum Pseudomonadota; class Alphaproteobacteria; order Reyranellales; family Reyranellaceae; genus Reyranella. The sequence continues at coordinate 881,592 of NZ_OZ245767.1, forward strand.
GAAGGACACCGATTCGATCACGTCGGGATAGAGCGTGCCCTGGGCCAGGAACTGGGCGCCGCCGATCTTCTTGGCCTCGGCCTCGAACACGTCGATGAACAGCGCGCCGATCGTCTTGCGCTTCTTCTCCGGGTCGGTGACGCCGGCCAGCGCCTTCAGGAAGGTCTCCGAGGCGTCGGCGTGGATCAGCGGGATGTTGTAGTGGTCGCGGAACAGGCGGACGACCTGCTCGCCCTCGTCCTTGCGCAAGAGGCCGTGGTCGACGAACACGCATTGCAGCTGGTCGCCGATCGCCTCGTGCAGCAGCACGGCCACGACACTCGAGTCGACGCCGCCGGAGAGGCCGCAGATCACCTTGCCCTTGCCCACCTGGGCGCGGACCTGCTCGATGGCGCGCTCGCGGAACGCCGCCATGGTCCAGTCGCCTTTGGCGCCGGCGATGTTCAGCGCGAAGTTGCGCAGCAGCTTGGCGCCGTCGGGCGTGTGCATCACCTCGGGGTGGAACTGCACGCCGTAATAGCCGCGGCTCTCGTCGGCGATGGCGGCGAAGGGCGCGTTCTCGCTGGTGGCGACGACCGAGAAGCCGGCCGGCAGCTTCGTCACGCGGTCGCCGTGGCTCATCCAGACCTGCTTGCGGTCGCCCGGCTCCCACACGCCCTCGAACAGGCGGGTCGAGGCCTTGATCTCGACCTCGGCGCGGCCGAACTCGCGGTGATGGCCGCTCTCGACCGAGCCGCCCAGCTCCTTGGCCATGGTCTGCTCGCCGTAGCAGATGCCCAGCACGGGCACGTCGGCTTTGAAGATGGCGGGATGGGCGGTGGGCGACTGGCCCTCGGTCACCGAGGCCGGGCCGCCGGAGAGGATGATGCCTCTCGGGTCGAACGCCTTGATCTTCGCGTCATCGACGGACTGGAAGGGCAGGATTTCACAGTAAACCCCGGCTTCGCGCACGCGGCGGGCGATCAGCTGGGTAACCTGGGAACCGAAATCGACGATCAGCAAACGGTCGGTCATGGGGCGATATAAGCGTGACGGGCCGGGGCAGCAACCAAGATCATATCTTACCGCCCCCGTCTTACGGGGGAGGTGGCCCGAAGGGCCGGAGGGGGAAAGGCCATGAGTCTGAACTCTTCCCGACCGAAATTCTTCGCGTTGCCTTCCCCCTCCCGGCCTCCCCCGTAAGACGGGGCGGTGGAAGAATTGAGGTCACCCCTCCGCCGCCAGCCGGCGCCGGATCAGCGGGGCGCCGAGGTCGCGCCAGGCGTAGGCGATCTCGTCGACGTCGGTGCCGCCCAGCGTGTCGACCCGCTCGCCCACCTGCTCGCCACCCAGCCCCTCATAGAAGAAGCGGGTCGGGTTCTCGGCCAGCATCCACAGGACCGCGGTGTCGCAGCGGTCGGCCTGGAGCTGGCGGAACAGCGCGCCCAGCAGCTTGCGGCCGAGGCCGAGATTCTGGAAATCGGGCTCGACGTAGAGCGTGTAGACCTCGCCCACCTTGATCTCGCGGCCGTCGAGGCCTTCCGGCGGATCGCGCACCGGCCCGCAGCTGCCGAAGCCCACGACGCCCATGTCCCTGTCGTCGGCCACGAAGACGCCGCGCGCCTCGGCCGGGTCCTTGAGGAGCTGCGACCACCAGGCCGATTGGCGCACGTCCGACATGGCGACCAGCATGGCGTCGGGCAGCAGGCCGGCATAGGTCGCCTGCCAGGTCTCGACATGGACCCGCCCGATCGCCGCGGCGTCGTGACGGCTGGCCCGGCGGATGCGGATCACGCGGCGGCCTCGCCCGGTTCCTCCGGCACTTCCGGGGCCGCCTCGGCGGTGCTCTCCGCAGCGGTGGTCTCGGGGGCGGACACCGGCGCCGCCTTCTGGGCCGCCTTGCGCACCAGGGCGGCGGCGAAGAAGCCGTCGGTGCCGTGCTTCAGCGGCGACAGCCGCAGGTACGGACCGTTCTCGACTTCGGGCGGCGGTTCGCTCTCCAGCACGTCGCGCCACAGCGCGCCCACCGGCACCACCTCGAACACGGGGTGGCGCTCCAGGAAGCCGGCGATCTGGTGCTCGTTCTCGGCCGGCAGCACCGAGCAGGTGGCGTAGATCAGGCCCCCGCCCGGCTTCACCAGCTTCGACGCCGCATCGAGGATCATCGCCTGCTTGGGCAGCAGCTCCTCGAGATCCTTCGGCTGCAGGGTCCAGCGGCCGTCGGGATTGCGCCGCCAGGTGCCGGTGCCGGTGCAGGGCGCGTCGACCAGCACGCGGTCGAAGGCGCCGGCCTGGCGCTTCAGCCATTTGCGGTTGTCCGCATCGATGGCGCGGCGCTCGACGTTATGGGCGCCGGCGCGGCGCAGGCGCTGGGCCGAGCGATCGAGGCGAGACTCATACACGTCCATCGCGACGACGCGGCCCTTGTTGTTCATGCGGGCGGCCATCGCCAGGGTCTTGCCGCCGGCGCCGGCGCAATAGTCGGCGATCTGCATGCCGGGCTGAGCATCGACCAGGGCAGCCACCAGCTGCGAGCCCTCGTCCTGGATCTCGACAAGCCCGTTCTGGAAGGCGTCGCCCTTCACCACCGAGAGCCGCCGGCGCAGGCGCAAGCCATCGGTGGCGTAGCGCATCGGCTCGGTGTCGATGCCGTCGCGGGCCAGCGCCTCGCGCGCCTGCTCGACGCTGGCCTTCAGCCGGTTGACCCGCAGGTCGACCGGCGGCGGCGTCTCCAGCGCGGCGATCTCGCGGCCCCAGCCCTCGCCATAGGCTTCCTTGAAGTGCGGCGCGACCCATTCCTGGACGTTGAGGCGGACCCAGTCGGGCTGCTCGGGATGGGGCAGCGAATGGCCTTCCATCTGGCGCAGCGCGCGATACTCGGCCTCGTCGAGCCGCGACGGGCGGTAGGTGCCGCCGTCGAACAGGGCTTCGAGCCCGGCCATGTCTAGCCCCTCGACCAGCATCAGATCGGCGGCCACGATGGCGCGCGCCCCGCGATCCGGATGGCGCGTGCGCTCCAGCCACCAGGCGAGCTGCCCGTAGCGGCGCAGGATGCTCCATACGCGATCGGACACGGCCCGCCGGTCGCCGCCGCCGATGAAGCGGCGCGCCCGGAAGTAGGCATTGGCGACGAGATCGGCCGGCCTTTCGCTATGGCTGACGATTTCGTCGAGGAGTTCTATGGTGGCCGCCACCCGCGCGCCCGGTGTCACGTCTGTCTCCTTGTCAAAGCATGCCGCTACGATGAATACGCCCGACGCGCAACGCCCGCGCTCCGAGCTTCTCCGCCGCACCATCCTCGTCCTCGTCTCGGTCGCGATCGGCCTCGGCCTGATCGAGATCGGCGTGCGCGCCGCGACGTGGAGCTGGCTGTTCGCCTGGCCGAACTTCGTGCTCGATGCGCGCAAGGTGCTGGCGGAGACGGACAGCGGCCGCTCGGTGCACGACGGGCGCCTGGGCTACCGGCCGCGCCCCGGCTACGCCGCGCCCGGCATCACGATCGACGGCGACGGGCTGCGCATCACGGGGCCCGCCCCGGTGGGCGACCAGCCGCCGATCCTCGCGGTGGGCGATTCCTTCACCTTCGGCGAGGAGGTCAGCGACGCCGAGAGCTGGCCCGCCGACCTGCAGCGGATCACCGGCCGGCGCGTCCTGAACGGCGGCGTGAGCGGCTACGGCTTCGACCAGATCGTGCTGCGCGCCGAGGCGCTGGCGCCGGCCTACCGGCCGGGCGCCCTCGTCGTGGCCTTCATCGCCGACGACATTCGCCGCACCGAGATGCGACGCATGTGGAGCGCCGACAAGCCCTACTTCGACCTCGAGGGCGACGGGCTCGGGCTGCGCAACGTGCCCGTCCCGCCGCGTGCCCCGGCCCAGACCACGCTTACCTTCTGGCAGCAGACCTTGGGCTATTCCGCCGCCTTCGATTTCCTGATGCGGCGGCTCGACCTGCTGCACGACTGGTACGGCGACCATGTCCGCGTCCACCCGGCCGGCACGGGCGAACGGATCTCCTGCCGGCTCACCGCGCGGCTGGCCGGGCTGCAGAAGAGCAGCGGCGCGCCGGTGCTGCTGGTCGCCGCCTACGATCCCGTCGTGTGGGACGATCCAAAATTCGCCGGCGAGCAGCGCCGCCTGACGGCCGGTCTGCTGGCGTGCGCCCGCCGCAACGGCCTGGCCACGCTCGACACCTACGAGGCCCTGGCGGCTGCGCCCCGGCCGCGCGATCTCTACGTGCTGTGGCACATGAACGCCGCCGGCAATGCTCTGATGGCACGGCTGATCGCCGGCGCTCTCGGCGACAAGGGCACCTGACATGTTCGGGCGGGCCGCGCTGGTCATAGGCTCCGTGCTGGTGACGCTGTTCCTGCTCGAAGTCGGCTGCCGCCTGTGGCGCGGCCCATCCGCATTGCTGGACTGGTCCAACATCATCCTCGCCGAGCGCCAGGCCACGCTGAAGGCAGGCGCCGGCCGCTTGAAGCGCGACAGCGACCTGGGCTTCGTCCTGCGACCGGGATATTCCGAGGACGGGGTCACCTATGACCTGTTCGGCCACCGCCTCACCCCGGCTCCGGCCGGCACGGTGCTGGCCGAGCCGCCGGTGCTGGTGGTGGGCGATTCCTACGCCCATGGCGACGAGGTGAGCGACGAGGAGACCTGGGCCGCCCTGCTGCAGCCGCTGATCGACCGCCGCACCGTCAATGCCGGCGTGAGCGGCTACGGGCTCGACCAGATCGTCCTGCGCGCCGAGCAGCAGGTGCCGGACGTAAAGCCGGCCGCGCTGGTGCTGGTGTTCATCGCCGACGATCTGCGGCGCAGCGAGATGAGCCGCGTGTGGGGCGCCGAGAAGCCCTATTTCGAGCCAGCCGGCGAGACGCTCACCCTGCGCAACGTCCCCGTCCCGCCCTCGCCCGCTCCCGCAGCCAGCCTCGATCTCTGGCAACGCCTATTCGGCTGGTCGGTGCTGGTCGACACGATCCTGCGCCACAAGGGCTGGCAGTACGAATGGTCGATCGACCATGTCCGCGTGCTGCCGCGCGGCGCCGGCGAGGCCATGGCCTGCCCGCTGCTGAAGCGGCTGGCCGGCCTCGGCGTGCCGACGCTCGTGGTGGCGGAATACGATCCCTATGTCTGGAAGAACGCCGACTATGCCGGCGAGCAGCGCCGCCTCTCGCGCAGCGTGCTGGACTGCGCACGCGCCGCGGGCCTGGGCACGCTCGACCTGTTCGACGCGATCGACGGAGGCGTCAGGCGCGACGGCTATGCCGCGATGTTCCGGACCTCGCACCCCGGACCGCTCGGCCACCGGATCGCGGCAGAGCGGATCGCCGAGGCGCTGAAGCAGGGCTACATGCCGCCGCGGTAGTTCGGCGCCTCACGCATGATCTCGACGTCGTGCACGTGGCTCTCGCGCAGGCCCGAACCGGTGATGCGCAGGAACTGGCAATTGCTCTGCATCTCGCGGATCGTGCCGTTGCCGGTATAGCCCATGGCCGCCCGCAGGCCGCCGACCAGCTGGTGCAGGATGCTACCGACCGCGCCCTTGTAGGGCACGCGGCCCTCGATGCCCTCGGGCACCAGCTTGAGCGTGCTCTGCACCTCTTGCTGGAAGTAGCGGTCGGCCGAGCCGCGCGCCATGGCGCCGATCGACCCCATGCCGCGGTACGACTTGTAGGAGCGGCCCTGGTAGAGGATCACCTCGCCCGGCGCCTCGTCGGTGCCGGCCAGCAGCGAGCCGATCATGGCGCAGTCGGCGCCGGCGGCGATCGCCTTGGCGAGGTCGCCGGAATACTTGATACCGCCGTCGCCGATCGCGGGAACGCCCGCGGCGCGGCAGGCTTCGGCCGCCTCCATGATCGCGGTGAGCTGCGGCACGCCGACCCCGGCCACCATGCGGGTGGTGCAGATCGAGCCCGGGCCGATGCCGATCTTCACGGCGTCGGCGCCGGCGTCGATCAGCGCCTGGGCGCCCTCGCGGGTCGCGACGTTGCCCGCCATCACCTGGGTGTAGTTGCTGAGCTTCTTCACGCGTGTCACGGCCTCGAGCACGCCGCGCGAATGGCCGTGCGCGGTGTCGACCACGATCACGTCGACATCGGCATCGATCAGCAGCTGGGCGCGGCGCAGCCCGTCCTCGCCCACACCGGTGGCCGCGGCGGTGCGCAGCCGGCCCTTCTCGTCCTTGCTGGCGCCGGGGAACTTGTTGGCCTTCTCGATGTCCTTGACGGTGATCAGGCCGATGCAGCGATAGTTGGCGTCGACGACCAGCAGCTTCTCGATCCGGAACTGGTGGAGCAGCCGCTTGGCCTCTTCCTTCGTCGCCCCCTCGGTCACGGTGACGAGGCGTTCCTTGGTCATCAGGGTGCTGACCGGCGTGCCGCTCTCGGTGGCGAAGCGGACGTCGCGGTTGGTGAGGATGCCGGCCAGCTTGCCGCTGCCGCGCTCGACGACGGGAATGCCCGAGATCTGGTTGACCTCCATCAGCGCCAGCGCCTCGGCCAGCGTCTGGTCGGGATGGATGGTGACGGGGTTCACCACCATGCCGCTTTCGAACTTCTTGACCCGGCGGACCTCGTTGGCCTGCGCCTCGGGCTCCAGGTTCTTGTGGATGACACCGATGCCGCCGGCCTGGGCCATGGCGATCGCCATGCCCGATTCGGTGACGGTGTCCATCGCCGCCGACATCAGCGGAATGTTGAGTTCGATGGTGCGCGTGAGGCGTGTGCGGGTGTCGGTCTGTCCGGGCAGAACCGACGAGGCAGCAGGCTTCAGGAGGACGTCATCAAAGGTCAGCGCTTCCTGAATCTGCATACCAACCTCCGTCGGGGAGAAATAAAAACGGCGGCCCTCGGAGAGGGCCGCCGGGTTGGCGAGCCTTTATACACACCGCCGCGCACAAGCCAAGCGCCAAGCCCAAGGCATTCGCGCGTGGCGGTTATGCACGAGTATTTCTAAACGGCGCCCAGGTAATCGCGTTTCCCGATCTCGACCCCGGACTGGCGCAGGATTGCGTAGGCGGTGGTGCAATGGAAATAGAAGTTCGGCAGCGCGAAGTGCAGAAGATATTGTTCGCCGTTGAGCTTGAGCGGGGTGCCGGCGATGGTCAGGACGACCTCTCGGCCCTCGCTGCCGTCGATCTGCTCCGCCTTGAAGCCCTCGAGGTAGGTCCTCACGGCGGCGATGCGCTTCTGCAGCTCGCCCAGCGTCTTTTCCGAATTGTCATGCGGCGCGGGCACTTCGGCGCCAGCGAGGCGGGCCGCACTCTCCTCGGCGAAACGACAGGCGATCTGCACCTGGCGCGTGAAGGGCAGCATGTCCGGCGTCAGCCGGGTCGCACCCAAAACCGCCTCGTCGACCTTCTTCGCGACCGCCCAGGCCGAGCCCTTCTCGAGGACCTTCGCGAGCGCGCCGAGCTGGCGCTGGTAGACGGGGATCGAAGCGCCGTACATGCCGAGGGACATGAATATTTCTCCGGTCGGAGACTGATGCGGCGGACTTTAGCCGCGGAAGCCCGTCCCAACGACGTACATTTCCGCCGAATCGGCCCGGCTGGCCTCCGGCTTGAAATGCCGGACTTTCTCGAAGTCCTTCTTCAGCCGGTCGAGTAGCGTCCGCTCGGTGCCGCCCCGCAGCACCTTGGCGACGAAGGCGCCGCCGGGCTTCAGGATCTCGCGGGCGAAATCGTGCGCCGCCTCCGCCAGCCCCATGATCCGCATATGATCGACCTGGGTCTCGCCGGTCGCCGCGGCCGCCATGTCGCTCAGAACGACATCGGCCGGGCCGCCCAGCAGCTCCGTAAGCAGGGCGGGCGCATCGTCGTCATAGAAGTCCTTGGCGAGAACGGTGGCCCCCGCGATCGGCTCGACCGGCGTGAGATCGATGCCGATCACCACGCCCTTGGTCTTGCCCGAACTCACCCGTTCGACCGAAACCTGCGTCCACCCGCCCGGTGCCGCCCCCAGGTCGATGACCCGGCCGCCCGGCTTCAGAAAATGGAACTGGTCATCGATCTGGAGAAGCTTGAAGGCGGCGCGCGAGCGATAGCCGCGCTTCTTGGCCTCCTCGACATAGGGATCGTTGAGCTGGCGCTGCAGCCAGCGCTGGGAGGAGACGGTGCGCCCGCGCGCCGTCTTCACGCGGACGGTCGCGCGCCGGCCCGTCGGGACGCTGCCCTTGGTACCTTTTGCCATGGTCAGCCTCCCCGGCGGCAGGCCTGGTCGGCCTCGCGGTCGGCTTGGCGCATCAGGTCCATCAGCACGCCCTCGCGCAGGCCGCGGTCGGCCACGCGCACCACCGGCGCCGCCCACTGCCGGCAAACGGCCTCGAGGATCGCCCCCCCGGCCAGCGCCAGATCGGCGCGATCGTCGCCGATGCAGGGCAGATGCGTGAGCTGGTCGACCGACATCGTGGAAAGTTCTTCACAGATACGCAAAATTTCCTCTCGGCCGATCCTCGAACCATCGACCAGGGTGCGGTTATAGCGCTTCAGGCCCTGATGGTGTGCGCTGATCGTCGTGACGGTGCCCGAAGCGCCGATCATCTGCACCTCGCCGCGCGCGATCGCCGCCCCGATGTCATATAGGGCGCCAAACGGCCTGAGATCGCTGCGGATGCGCTCCACCATGTCGGCATAGCAGGCCGGGCTGAGCGGCCGTCCGCGCGGCTGGCCGCGCGTGCAGGACTCGGTGAGCGTCACCACTCCCCAGGGCACCGAGGTCATTCCGATCAGCTCGGTGGTCGCGCAGCCCGGACGGCCGGGGCGTGGCCGGACCCTGATCCAGCTCACCTCGGTGGAACCGCCGCCGATGTCGACCAGCAGGGCATAAGGGATGTCGGGGTCCAGCAGGTTCTCGCAGCTCGCCAGAGCAAGCCTCGCCTCCTCCGGCGGCTGGATCAGGTCGAAGCTGAGCCCCGTGCGGGCTTTGACCATGCTGAGAAAGTCCCCGGCGTTGCCGGCGCGGCGGCAGGCTTCTGTCGCGATGTGACGGGCGCGGGTCACGCGATTGCGTTCGATTTTGGCCGCGCAGACGCCAAGCGCATGCAGCGTGCGTTCGATGGCTTCGCCGCACAGCGAACCGCTCAGCGCCACCCCCTCGCCCAGCCGTACCGGGCGAGAATAAGCATCGATCACCTCAAAACCCTCGACCGATGCCTTCGCCACCAGGAGCCGGCAATTGTTGGTGCCGAGATCAATGGCGGCGAACGTGTGCGCAAATCGACCGCTGTGCCAGCCTCCCTTGGGCGTGGATTCCCCGGTCATTCAAAATCTTCCTTGGGAAGATCGTACCCGAGGAAACAGTCCACGGCGAGGCCCCGCTTGCCAATCCGTTCCGTCATCGCTAAATCGTGCGGCCAACGAGGTCCGCAGGGTCCTTGGGGGATAGTTTAACGGTAGAACAACTGGCTCTGACCCGGTTAGTCTTGGTTCGAATCCAGGTCCCCCAGCCACCCGGCCCTGCATGCTTCTGATCCGGGCCAAGGTGCCCGCTCCGCCGATCATGGTCGACGTTGAACACGTCCACGACATCTGATCCGGCCCCCAAGACGCGCATCGTCGTGATCGGCGCGACCTCGTCCATTGCGGAACATTGTTGCCGCCTGTGGGTGCAGGGCGGTCCGATCGAAATCATCCTGGTCGCGCGCGATTGGGCGCGGGCGGAGCGCATTGCGGAGGATCTGCGAGGGCTCGACGCCCAGGCCGAGGTCTCGGTCGAAACGATGGATTTCCTTTCGCCGCCCGCCATAACCGCTGCGGTGGCGCGCTGGACAGCCGGGCGGCCGCTCGACTTGGCGCTGATCGCCCATGGCGTTCTCTCGCCCCAGCAACCCTGTCAGGACGACATTTCGCAGACGCGCCGATCGATCGAGGTCAATGGACTCTCGCCGGTGCTGTTCGCCGAGGCACTCGCGGGCGCCATGGGCCGGGCGGGCCACGGCACGATCGGCATGATCGGGTCCATTGCCGGCGACCGCGGCCGTCGCGCGAACTATGTCTATGGCGCGTCGAAAGCCCTGATGGACCGCTACGCCCAGGGGTTGCGCCACCGGTTCGCAGGCTCCGGCGTCCGGATCGTCCTCATCAAGCCCGGCCCGACCGATACGCCCATGGCGGCGCCGTACAAGGCGCAGGGACGGCGTCTCGCCCCGGTCGAGCAGGTAGCCTGCGGCACCGTCGAGGCAATGCGACGCGGCACGCCGGTGGCCTATCTGCCGCGGCGCTGGAGGTACATCATGCTGGTGGCGCGCGCCCTGCCCGACTTTCTGTTCAACAGACTCAATTTCTGACGCCGTCGCGCAATTCGCATTGGGAGGGGGCTGCCCCCAACAATATACTCGCGCCGGATGCAGCGCTTTTCCCCGACGGTTTCGATCATCGTCCCGACCTTCAACGAATCACGGAACCTGCCGCGGGTCGTGTGCCTGCTCGAGAAGGCGATGGGCGGGATCCCCTGGGAGGTCGTCTTCGTGGACGACGACAGTCCGGACGGCACCTGGAGAGTGGCCAAGGAACTCGCTCGAGCGGATGCCCGCGTACGCTGCATCCGCCGGGTCGGCCGACGCGGCCTGGCGGGCGCCTGCATCGAGGGCGCCCTCAGCTCGGCCGCGCCCTATGTTGCCGTGATGGACGCCGATCTCCAGCACGACGAGACGGTTCTTCCCGCCATGGTGGCAAAGCTGGAGAACGGCGAGGCGGAGATTGTGATCGGGAGTCGCTTCGTCGGCGACGGCAGCAGCGTCGACGGGTTCACCGCCCGGCGCGCCTTCGCGAGCCGTGTTGCGACCCGCCTCGCCTCTCTCCTCATCGGGCGGCGGGTCTCCGATCCGATGAGCGGCTTCTTCGCACTGAAGCGCGAGGTCTTCGAGGCCGTGGCGCCGCGCCTCGTGCCATCGGGTTTCAAGATCCTGGTCGACATCCTGGCCAGCACCCGGGGGCAGGTCCGTATCGCCGAGGTCGCCTACCGCTTCCGCTCACGCCAGGAAGGTCTGTCCAAGTTCGACACGCGCGCAATTCTCGATTTCCTGGGGCTTCTCCTGCATCGGATGACCGGCGGCATGGTCTCGGTCCGCTTCCTGTTCTTCATGGTCGTTGGCTCGACCGGCATTGCGATCCACCTCCTCGCGCTGCGCGCAGGATTGCTGGCCGGACTGGGATTCGATGCGGCGCAGTCGCTGGCGACCGTTGCCGCGATGACGTCGAACTTCCTGGTGAACAACCAGCTCACCTATAGCGACATGAAGCTCAAGGGCACCGCAGCCCTGGCCGGTCTTCTGAAGTTCTATGTCGTCTGCGGCGTGGGGGCGCTCGCCAATATCGGCGTGGCGTCGTGGCTCTTTCTCTCGAACAAGGACTGGTGGATCGCGGGGATCGCCGGCGTCATCGTCGGCGCCACTTTCAACTATACGATGAGTTCGATCATCGTCTGGCGGCAGCAGCAGAATTGAGACGGCGCCTTCCGGCGCCGCCTTCTCTCCCATCAGCGGGCATTTTCCTTGTCGAAGTCCGGCACCGCCGCCGACGCCGCGGCAAAGCGCGGCGCCTTGGTCGCCTTGAGGGCTTCGGCGCCACCGTCGGTCTGCATGATCTTCGCCATGATCGCCTGCTGCGCGCGCTCGAAGACGCCACGATTCTCGATCAGGAACTTCTGCGATTCGCGCAGCTTGGTCACATAGCCGTTGATCTCCGGGATGACGTAGCGCGCGACCATGTCCCAGCTGCGGCGCGTGTTCTCGGGGTTGGCCCAGTCATGGACGAAGCCCACGACCGTGCCGAAGCCGCCGCTCTTGGCGTAGACGTCCTTGATGACCTTCACCAGGTCGTCCGGCGTGCCGATCGTGGCGGCGGAGCCCGGCGTGAAGGCCGTCTTGTCCACGGCGTCGTCCGGATCGGTGAAGGGCGCCGCACCCGGCCGCTGCAGCGTGCCCACGATATATTCGTTGTGCCACCGCATCAGGCCGGTACGGGCCTCCTCGCGGGCCTTCTCACGTGTCTCGGCCACGTGCCAGCTCAGCAGCACGCGCCAGTTCCGGCGATCGACCGTCTGGCCGTGCTTCTTCGCGGCGTCCTCCGCGAACTTCCACTGGGTCGGCAGGGCCAGCAGTCCCTCGTTCGACATGGATCCGATGGAGATGATGCCGATCCCGTGCTTGCCGGCGAGCGTCATACCCGAGGGGCTGACTTGCGAGGCCACGACGAACGGCATGTCCTCCTGCAACGGCAGGAGCTGCAGGGCGGCGTCCTGCATCGTGTACCAGTCGGTCTTGTCGGTGACCCTCTCACCCTTGAAGAGGCGGCGGATGATGCCGATCGCATGGTCCTGGCGGTCGCGCTGGAGCATCGGGTCGATGCCGAGCGTATGCGCGTCGGACGCGAGCGCGCCGGGACCCGAGCCGAAGATCGCCCGACCGCCGGTCATGTGGTCGAGCTGCACCATGCGCTGGGCGACGTTGTAGGGATGGTGGTAGGGCAGCGAGATCACGCCGGTGCCGAGCTTGATGCGCTTGCTGCGCTCGCCGGCCGCCGCCAGGAACATCTCGGGCGAGGCGATCATCTCCCAGCCGCTGGAATGATGCTCGCCGCACCAGAACTCGTCATAGCCCAGCCCGTCGAGCTGCTCGACGAGGTCGAGATCGCGCCGGAACTGCAGCATCGGATTTTCGCCGATCGGATGGTGCGGGGCGAGGAAGGCGCCGAATTTGAGCCGCTGCATGATTTGGTCCCCGATGACTGTTGGTGTCGATGTCGGCGCCAATCATGCCGCGATCCGACTCCTTGCAGGAAGGCCCGCGAACGCCAGATTTCGGTGAGCGGACGGGCCTTCTCCGGCCCCGGATCACGAGGCGCCCATAACGCGGCGCTGGATAAGGCCCCGACATCCAATTAACTCTGATGGCTGGACCGCCCCGTGAGCCCCGCCTCGACGCAAACCCCGCCGCCCGCCCGGCTCATCCTCGACCTTTCGAGGCTGGTCTATGCTGCCTGGTCGCGGACGCCCAAGGGCATCCCGAGGGTCGAGCTCGCCTATGCCCAGCACTTTATGGCGAACGAAGCGGAACGACTGCACGTCACGGTGCTCGATGCTTTCGGGCGCCTCCGGCTCGTCGACCACCGGGCGGCCGAGAGCTTCGCGAGGGCGATCGCCCACTACTGGGAGCACGACATCGACTCGGCTACCGCCCATTGGCGAATCGCGCTGCGGGCGCTCTGGATTCACCTCGTCCTGATGTTCCGGCCCTGGGGCGCCCTCGAACGGCTCGTTGCGACACGACAGGAACGCTTCCTCTATGTCATTCCCTCCCAGCTCCAGCTCGACCGCCCGGCGCTGGTCGAGGCGCTGAAGAGCGCAGGCGACCTGAAGCTCGTCTTCTTCGTGCACGACATCCTTCCGAGCCAGTTCCCCGATTTCTTCACGCGCAAGGACGCGGACCTCTACCATCGACGCATCGAGAACGCGGCGCGCCTGGCGGATGCCATCGTCGTGAACTCGCGGGCGACTGCCGAGTCGTTCAAGTCGCGTTTCGGCGCGACTGCCGCCGCAGGCAACGTGATCGTCGCTCCTCTGGGCGTTTCGCAGCCGGCGGACGTTTCGGCCGGAGGCGAGATTGTCGAGCCTCCCTATTTCGTCATGCTCGGGACGATCGAGCCGCGCAAGAATCACCGGCTGATCCTGGATCTGTGGCTCGAGCTCCGCCGCGAATTGGGACCGTCGACGCCAAGCCTGCTGGTTATCGGCGAACGAGGCTGGAAGATTGACGACATCGTCCAAACGCTCGAGGAAAGCGCCCGCCAGCAGGGTCACGTCCGGGAATGCGGCCGCATGCCCGACGCCGCCGTTGCCGGTATTCTGAAGGGAGCCCGCGCCTTGCTGCTCCCATCGCTCGCGGAGGGCTACGGCCTGCCCCTCGCCGAAGCTCTCGCCTGCGGCACACCTGTGCTGTGCAGCGACATTCCGGTCTTCCGCGAGGTCGGCGGTGAGGTCCCCGACTACCTCCACCCTGCAGACGGCGCGGCTTGGCGTGAAGCCGTGCTCGACTATGCCCAGCCGGGTTCCGCCAGGCGTGAGGCGCAACTTCGCCGCCTCAGCACCTGGTGCCGGCCGACCTGGGAGCATCATTTCGCCGTCGTGGACGCCACTCTCCGCGAGCTCTGAACGCAAAAAAGGCGGCCCGTTGGGCCGCCTTTTCCTTGTTTCGGATTATCCAGTTTGCCGGCAGCTTACTGGATGACGATCTCGACGCGGCGGTTCTGCGGCTCGCGGACGTTCGGGCCGGTCTGGACCAGCAGGCCCTGCTCGCCACGGCCAACCACCGCGATCGCGGTCGCCGGCACGCCTTCGCGAACCAGTGCGTCCTTGACGGCGTTGGCGCGACGCAGCGACAGCGCCATGTTGTAGGCCGGCGCGCCCGACGTGTCGGTGTGGCCGGTCGCCGTGATGCGGGCGTTACCCTTGGTCTTGTAGGCCCCGGCAGCCTGCTTGATCGTCGTCAGGGCCTGAGCCGACAGGTTGGCGCGATCCCAGTCGAAGAACACCATGAACGACGGCGGCGCGACCATCGTCGGCTGCGGCGGCGGGGGCGGCGGCGGCGCGGTGAACTTGTAGGTCACGCCGGCGAGGGCCAGGATGTTGTTGTTCTGGAAGCTGACATTGCCGAACGGCGTGTTGACGCTCGGGCTGGTCGTGCCGACGTACCGGCCTTCGATCAGGAAACGGAGCTGTTCACTTACATTGTAGGCGACGCCGATCATGCCCTGATAGGCAAACTGGGTGTCACTCAGGGAAGAATTGCTGTCGATGAACGCAATGCCCGCACCGGCGCCGATATAGGGCGTGATGACCGACGTCGGCATGAAGTCGTACAGCACGTTGGCCATCACGTTGAGCTGGCCGACCTTGCCGTTGATCGCCGTTCCCGGGATGTTGGCCGAGGTCGGGATCTGACCGTAGCTGACTTCCAGTTCTACGCGCGGACCGACGAAGTCGTAGCCGGCCTTGCCGCCCACGGCCCAGCCCGTCCAGGTCTGGAGGTTCGAATTCGAGCCGAGGAACCAGGCGGCGCCGCCGCCCGCACCAATATAGAAGCCCTCTTGAGCGTTGATTGCCTGAGCGCCGGCAACGTTCGGCAGCATCAAACCCAGGCCCAAAAGAGCCAAACCAGCCTTTTTCATAAATCTCCCCAACGTTGACGTCATCCGCATGGCCGCAAGATTATACTACCACAATGGCGCGACCGACTGAGGTCACGGCATCGCCAGCAACTCCCCTCTCTCTCCAACTGTGGCAGCCATGCAACAGTCAGCGCGTTCCCCCGCTCATTCAGGCCGCGCCGATCAATTGCAATGCACGACGAACTCGTCCGCCCCAGGCCGCGGTCGCTGCTCCACCCCGGTCCTCAAACTGCTGAATGCCGAGTTCTTCGAACAGCCGCGCCAACTCGGGGGATGACACGGAAGGTCCGCATCGGGGCAAGTTCGGGGTTGCGCCGATTCCTGTTGCTACCAGCCGGTACTGGCCGGCGTAAGGCGGCAGATCCGGTACCAGGTCGATGTCGATTGCGTCCGGTGTCCCTGTTACCCCCGTCGCTCCCAAGCGCAGCCGCTTGGGACGGGGATCGCTGCGGACGCGCGCGATATCGAGGGCTCTCCTGGCCGGCTCAAGCGGGTCCTCCCGGATGAAGCGCCCGACAGCGGCCGCGTAGCCCGGATGAAGCGCCTCGATCGTGACCTGGGCCGCCGCGATGAGTTCACGACGCTGCTCTCCGAACGAGGTCCCACCGCAATGCCAGACGAACAGGCCCGGGACGGCGACGTGACGCCATCCCGCCGCCGTCGCCCGGAGACAGAAGTCATTCTCTTCGCCGTAGCCACGGCCGAACCGCTCCTGGTCGAAAGGGCCGATCTGCTGGAGACAACTACGCCTTATTGCCATGCAGAAGCCGACAGCCGTGGGGATGTCGACCAGCGGGGGATCAAGGGCCGCGCACAAGCGGTCCCACTGGACGGCGTCGCCATCCGCGGGCAGCCGATTCTCGCGTAGCGTTGCCGGGTAGCTCAGGATCGTTGCCGCATTCGAAAAAGGTGTCGCCGTGGCCGTCCTCGGCGTCCGCAGCGCCGCCAGCAGCCGATCGAGCCAGTTTCCGAACACCCGTGCGTCCGAGTTCAACAGGACAACGTCGCGGTCGGGATGAAGGCCAATGCCGCGATTCACGGACCCGACGAAGCCGATGTTGCGCTCGTTCACCAGCAAGGTGACCAGACCAGCTGCCGCGAGCGCTTGAAGCTCCCCCCGCAGCCGCGAGTCCGGCGAAGCGTCGTCCACGACCACCAGTTCACAGGCCTCGCGCGTCGTTGCTTCGAGCACGCTCGCGATTGCCTGCAGCGTCAACGCCCGCCCACCATGGACCGGCACGACGACATCGACCTTGGCGCCGGCGCCGGCGCGCGGGCTGCGTTCCAGGAGCCCCCGCATGTCGGGTGTCGGCGGATCGGCCGGCACCATCGCGTCCCTTCCCTCGGCCCGGCCGAATCTCAGCCAGTGGGCAAAGGGTTCGTACCCGGCCAGAACCGTGTCCGGATTGTCTCTGCGATAGTCGTTCGGAGAGAAGCCGGGTTGCGGAGACCAGCCGCGTGCAGACCCTCTCGCCAGATAGTGGAAGGCTGCCTCTTCCGCCGATGTAAACGGTTGCCCCGCGGACCGCGCATAGTGCGCGATATCGATGCTTCCCGCCGTCAGGCCATATGTCAGGCATAACCGGCGCTTCCAGCCCGGAAATGCCTGTGCGGCGGTCATCGCCAAGACGCCGCCGTGCTGCACCGCGCCGAACAGCAGATCGCGCATCGCCCTCGGTGATCGCACGGCGCTCACGGTTCAACCCACCCCGTGCGCATCTGCAGGAACGCCGCCAGGAGCCCGCCCGCATCCATGGACAATTCCAGCGGCAGCACATGCCCACGCCCCAGCCGCCGCAACCGTGCCGCCGGTGCGCCAGTGTCGAATACGACGACCGGCAGTCCGCGTTTCAGAGCCGCGGTCAGCACGAAGGACCAGGATTCTGGCCAGATGGCGGGGAGAAAGACCAAGTGGGGCGCGGCTTCGGTCAGCAGCCGGTCGAGATCGTGCGAATGATAGGCGCCGGTAACGGTGACCGATCCCGGCAGAGGCTCGGACGCGGGTCCCAGCACGGAAAGCTCGAGAGGCGCACGCGTCCGGTCCATGACGTGAGCGAGTTCCCGCACGACGCGCAGGCCCTTCGAGACGTTCAGGGCGCCGAGGGTGACAACGCGCAGAGGCACTTTCGCCGGGATGCGGGGTGTGCGCTCAGGGGGAAAACCCGAATCGCTCTCCGGCTCCCAGACCTCGATTTCTTTGGCAAGGTGCGGCCGCATCCGCGTCGCAAGATCATGGCTCGGCGCGATGATGCGCTCAGCGCCCGCGAGAAAGTCCAGCTGGTGGCGCCGCCAGGTCAGCGGGTCGGGGTCGCGCACCTCGCTACCATGGTCCGTGACGCATCGAGCACACGCTTCCGGCGGAGCCACATCGCAACAAACACCCTGTCCCGTCACCAGGTCGATCCGGGGACACAACATGAAATAGTCATGCAGGACGACCTCATAAGGTATCCCCAGCCGCGCGCCGAGATCGCGCAGCCAGTCCGCTGCCTGCCGCGGGCGGTCGATCAGATGATTGACGAGCAGCCGACTCACCTTTCGTTCCCGGGCGAAATCGACCAGTGCTGGGAGATCGGCTGACAGGTCGAACGTCCGATCGCCAACGACTGCAATGGTCGGAGCGTTGAGGACCGCCCGCGCGCGCAGCACGTTTCGTCCCCGATTCTCGATCTCCCGTTCGTAGAGATCGAGAAATCGGCTGCTGCCGCCGCCGCGTCCGTGATGGAAGACCAGCACGGTCTCCGCGCCCTCCCGCCACGCAGCACGGTCGGCACGTGCCTCGACCTCGTTGCGAGGCGATTTCCCGGCCTTGGACATTTCCAGGTGATGGAGCAGCGGGTCCATCCCCCGCGGGCGGTGCAGATAGGAGCGACGATAGAAGGCTGGATCGAATACGGCCGCCGGAGCGCGGCGCGTCCGCCACCCCAGAAGCGCATAGTGAAGCAGGGGCGCCTGGGCCACGCGCCGACGCTGAGCCTCGTCTTCGAACTGACGGAGATAGAAATCGCTGTCGAAACCGCGTTCGAGGATCGTCAGCCGTGGCTTCATGGCCTGGAGCAGGTATGGCCGGATTTTTTCGCCGATCACGTGTCCCAGAATCACGCGCTCGACGCCCAGCGTCAGAAGCTGCGCTTGAACATGCTCGACTGCGACATTCACGAAGTGCCGAAGCCATCCAGCGTGCCACCGTGGCGGCTGGTACCGCGAGGGAGTCCGAATGCGCATCCAACTAATGATCGAGGCTCGTGCGGCGAGCCGTCAGCGACAATGCCGGATGGAAAAAAGGATCATCGGGTATGGAATCCATCCATCTTTCCCGGAAATGCCGCCTCTCAGTCGCATAGCGCCGGGCAACATCGGATCTGCCGCGTGTCGCGGACTCCCGGTGCATCAGCAGGGCATCTGGCGTCATGACCGTCTTCCATCCCCGCTCCGCCAATCTCAGGCAGAGATCGACATCGCCCAGTTCGATCGGAAATCTGTCCGCATCGAAACCGCCGATCGCTTGGAATTTGCTCCTCTCCACCGCCAGGCAGGCTCCCGTCACGGCCGAAACCTCACGCGGGACCGTGAAGCGATCAAGATAGCCCGGATACTCGGGCGGGGCGCCAATATCGAGATGGGCCGCATAGCCACCAAGACCGAGCACCAGCCCGGCATGCTGCAGGCGACCTGAGGGATAGACGAGCCTGGCGCCGACTGCGCCGATGTCCGGCTGCAGCGCCCATCCCGCCAGATTGACGAGCCAATCCGGTCGCAACACCTCGGTGTCGTTGTTCAGGAAGACGAGGACACGCCCCTCGGCATGCCGCGCCGCCCTATTGCAGAGCGCCGAAAAATTGAAGGGCCCTTCATCATTGAGGACGCGAACGCCGGCCTGCTTCGCCGCTCGGCCGAGAAGCCGGCGCGTCGCGGCCTCCGTGCTACCATTGTCGACGATCAGAAGGTCGAAATTGCGCGGCCTCGTCTTCTCGAGGCTCGCGAGGCATGCCGCCATGAGCCTCGCCCGATTGCGGGTCGGAATGATGAGCGTCGCGGTCGCGACGGGCAAAGCCTGCTTGGCAATCGCAACTCGCCCTTCCGGTCGTGCTGACTTCCACACCTTGGTAAGAAGCACTCTGCGAATGTGCCCGACCGGTCCCGACTCTGCCGCAAAGAGGGCGTCCCAGGTCGAAGGCCGCAGCATCTCGGCCAGCGAGAGCCCACCGTGGGATTCGAGTGCCCGACACCGGGCATACAGGGCGCGGCCGACAAACGACCTCGACTTCTGGAAGATCGGACTCCAGTCGGGCTTGAGTTCCGGCGCGACATGTCGGCCGGCATCGATCGAGTCCTCGTCGGCATAAAAGAGTGTGTGCGCCGGCCGGGTCGCTGCGAACTCGGCCAGCGCCCCCATCGCATATTCAGAGATCGTGTCGCCAGCGGAGATCGGCAGAACAATGTCGGACGGGCCAAGTCCGCGCCACAATGCCTCTGCTCTGGCGTTGCCGTCGACACGAACGAGCCGTTGATCGGCTCCGAGGATCGGATTCCCATCAACCAGGGCAAGCGACCAGTTCGGATAGGCCTGCCGTTCCAGTGAGGAAACGGTCGCCCTCAATGCATCGGCCGCCGTCTCACCTCCATCGAGAAGGACGACCCGGATGTGGGGTCCGACGGTCCAGCTGTCCCGCGCGCTTTCCAAGCCCGCGAGGTCCAGTTCCCTTCGGCTGCGCTCGCGCCATTCGTGATAACGATGGATCGGCGTGGCGCCGAACAGATTCGTCAGGAGCGCATCGGCAGCGGGCGCAAAACCCACCGCGTACAATGCAGTGGCAAGCCCGGCTCGAGCGGGCTTGCGGTTGCGTGCCAAGGCCAACACCGCGCGATCGGACAGGATCCGACCTGTCATGAGGCTGAAACCCGCCGGTGGGCAGCTGGGCGGCGGAGCCACTTCGATATGGCGAGTCCCGTGCGGGAGGCGACCGATCCATTCGCCGATCCCGAACAGCGCGGCCGACATGACCTCCTGTATTTCTTCACCATCCCGGAAAAAGCGGACGACAGGTCGCCCAGCGGAACAGTAAAGTGTCATCCGATATCGAATCTGGAGCCATCGGCCCGCCCGCAAGCCGTCGTGAGGGGGCAACATGAAGCGCTCATTTCGCGCTTTGACTGCAATCTCTAGCGGGACGTGGCCGATCATTCCGGACATAGTGACAGGCACCGTCACGGGCGAAACCGGTCGGTCGGGCGCGACGATCTCACCCGTTGATCACTCGTTTGTGCATCGCAGCACTTCTCCGCACAGGAGTAATTGATCTATCATAAGTTATTGCATGGGCGCCTGAAACAATCTCGGTCTGCGCTTGGCCGCGAACGTGGAGACAATACAATTGCCACTTCCTCGGGTGAGCGACGTTGCATCGCGAAGAACGACGACTTTTGCCGGGACAAATGGAACTCTTGGCATGTTGTGTTTGAGATGTACTAAAGGGAATCGAGTTCTTGAAAGTGGGATCCGATGACGTGGCGTGACGAGGTTGCGATTGTCGGTTTTGCCTGTCGCTTGCCCGGAGCGAATGGCAGCGATGGTTTCTGGCGCCTGCTGAAGGATAATCGTTGCAGTGTAACAGCAATAACGGCCGATCGCTTTCCGACCGAAGCGTTCTATCACCCGTTAGCGGATCAGCCCGGGCGCAGCTACTCGTTCGCCGCTGGCGTGATAGACGACGTTTGGGGGTTCGACGCCAACGCGTTCGGGATGAGCCCGCGAGAGGCTGAGCAGGTCGACCCTCAGCACCGTCATCTACTCGAAGTCACCCACGACGCCCTCGCCCATGCAGGCATCCGCCCCTCGCTGCTGAGCGGGAGCCCTGTCGGCGTGTATGTCGGCGCCTCGTCCGTGGACCACGCCGCGCGCTTTTTCGCCGACCCCTCCGCCGCCGGAATGCACATGATGACGGGCAATTCGCTCAGCATCATGGCCAATCGAATCTCATACACGTTCGATTTGCGCGGTCCGAGCCTCGCAGTCGATACGGCCTGCTCGTCCTCCCTGGTCGCCCTCAACCTCGCGGCGGAGGCGATCCGCAGCGGCGCCATCGAAACCGCCATCGTGGGTGGCGTGAACCTGCTCCTTTCGCCGTTCTCATATGTCGGCTTCTCCCGCGCTTCGATGCTGTCGCCGACCGGCCTCTGCCGCCCCTTCGATGCGTCGGCCGACGGCTATGTCCGTTCCGAGGGAGCGATCGCCGTCGTCCTTCGCTCCATGTCCTCGGCCCTGAAGTCCCGCAGCCGAATTCATGCGGTGATCGTCGGCTCTGGGATCAACCAGGACGGACGCACGACCGGCATGTCGCTTCCCTCTCCGGAATCGCAGCGACAGCTTCTGGAGGACGTCTACGGAGAGTTCCGCATCGATCCTGCCGACCTGAGCTACCTGGAGGCACATGGCACCGGGACGCGGGTCGGCGACCCGATCGAGGCCGACGCCCTTGGCAAGGGCCTCGCACAAAAGCGATCCCGGCCACTTCCCATCGGCTCGGTGAAATCGAATGTCGGACACTTGGAGCCGGTGTCGGGTCTCGCCGGCCTCCTGAAGTCGATAATGGTCCTGGACCAGGGGCTCGTTCCTGCGACCCTGCATCATCGCGCGCCCAATCCCGACATTCCATTCGAAGAACTCAATCTCGAGATCGTTTCCCAAAATCGCCGGTTGGCCGACCAGCGCGGGCCGCACCTGGTCGGGGTCAATTCCTTCGGCTTCGGCGGCACCAACTCGCACGTCATCCTGCGCAGCGAGAGGCCTGTTGCGCACCTCGTCCAAGTGAACGCGACAACTCCGCCGCCGCTTATCTTGTCAGCGCACAATGGAGAGGCTCTGAAGGCGCTCGCCGGCCGCTATGTCGAGGCGTGGCCCGCCACCCCGCGGGAAGCCAACGGCTTCATATCGGCCAGCGCCTATCTGCGCGACGCGCTGCCCTCCCGGCTCATCACGCGGGGCGACACGACCGACGAGGTCCGTCACCATCTCGACTCCTTCGTGAAGGGAGAGACGTCCACTGCGGTGCTTTCCGGACAGGCGCTTGGTAGCGATCTGCCGATCACCTTCCTTTTCTCCGGCAACGGGTCACAATGGGCAGGCATGGGCCGCGATGCCTGGGAAGCCAATCCGGTCTTCCGCGATGCCCTCGATGATCTCGATGCGCGATTCGCCAAGCTCCAGAGCTGGTCTATCGTCGACACTCTGTTCGCCGACGATCTGGCACCGCGCTTGAGGCGGGCGACCTACTCTCAACCACTCCTTCTCGCCCTGCAGATCGCCACGGTGCGCGCGCTCGAGGAGCAGGGCATCGTAGCCGCCGCCACGCTCGGTCACAGCGTCGGCGAGATCGCGGCAGCCTGGTGCGCCGGCGCTCTCAGCCTCGACCAGGCGATCGACGTCGTGATTGCCCGTAGCCGCAATCAGGAAGGCGTACGCGGCACTGGGGGCATGGCCGCACTGATGCTGAGCGACCGCGAAGCGCGACGCTTCCTGAAGGCTGCCGGCGCCCACAGTGTCGAGGTCGCAGCCATCAACAGCTGGCGCAGCGTCACGGTCTCAGGAACGATCGCCGATGTCGACCGCGTGGTTCAAGCCGCCGCGGACATGCGAATCAGCGCACGACGACTGGATCTCGACTATCCGTTTCACAGCGCCTTGATCAATCCCGTTCGGGGCCCGCTGCTGCGCGAGTTGCAGGGACTGCGCCCGCTGCCGCCCCACAAGAAGTTCGTGTCGTCCGTGACCGGCGGCACGGTCGCTCCGGAATCCCTCGGCGCGGAACATTGGTGGCGCAACGTCCGCGAGCCGGTCCAGTTCGAACCGGCACTGAACGAACTGCTGAACGACGGAACGCGCATATTCGTCGAAGTGGGGCCCAGGCCCATTCTCGCCAGCTATGTGCGCGATGTCCTCCGAGAGGCGGGGACGCGCGGCATCGTGATCGAAACGTTGATCGAAGGAGATGGGCAATCCACCTTTGATCCGTTCGAACGGGCGGCTTCGAAGGTCGCTCTGGCCGGCGGCAAGGTCGAGATGCAGCGTTTTTTCGGTCCGGCCCCGGCGGCTGCCGTGGTCCTGCCACTCTATCCATGGCAGCATACCCGATTCAAGCTGCCGACGACCGACGACGCCAGCACCGCGTTGCTGCCGCACGCCCATCCCCTCCTGGGCGGTCGCCCCCGCAAGGACAGTGGCGAATGGTATTCGACCGTCGATCCGGCATTGTATCCGTGGATCGCCGATCACCAGGTCGGCAACGTCCCGGTCCTGCCGGCGACGGCGTACGTGGAAACGATGCTGGCCGCCGCCCGGGAGACGCACCCGGAAGGCGCCTTGGAACTCCGCGATCTCGACATCCTTCGGCCGCTCGTTTTCGAGGGCAAGAGCTCTTTCGAAGTCACCGTCCGGCTCGCTCATGAGACGGGGCTGGTCGAGCTGCTATCGCGTCAGCGCGGAGGAGCCGGTCCCGACTGGACGCTCAACGCCCGCGGCATCATCGGCCGCTCGCCAATCAGCGGCAAAGCGAGCACCCCGCCGCCGACGCCGGCCCACGCCGTCATCGTTCCCAAGAGCGGGGTATATGCCCAGGCCAGTGATCTCGGCTTTGGCTACGGTCCATCGTTTCAGCGCGTGCAACACGTCGTCTTTCCGGAGCGGAAGTTCGGTGTCGCCACGCTCGATCGGCCAGATGCGCTGGTGCTCGGCACTCGCATCATCGACATAACGGCTTTGGACGCTGCCTTTCACGCGCTGTTCGCCTCTGAGCTAGCCGGCGTCGCAGACATGCCGATGAAGCGCATGTTGCCTGTCCGCTTCGGTTGCGTCCGTGTCTTCCAGTCGGGAAAGATTGCAACACGGGTCACCGCACGCACGCTCAGGCAATCTCTGACCTCCATCGTCGTTGATATCGACCTGTGGGACGAGGCTGGGAATATCGCTGTCTCGGCCCAGAATGTCCGGCTCGTCGAAGCCCCGGCCGAATTCTCAGCCGACCCGAAGTCGCTGAGCTACCATACCACCGCTTGGAGTCTCGAACGCGCCGGCATACCGTCGACGCTCCCGTGCCGCCACGTCGAACTGGAACGGCCGGCCGGCAGTGCGGCCGCCCTCTCCGAAGCATTGCTCCTGGTCGAAGCCGGAACGCTACGCGCGAGCTGGTCTGCGCTGCGGAGCCGACCGGCTGTCGATGCGCAGAATGAACTCAACGATGCAACCGATGCCGAGAATGCATCCGCATCGTCGGCCGCTTTGCTGCGGTCTGCGCTGATCTGGCATCTCGAGGCGAAGAATCTTGCTGTCGAGGTGCAGGGAGCCCGGACAATGGCCCCGTCGTGCGACCTTCCTGAAATCGATTCCATCGTCAGCACGCTCCTGCTGCGTCATCCCACGATGGCTGCCGAAGCAGCGAGCGTCTCGCGGTTGGAGAACATCATCGAACGCCTGAGCGGCGGCGATCCGACAGCCGTGAACGAACTGAGCTCGGCGCACTGGCGGAATCTCGGCCTGGCCTCCAATCAGATCGGATGGTTGCGTGAAGCCGTCATGCACGATGTGGCAGCCTCCCTGTCGAACCACGATGGCGCCCGGCTGCTGCGCCTGCTGATCGTTGGTGCCGATCATTTCGCCGCGGCAGTCGATCTCAGCGCCCGCTTCGCCAACGTCGAGATCACCTTGACGGACCTCGACGACGACCGTGTCGAACAGGTCCGCGCCGCCATCGGCGACGGCGCTCCACTCGTCCGCTGCCTCACCTGGTCACAACTCGAGACCCTGCGTCCCGCCTCTCTGGATCTCGCCGTGGCAATCGATGCTCTGAGCGAAGTCGCCGCAGGCAGCGATGATGGCATCGCGGTCATTACGCGACTGTTGCGCCGCGATGGAGCGCTCATCGCCGGCGAGCTGGCGCCCGGCGCGTTCTGGGACATCGTTCGCGGCAGCCGGCGACGCTGGTGGGCGCGGTCGGCGAATGCGGAGTTCCCCGTCGGGGCATTGTTGACCGACCAGGAGTGGATCGACGAACTCGAAACTGCGGGCTACAGCAGCATCTCGGTGACCCCCGCGTTCGGCGAGGCCCGCATTGGCGTCATCGTCCGCGGTCTCGCCGGCAACGGCCTGGAGCGCACGATCTCCTCCGCGACCGACCCTGCCGTCTTCTCCTGGCAGGGTTCCGCAGCGGCCGATCTCCGCCCCCTCCTCGTTCATCGCGTCGCAGAACCGGCACGACACGAGCAGCCGACTGCGACCGATTTCGTACTGTCGATTGCGGCTGACGATGGCTCGGTCGCCCCGGTTTCGGCACTGACCGACCATCTCGACATGATCGCCGACCAGTGCCGGCGGCTGGCCGACACGCCTGCCCGCCTCTGGATCGTCGTTGATTTCGGCCACCTGCAGGGGGTGGTTCCTCTCGAGCAGCCGCTTTGGTGCGCCTTGGTGGCGGCGGTTCGGGTCGCCCGCAACGAATATCCTGGCCTGCAGATCCGCTGTATCGGCCTGGCCGGACAGCCACGCCACCGGGTCATCAAGCGGGCGGCCAGTGAGATGCTCGCACCTGACGACGAACGGGAAGTCTTCTTCCTCTGCGACGATCGGATCGTCTTTCGCGTCGAGCGAGGCGCGGCCGCGCCTCGTCCGCCGGAGCCGCTGGGCAGCGACATGGCGGTTCGCCTGCTGACACGTCAGGGCTCCGGCAGAGGTACCCTCGGCTGGAGTCCGGAGCCGCGCCGTGCGCCAGAGGCTGGCGAGGTCGAGATCGAAGTCGCGATGACCGGGCTCAACTTCCGTGACGTCATGTGGAACCTCCGCCTCCTGCCGGAAGAGGCGCTGGAGGATGGTTTCGCGGGGCCCGGTCTCGGAATGGAGTGCGCCGGCACGGTGGTACGAACAGGACCCGATGTCGACGGTTTGGCGATCGGTGATCGCGTCGTGGCCTTCGCGTCCGGCGCCTTTGCCTCGCACCTCGTCGCGAAGACCTTCGCCGTCAGCAAGTTGCCGGCTCAACTCTCGTTCGAGGACGCGACGACTCTGCCCGTCGCATTCCTCACCGCCTATTATTCGCTGATCCACCTTGCCCGGCTCGAACCCGGCGAATCGGTTCTGATCCATGGCGGCGCGGGCGCCGTCGGGCTGGCGGCCCTGCAGATCGCCAAGCATCGCGGCGCGACGGTCATTGCAACGGCGGGCAGCGGCGAGAAGCGCTCTCTGCTGCGCAGCCTCGGCGCCGACTTCGTATCCAATTCCCGCACACTTGCCTTTACCGAGGACGTGAGGAGCTTCACCGGCGGCAAGGGCGTCGACGTGGTGCTCAATTCGCTGGCCGGCGAGGCGATGATCCGCTCCATGGACTGCCTCAAGCCGTTCGGCCGGTTCATCGAGCTCGGCAAGCGGGATTTCTACGCCAACACGCATCTCGGGCTGAGGCCGTTGCGCCGCAATCTGAGCTACTTCGGCGTAGACGTCGATCAGCTGATCGGCGCCCACCAGGCATTGTCCCAGCGTCTGTTCGCCGACGTCCTCCGCCTCTTCGCCGAGGGCGAATACTCGCCGCTCCCGCACCGGGTTTTCGATGGTGCGCATACTGCGGAGGCGTTCCGGCTGATGCAGCGCGCCGGCCATATCGGAAAGATCGTCGTGACGCCGGCGCGCCAACCCACCGTCGCGGAGGTACCGTCCAACACCTTCCCGGTCGACTCCGAGGGCTGGCACCTCGTGATCGGTGGCACCAGCGGCTTCGGCTTCGCCACCGCTGAGTGGCTGGTCAGTCGGGGCGCCAGCCATATCGCGCTCATCAGCCGTTCCGGTCACCTCTCCGACTCGGTTGCCGGCCGGGTCGAGACACTGCGCGAACAGGGCGTTGCGGTCGAAATAGGTTCCGTCGACGTGACGGACACAGATGTCCTCGAACGTTTCATCGAGCAGCTCGGCGTCCGGCGTCCGATCAAAGGCATTACCCATGCCGCAATGGTTCTCGACGACAGATTGATGCAGGGCGTCGATCGCGAGTCGATCGAGACCGTCGTGCAACCGAAGGCAAGTGGTGCGCTCAATCTCGAACGGATCGCCCGCGGGTTGCACCTCGATTATCTGTTGCTCTTCTCGTCGGCCACAACGCTGTTCGGCAATCCCGGCCAGTTCAACTATGTGGCCGGCAATGCCTATGTCGAAGGCATCGCGCGCCGGCTTCGCGCGCGAGGATTTCCAGCGCTCGCGGTGGCCTGGGGAGCGATCGAGGACGCCGGATATCTCGCCCGTCACATCGAAGCGAACGCGAGCCTGAAGCGCCGGTTCGCCTCGACGCTGATGCCGGCGCGCGTCGCACTCAACGGACTCGACTGGGCCTTCGACGCCGCGGGACGCCAGCGGGTCGACGTCTGTGCAATCGCCCGCATCGACTGGGCGATGGCAAAGAGAGAACTCGCCGCGGTTCGCGCGCCAACATTCAACGCCATCGACACGGGAAGTGTATCCCGACAGTCCGGTCAGGCTGCAGTTACCCTTGAACGGCTGCGCGCGATGTCACCGGACGACGCCACGGCGGCCTTGCTCGACATCGTCGTGGAGGAAATCGCGAGAGTGCTTCGGCTGCCGCCCAAGGAGATCGACCGACATCGCCCATTGGCGGAGATCGGCATGGATTCCCTGATGATGCTCGAACTGCGCACGACGGTGGAAGCGTCTCTGCAGATCGAGCTGCCGATGATGTCTCTGGCCAGCGGCATCACGCCTGCCGATGTCGCGCGGCGCGTCGCGCCGCTCGTGACCGGAGAGACGCCGCAGGAGGGCGTACCAAGCACACTGGCGACGCTGTCGTCGAGCCATCTTGCCGAGCAGGCCGCGACCTCCGACGCCTCGGAACAGCGCGACGCGATCACCGCGGTCATGCAACGTGTGAAGCAGATCGACGGTCCTCTATGAACCGGCCGCGGTCCAACAGCGCGCAGGAAACCGTCGATCGGGTGAGACAGGCGCTCGGCCAGTCTCCCGCCGCGCAGGTCAAGCCTTCGTCCGGCACGGCCACGAGCGAGCGCCGCGAGTTCGATTTCACCACCCTGCCCGAGTACGAGATTCTGAAGATCTGGAAGGCCGTCGGGGATCTGACGAGGATCGGGAATCCCTTCTATCGCCTGCACGACGGCCGCGCCGGAAACACGACGTCGATCGACGGCCGAACGATCACGAATTTCTCATCCTACGACTATCTCGGCCTGAACGGGCATCCCGAAGTGGCAGCGGCGGCGAAGGCGGCGATTGACTGTTTCGGAACGTCCGTATCGGCGAGCCGGCTGTCCGCTGGCGAGCGGCAGGTCCATCGTGACCTCGAGGCCGCGCTGGCGCGGATGAGCGGCACCGAAGACGCCATCGCTTTCGTGAGCGGACACGGCACCAACGTGTCCGTGATCGGCGCGCTGCTGGGACCGGAAGACCTCATCGTGGCGGACGCGGTCATTCACAACAGCATCGTCGAGGGAGCCAAACTCTCTGGCGCCAAGCGGGTTCTCTGTCCGCACAATGACCTGGACGCGTTCGAGCGCGCCTTGCGCCTCAACCGTGCCCGCTATCGTCGCGCCTTGATCGTTGTGGAAGGACTGTACGGCATGGACGGCGACGTACCGGACCTCGCCGGCCTGATCAAACTGAAGCGCCGGTACGATGCCTGGCTGATGGTCGACGAGGCACATGCGACGGGCGCACTCGGACTTACTGGTCGGGGTGTTGCCGAGGAACAAGGCATCGACCCGACTGAGGTCGAGATCTGGATGGGCACTCTCAGCAAGACGCTAGCCGCCGCAGGTGGCTACATCGCTGGAAGTCGCGCGCTGATCGAACTGCTCAAGTACACGTCTCCGGGTTTCGTCTACAGCGTCGGCCTCTCGCCGCCCGTGGCCGCCGCTGCGACGGCAGCTGTCGAGGTAATGGAGCGAGAACCCTGGCGAGCGACCGCGCTCCGACGCAACGGCCGGGCCCTGCTCGAGAGAGCGCGTGCCCGTGGGCTCAACACGGGGCTCAGCATCGGCGCCTCTGTCGTGCCGGTCATCGTCGGCAGTTCGCCGCAGACGGTCATGCTGTCCCAGCATCTGCTGGAACGAGGGTTCAACGTGGTGCCGGCGGTGTTTCCGGGAGTTGCTGAAAATCAGGCGAGACTTCGCTTCTTCGTCACGTCCGAGCATACACAGGGACAGATCGAAGCCGCGATTGACGCCGTGGCCGAGGAGCTTCCGAAGATCCTCAGCGGCGCCTCTTTCGTAAGCACGATCGCAGGTCGTTGACCCGCGATGGACTACAAGACGATCGTCATCACGGGCGCGTCCAGCGGGATTGGCGCCGCGCTTGCTCGCGCTCTCGCCGCACCGGGCCGGACGCTGACACTCCTGGGAAGAAGCGCCGAACGCCTCGGGGCGGTAGCGGCCGCATGCCGAGCCCGGGGGGCTGCCTGTCGCATTGAGAGCGTGGACCAGACCGACGCGGACGCACTCTCCCGTGTTCTCGACGAGATCGGACGCGAGGCGCCTGTCGACCTGCTGATTGCGAGTGCGGGAATCCTCGACGGGCGCTCCGCGGATGATCCGGTTGAAAGCAGAATGGCGGCCCGACGGGTGCTCGAAACGAATCTGCTCGCGACTGTCGACCTGGTTCATGGCCTGCTGCCGACGATGCGGCGCAACAGACACGGCAGCATCGTCCTTGTTGCCTCTCTCGCCTCGCTGGTGCCCTTGCCGGATGCCCCCGCCTATTCGGCCTCCAAGGCGGGATTGTTGTCGTACGGTCTGGCGTTGCGGGACGCCGTCGCAGCGGACGGCGTTCGCGTCGTCGTGGCCTGCCCCGGCTTCGTCGCGACGGCCATGGCTGGCCGGCACCTGGGGCCCCGCCCCGGCGAAATCTCCGCCGAGGAGGCGGCGCAGCGGATTCTCACCGGCCTCCAACGCAATAGGGCGATGATCGGTTTTCCCCTCGTTCCCTTCTGGCTGTCCCGGCTCAGCCTCCTCGTTCCCGAGAAGATCCGCAGGCGCGGCCTGAAGAACACCCGGTTCCACGTGGGCGAATAGCGCGCCGGCCAGCAGGCCAAGGATTGACCAATTCGCATCACAAACGACGGCAGCAGGCGCTGTCAGGAATCAAGAACACGAGAACCGGTCCCACGACGATACGAGACGGCCTGATCTGGGCTAATCTCCGGTCAGTATGCCGAAGGACCGCGACACCTCCCTCACCCGCTCCAACCAAGGCTGGCTGTCGGTGCCGGAGCAGCGGGTCATTGCGTGGATCGTCCCCCGCTTGCCACGGTGGATGTCGCCGGACTTTCTGACGGCGCTGGGCTTTGGGGCATCCCTCGGTGCTCTTGCTGCCTACGCGCTGACGCCCAGCGATCCCGCGTGGCTATGGGTCGTGAATGTCGCGTTGATCGTCAACTGGTTCGGCGATTCCTTGGATGGCGCGGTTGCCCGGAGGCGCCGTGCAGAGAGACCCCGCTACGGCTTTTTCCTCGACCAGTCCGTTGACGTTCTGAGCCAGTTCCTGTTCGCGATCGGCCTCGGTTTGTCGGGGTTCGTGAGCATGGAAGTCGCGGCCATCGGACTGGCGACCTACCTGATGATGACGGCCCAGTCCCTGCTGCGGGCGGAGGTCTCCCGGACCTTTCATCTCGCCAGCGCCGGCTTCGGGCTGACGGAAGTACGCTGCCTCCTCCTGGCAATGAATGCCGCGTTCTATCTGAAGCCGCCGCAGCGGTTCGACCTCGCCGGCCTGAATGTGGGCTACGGCGACATACTGGGAATCGTGTGGATCATGGTCAATCTCGGCCTCTATGTTGCCGGGATGGCCGGCCAGCTGACGCGTCTCGCACGCGAAGAGCGGCCTGACGGTGAAGACGGCTAGAACGGGAACGCCAGCGGCAGCATGACTTGTCAGGAATCGATGAAATGAAAAGGCACATCTCCGTCATAGGGCTTGGCTATGTGGGCCTGCCCGTCGCTGTCGGCTTCGGGCGCGTAGGCTACCAAGTGGTGGGGTTCGATATCGACGCCCGACGCATCGGCGAGCTGTGCGCCGGCCACGATCGCACGGGCGAGGTCGAGTCCGCGATGCTCAAGGAACCGGGCCTCCGCTTCTCCTGCGACCCCAGGGATCTCGAGGCCGCCGACTTCCACATCGTGACCGTGCCGACGCCGATCGATGCCAGCAAGCAACCCGATCTCGCGCCCTTGAAGGGAGCCTCGGAGACCATCGGCCGAAGGCTCAAGCGCGGCGATATCGTGGTCTACGAATCGACCGTCTATCCCGGCGTCACGGAAGATGTCTGCATTCCCGTGCTGGAGAGGGCCTCGGGGCTCAAGTGGAAGACGGACTTCAATGTCGGGTACTCGCCGGAGCGCATCAACCCAGGAGACAAGGAACGCCGTTTCGATAACATTCTCAAGATCGTTTCGGCCGATACCCCCGAGACGCTCGACACCGTCGATGCGACCTACCGGGCCGTCGTGACGGCCGGCACCCACCGCGCGGGATCGATCAAGGTCGCCGAGTTCGCCAAGGTCCTGGAAAACACCCAGCGCGACATCAACATCGCGCTGATCAACGAGGTGGCGCTGATTTCCGACCGCCTGGGAATCGACACGCGGGACGTGCTCGACGCCGCCGGCACGAAGTGGAATTTCCTGCCATTCAAGCCTGGTCTGGTCGGCGGGCACTGTATCGGGGTCGACCCCTTCTACATCGCCCACAAGGCCGAGGAAGTAGGCTACCACCCTCACGTCATCCACTCGGGTCGCCGAGTCAACGACAGCATGGGCGTTTACGTCGCCAACCGTGTCGCGCGAAGTGTCATGCGACAGGCGGGCAACGGCCGGCCGGTGGTGACGGTGCTGGGGGTGACCTTCAAGGAGAACGTCCCGGACATCCGCAATACGCGGGTCGTCGACATCGTGCGCGAGCTCGAGGATTTCGGTATCTCGGTCCAGCTTCACGACCCGATGGCCGACGGCGGACTGCTGCGTGAGGAATACGACCTCGCGCTCACCCCTCTAGACGCGTTGAAGCCCGCCGATGCCGTGGTTCTGGCTGTCGCCCACAAGCTCTATCGCGAGCGCGGCTGGTCGCTCGTGAAGCTCCTGTTGAAAGCCGACGGTGGTGGCTTTGTCGCCGACGTGACGGGTCTTCTCGATCGCAGGGAGACCCCTGCCGGGATCACTCTCTGGCGCCTCTGATGCACCGCCGGACGGGTGGCCGGCGACAAACGGGCCGCTCGGGTCAGGCCTTCCGACCCAGATTGATCGACGAACGGGCGGCGGTGTCCGACGGCATATCGGCGCCAGCGCCATAGTAGCCGCGGTAGCGCGAGTAGTAGTCGCCATGGTCGCCATAGCCATAACGGGCATGCTTGGCGAGGTTCACCCGATTGATGACAATGCCGACATGATTGGTGACGTTCAGCAGCGCCGAGATCGCCGTCTTCACGACCTCGCGCGGTGTCTTCGCCCACTGCACGATGAACACGGTGTAATCGGCGAGGCGCGCGATGATGCGCGCGTCTGACACCGCCAGCAACGGCGGACCGTCGAGGATGACGAGATCGTAGCGCTCCACGAAGACGCCGAGGGCGGACTTCATGGCCATAGACTCAAGGATTTCGGGGGCGTTCGGCGTGTTTGGCCGGGCGCAGATGTAGTCCACACCGGAGAGGTCGTGCCGTCGCGTGCACTCTTCCAGCGTTTTCATACCCATCAGGTACTCATCGATCGTGCCGCCGCGATCCGTGAGACTGAGCGCTGCCGACAGGCGGGCCTGCCGAAGATCCAGATCGACGATCAATACACGGCGCGACGAGTTCATCTTGGTGAGGAGGCCGCCCAGCGCTGCGACGAACGTCGTCTTGCCTTCGCTGGGCGTGGACGAGGTGATCGCAATCACCCTTGGCTGCCGGTCGAGGCTGCCGAGGCTGATCGCGGTGAAGACGGCCCGCACCGCCTCTGCCGCCGGGGACGTGGTGTTCTCGAGCACGTGCGACACGACATTCGAACGCGCCGCCGCCGGTCCCTTGACCTCCGGCACCATGCCGAGAACACCGACACCGGTGGCCTCCTCGATCTGGGCGGCCGAGCGGAAGACGCGATCAAGCTTCTCGGCCGCCATCGCGCCAGCCATGCCGAGCAGACAGCCGATCATGAACGCCATCATCAGGCCGCTCTTGTAGTTCGGCGAGGAGGGCGCCCCCGAAGCGTGGGCATACGCAAGAATACGGGCATCGGCGCGCTGGATATCCTGCTGCTCCCGCAGTTCCTTGAAGCGGGTCAGGAACGTCTCATACAGGGTCCGATTGGACTGCGCCTCGCGCTCGAGTTGCTTCAGTTCCGCCTCGTACTGGCTTGCCGTGCCCGAAATCACCGCCGCCTTGTCGACCAGTTCCTTGAGCTCCGCCTCCTCCGAGGCCGCCGCATCGAGCTCGGCGCGGACCGCCAGCGTGATGCGCTGTGTCTCGGTGATGAAGCGCGCCCGGATCGACGCCAGTTCGCTTCGCACCTGCTGGATCTTCGGGTGTGCCTCGCCGAGCTGTGAGGAAAGTTCGGCGCTCTTACGGGTCAATTCGACATCCTGAATTCGCAGCGCCGCCAGGGTCGTATTACCCGCCACTTCCGGGATGTTGGCGAGTTCGCCCGGGTTGAGGCTCGCCTTGCTGAGAGCGATCAAACGCCCTTCGCGCTCGATGCGTCGCCCCTTGGCGGCCGTATAGCGACCGTTGAGATCGGCCAGCGTCTGGGTGGAGACGGCGCCCTCGGGACTGCCCGCGAGCCCTTTGTCACGGCGATACGCCGCGACCGCCTCTTCCGCGATCTGCAGGTTGCGGCGGAGCTCACCCAGCCGCTGCTCGAGCCACTCGGTGGCCCGGCGGTTCGCTTCGTTCTTGGTGGCCACCTGATCGGCGAGATAGGCCTCGGCAATGGCGTTCGCAATACGCGGTGATAGGGAGTCGTCCGGGCTCTCGACGGTGATCAGGATCACGAAGGTGCGTCCGAGCAGTGTGACGCTCAGGTGATTGGCGATGGCGCCGATCGCGGCACGGCGACGCGGATCATCGTCCTCTGCCGGCCGTCCCGAACGCACCGGCGCAGTGGCCGCGGCCGCGTCCTGCGGCCTGGGTGGAGGTGCCAGCAACGTCGAAATACCGGTGCTCCACAGATCGCGAAGAGGTTGCAACGCCGTCTGGACGAAGCCCGGTGGCTTGGTGCCATTGAAATCGGGATTGTTCGCAAGCCCGAGCCGGTCGACGACCTGGCCGATAAGATATTCGGACTGGATGACTTCGAGTTCGGTCTGAATCGCACCCATGTTGAGTGTATCGATGCCCGAGAGCGCCGCCTCGGTACCAACCACCTTGGTGGGGCGCGTATCGAGCATGATTCGCGAGGTCGCCTTGTAGAGAGGCGTCGCCTGGGCGATGACCAGCGCCATGAGCGCCGTGGCTATGAGCCCGCATCCCAGAATCAAGGCCTTGCGACGGTTGAGCAGCCGCAGCCAATCCCACAGTTCATCGCGAGTTTCGGCGGGCCGCACAGCAGGAAGCAACGGCTCCTGCGTCGACGTGACTCGGTTCTGGTTGGGCTCATCCACAATGTGGTTTGCCCTCGGCAACGATCCCATCCCACTTCACTCCGCGAAAACCATGACTCGCGACGACACCCATTCGAGCGGAATGCCAATACGGTCCGCCTCGAGACCCGAGCGATCCATCCCACTGAACGACGGGCGGTCCCACACCGCCCATCCCCAAGTCCTACGCCAACTGACTAATGCTAGTTCTAGAACCAACGCTCCGGCACGCGGATGATGTCGCCCGGCCCCACCGGGGTATCTTCCGTAACCGTCTCTTCCTGACCCTGCTGCGCATTGAAACGCTGTATCGTGATGCGCGTCTTCGACGCGCGCCGCGTGTATCCGCCGGCAATCGCCACCGCCTGGACGACGTTGATACCGGAAACATAGGGGAACGAGCCCGGACGAGTGACCTCCCCGACGATGTAGAACGGACGCCGTGACACCAGATCGACGCTAAGTCGCGGATTGCGGAGATAGCCGCCCGATCGATAGCGATCTGCCAGCATCGTCTCGATCTCCGGCGTCGACATGCCGAGCACGATTACCCGGCCCGCCATGCGCGGCGAGATCATCCCCGTGGAATCGACTTCGTACTCGCCCGACAGTTCCGTGTCGGAGAGCACCGTCACGCGCAAACGATCACCAGGCGCAACCCGATACTCGCCGAGACGCAGGTTCTGCGTTCCCAGCGAAGGCTGCTGAATGGTCATGGTCGACATGGGCGGCTGCGGGCCGCAGGCACCTACGGTGAGCGCCATTGCCACGAAGAGCGGACCGAGACAGCGGGAAATGAAACTGCGCATATTCACCGGATCACCGCTTTGCAACCAAACGAATGGAAATGACATCACGCGTATACGACGGCCCGCCGCTCGCCACGTCCGTCGACGAGCCGGTGGAATGTTCGTACAGAGGGCCGATTTGCACTTGGGGTCGCAGGGAATACAGCAACCCGAGCGAGGCGCGCCAGAAGTAGTCGGTGCGGGGACCGACACCCGAACCGGGCACGGGCGAGTA
The DNA here is from genome assembly GCF_965227665.1 of Reyranella sp. Classification (GTDB taxonomy): domain Bacteria; phylum Pseudomonadota; class Alphaproteobacteria; order Reyranellales; family Reyranellaceae; genus Reyranella. The sequence goes on from NZ_OZ245767.1 coordinate 917,363, forward strand.
CTGCGCGATGTTGTATCCGGTACCGCCGACCAACTGCCACGCGTCGTGGATATCGTAGGTGAAATCGATGCCGAGGGTCGTCGACACGTAGTTCTGATAGTTGCTGTAGGCCGATTCGTTGATCGATCGGATGAACGACGGCCGGATGGTCAACGGCTCGTATCCGTTCCACGTCCCGATGAGACCGAAACTGACGGCCGGCGTGGCAGCTCCATCGGCGATAAAGGTCTGTGTCGTGTATCCAACATACCCCTCCAGGCTGGTTTTCTCCGTGAACCTGACGGTCGCGCCGAAGTTGAGAAACCAGCCCGTGGAATCACGCTCCTGCCCGTAGGCATTTATGAACTGCTCGTAGATTCGCTGATTGAGACCGGGGGAAACCCAGACGTCGACGTCCTCGATGATCTCGTAGCCGAAGCGCACGCGCTCCTCGAATTCCGTCCTGTTGCGGCTGGCCGCCGGCAGCGACCCATCATAGATGATGCTGTTGTCGGAATACCGATAGCGCGTCGCCGATGCCTTGAGATCGTAGAAGAAACGGTTGAACCGTTGATAGAGGCCCAACTCGATGGGAATCGAGTCGACGACGGTCGGCGAGCTCGCGATCACCGTATTCGGGGTACCCAGGGCTTCCGTCTGGCGGCGGACGCCCACCAGCGCGGTGGCAAAGAAATCCCGCTGGATGTCCAGCCGGCCATCGGCGATGGCATAGCCATTCCAGAAGTTCTGGCTGGTCGCGTTGGAATAGAAGCCAAATCCGCCGCCGGCAACCACGCGGAACGAATGGTTCAACCACTCCGACTTCAGTTCCACGAAGGGCTTGATGAAGGTGAAGGGAGAACCGACTGCGGGCATCGTGGTCGCGTATACGTTGCTGTCGTATCCACCCTGGACTTCCAGGGTCGGGTACAGCGTGAAGGCGCCGACCGCGATGCCGATCTCGTTACGATCGATGACCGGTCCGACCATCGGTATCGGCAGGTCGGGTAGGTCGACCAGCGGCGTCTGCTCAAGGAGGATCTGCGCAGCCGGCGACGAAGTTTCGGACTGCGCATGGACAATCGACCCTCCGCATGCCAGCAAAACCCAGCCGGCAAGCGGCGACCAGATCAGTCGCGATCTATGCGCACTAATTGTCATGGGTGCTCTGGGCCATCCAGGTACCGCTCCGAGTGTCGGCTGGGAGAACAAACCTTCCCTTGAACACTCGTAGCAGCTACCGGGGGCTCTGCTGCTGCGGTGGAGATGGATCATAGATCACAGGCGGGAGCGGCCCGGGCGTCACCGGGATCGGAGGGGCCGGCGGATTCACCACAGGAGTGACCGGCGGCGACGGATCAGGCGGGGTCAACGTGTTCACCATGCTCACGAGAGTTGGACCGGAGACCCCTCCGGGCACTCCCAGCCTTTCAGCGATCAGCTGCTGCATGGTCGGACCGCCGACCGGCCCGTAACCGCCGGCGAAAAATTGATCGTTCGGTGAAGGCATCAGGGGATCGGAATTCATTCCCAAGCTCCCCAATCCGCCAGGGAGGCCGCCGTCCGGAGCTGTATTCTGAAGAGGTGCAGCAGACTGCAGCGGACCGGAGTTCTGAAGGGGACCGTTGTTCTGCATGGGACCGGCGCTTTGCAGGGGGCCGTCGCCCTGGAGGGGGCCTGGTGCCTGGATCGGACCGGCCCCCTGTAGCGGGCCACCGCCCTGAAGCGGTCCGCCCCCCTGAAGCGGTCCACGCTGCGCCTGAACGAATCCTCCTTCGGCGCCCGAGCCCAATCCGGCGCCTGTGGCGGGGCCTGCCCCCGCCATCGGACCTGCTCCCTGCGCCGGACCAGCGCCTGGTTTATCGGGGCTTGCTGCGGGCTGAACCTGGGCAACAGCACTCACGGTCCAAAGGAGAGCCGATGCCGCTGCAAATCCCTGCGTCCAGAGTGCAAACTTGAACATACTGTCCACCCATCCCACGCGCCGACGAGGCGGCACGGCCGCCTTCTGGAGGCACTACCCACAAGCATCGAAGCGTTCAGATCGGTCCCACCCAATCTGAAACAAATAAGTAGCCAAAACAGTGCAAAAAGCCAAGTCCTCTACTCACTCGGGCCTCAACTTCCCATTACGCGACGCTTGGAAGTGCCCCCCGCCTCTCGCCCCCGCGGGAATCCGACTGCACCACCTAAACGGCGTGTCGGCCGAAATACGCACTAGAAAACTGCATTTTTGAGGCAATAATGAGCGCGGCGGCGAGTTTGCCGCCGATCCCAGCAATTTCAGTGGATAAGACTCGTTAGGCCGCGTGCGCCGCCCGGTCCGCCAGTTTCTCGAGGGCCGCCGCAAATCCGCGAAAATCTTCGCAGTCTACGCGCAAATACCCCGCAGGATCCGACCTCGCGAGCAGATTAACGTCGGAATCGGCGCTCCCAACGAAGACGATCGGCTTTCCGGATTCCAGGCATGCGTAGATCTTTGAGGGCATGACGTAGCCGACGAACGAATCGCGCAACGTCACGAGATGAGCTGCAGGCGCCCGCAGCAACCCAGACAGTTTCTTCAACGGCACGGGCGCAGATCGATGAAGCGGCAGGCCGGCGCTGCGCAGGCGCCCCGCGATTTCGTCGGCGCCGGCTCCTGTCGCACTGAGCCAGAGTCCGACGCGGCCACTGCCCTCGCGGTGGTGCAGTTCATAGCCCCGCACGACGGTCTCGACCTCGTGGGCAACGCCGTAGTTTCCCGAATAGAGCAGCACGCACTTCCCGGCGAGGTCCGCGGGCAGCGGTTCAACGGGATCGTCGAACGAAAAAACCACCGGCGAACCGTCCCTGACCAGCGCGACCCGCTCTGCCGCGATGCCCGTGGCTTCGAGGCGCCGTCGCTGGTCCTCACCCAGGACCTCGAAAGCGTCGACGCGTCGTCGCCAGAAGTTCGTCATGCGCAGCAACAGGTTCAAGGCACGGGAGGATCTGTCGCGCGCCGCGATGAGGCATTCGGGATGGAAGTCGGTGATGCGGTACACGAGTCGTCCCCTCCACAGCGGTCTCAAAGGCGCCAACAGATGGATCAGGAAGGGTGGCGAGCCGGTAAAGAGGATCCCGTGAGCTGCCCGAAGCGGGCCGAACGCCGCGATCAGCAATCGCAGGTTCGTAAAGATCGTCCAAAGCATGCGGCCCAGCAGCGAATGCCGCGGGACCGGTCGCGTCGACAGGCGGATCTCGGTCAGCGATCCCATACCGATTTCCCGATGGACCTTGGTCGCGGCCCCCGACGTCAACCCGACAAGGGTAACCATGTGTCCCTTCTCCGCCAGCGCCTGTGCGCGCATCTGCATGTATTGTCCGACGGCACCGAAATCCGGCGGGAGCCAGTCCGCGATGACGACGATGCGGCGTTCCTTCGTCTGATCGAACGGGCTCAGGTCCAGCAGATCCGTCATGCGGCGCCTCGCGGTGCGGCCGCATGGGCAATCGAGCGATAGAGATCTGCCATTCTGCCCGCCACGGCCGGCCAGCCATAGTGGTCGATAACGTGCCGCTGCCCCGCCTCGCCCAGCCGGCAACAGAGTTGGGGGTCGACAAACATCGCCCGCAGGCCCGCGGCAATGGCGGCAGGCGTCGGTTCGACGACCATGCCCGCCTGTGTTTCCCGGACGATCTCCGACATGCCGACGTCGGGCGTTGCAAGGACGGGCAGCCCGCGACGCATCGCCTCGAACGCGGCGATCCCAAAGTTTTCCGACAGCGATGTCATTGCGAAGAGCCGTGCCGACGCAAACAACGCTTCCTTGTCCCTGCCCGAGACGTGACGCGCGATGATCGTAACGCGATCGGAAACCCCCAGTCGGGCCGCTTCCGAAGCGAGGTACGCCGCATGGCCTTGCGCATCGTCGCCGGCCATGACAGCCCGCACATGAGGGGCCTCCACCAAGGCTGCGATCACCCGGTCTAGCCCCTTTTCCCAGCTGAGCCGCCCGAACGACAAGACCATCGGACCTCCAGAGATCGCCGAGGCCACGTCGGGCGACAGCGGTGCATCCGAGGGTGGTGGCGGATCGTCGACACCATGCGGGATCATCGCGATCCGAGGCAGACGCCAGCCGAAGCTCCGGATGTGCTGGGCCTCGATGGCCGAAGTCGCATGGACGGCGGCCGCACGCTCGAGAGTGTGACGGTCGAACAGGCGAATCCATGCCTCCTTCACCCACCGACTCTTGCGGCGGATCAGTTCGGGCACGAGCATCCCGCGGGGCGAGATCACGTAGGGAACGTTATGGGCGCGGGCAGCACGGGCGCCGGCGAGGATCGGCCACAAGAACACCGAATGCAGATGCACGGCGTCGTAGACCGCCGTCGATTCGGCAAGAGCGCGCCCCATCGGCGGCGACCAGTAGAGTCTGCGGAAGCGGCGGCTCGGGAAGTAGGTGACCTTCACGCCCTCCATGTCGACCGGCGTCATGAGCGGGACGTCGCTGTCGGACGGACCGTCCACACTTGTGGTGAAGACCTGTACGTCGTGACCGGCCGCCGCGAGCTCCCGGCAGAGAGCATGAACCGAACGGATCGGGCCGCCATATCTGACCGCGGGCAAATAGGTCGGAACCACGTGAAGGAGGCGCAACGTCTGGTCCACTGACTGCTGAAGGGGATGTGTCTCGGCAACTGATAGCATAGAAGTTGCAAGAAACAGGCGAAACGGCTGAGGGAATCCCGGCGCGTCCCGATCAGGGAGATGCGGTCCACCTCAGGCTTGCATCAACTTGGTCTGTCGCGGTGCGCCTGCCTAGGATTTCGCGATAGAGCGCCGCCATGTCTGCGCCAACGTCCTCGACGGATCTGGTGCGATGCATGTTGCGGGAAAGCCGTGCAACCTCGGCACGGTCCGTGGCGGCGACCCTGATGGCCTCCGCCCACGGCTTTGGATCATCGAAGGGCAGCAGCCATCCGTCCACGCCATGATGGATGCGTTCGGCGATGCCCCCGAGGTCTGCCCCCATGACCGGGATGCCCAGCGCGCGTGCTTCCTGCACCACGATCGGGCCGGTTTCGAAGCACTGCGACGGAACCGCCAACACGTCTATGTCCCCGAGAAATCCCGGCACGCGCTCGTGGTCGACATGGCCTACCAGCTGGATGCGCGAATCCTTGCGCGAAGCGGCCTCCATGAAACTCGTGAAGTGAGGATCCGCGCCGACGCCCGCGATCCGGAGTTGCAGCGGCAGATCGTCGGGAAGCAACGCGAGCGCCTGCACCAGAAGACCCGCACCCTTGTAACGCTCGAGCCGGCCGAGGAAGCCGATAACCGTTTCGGTCCGGCCGCGACCGGCCAGCGGGCGCGCCTTGCGGTCGAAAAAAGCGGCGCTTGCTGACTGACCGGATAGCATGACCTTGGTTGGCGAAATGCCGTTCTCGACAAGCGCCGATCGCACCCACTCGCTCGGCGCGACGATGCGTTCGCAGAGTTGCGCCATGGACCGCAGGTGCCGAGCCTGTCTCGCCGCCGCCGCCCGAGCGGACAGCAACGTCGCGGCGCGACGCGACACGCGCGACGCGCCCGCTCCAATCAGGTCCAACATCGGCATGTACGACAACAGCCAGGCAGCGGGCGCCGGCAGGCCCCGTTCGAGCGCCCAGCACCGCGCGCAGCGGCGATCGTCGATACGGCCATCGCACGGACGTTCGCCGTAGAGCAGCATCGTTCCTCGCATGCAGATCGGCGACGCCACATGCACGGTCACCACACAGGGAATCCCCAGCTCCGCGACTTGCCGGAGATGCTCCAGCCCCGCGCCGCTGGTCCACGAGTGGAGGTGAAACAGATCCGGCTTCGCGGCCTCGACGATCTGCTGGAACTTGGTGCGGCCGCTCCCGCCGCCAGCCCCGGTCCTGGTCGCGTCGACCGGATAGCGAACGACATCCGCACCGTTCCAAGTGTACGTCGCGTACTCACCGTCCGTCACCGAGACGATCGTGCTTTCGATCGAATCCTGTCCCAGCACGGATGCCAGATCGCGTACATAGACCTCCGTGCCACCGGTCGATTCGGGAAAGTAGAAACCGGCGCATTGCACGACGCGCATTCGTTCGATCGTGTCCGTGGACCTGCCGGCCGCCTGCGTCATCGTTTCCAGACCCTGAGAGCCAGCAACCGCTCTGTCATCGCGAAGCCCAGAGTCCTATAGCCGAGGGTGACCGCCGGCCGCTCGGGCGGAACGAACTCCGGATGGAGGCGCTTGATCCATTTGAACAACTCCGCGGCGTCCCTCGGATAGGACCGCGCGAATGTGCGCACACTCGGCCATAGCATGCGGACGGCCGCGCGCTTACGGCGGAGCGTGAGTTCGCCACGCTGTTCGAGCAACCCGAGTATCTTGCGGTAGATCGAAATATGCGTCCAATAGCCGAGGTCGCGCGCGAATCCCGCAGTGCGCTGCAGTCGCTCACCCGTGTGCCGGCGATGGACGAACGCAGGTTCTCGATCGATGGCCAGGCGCGGCGTGCGCATCGCGACTTCCAGAATGAACAACCGGTCGTCGCGCAACGCAAAGTCCTGACGATGGGGAATGCCTTGGATCAGACTGCGGCGAAAGAGGAAGGCAGAGTAATGGGACGACCATCCTTCGCCCAGTTGCTGCGCGACGAAGTCATCGCAATCTTCCCAGGCGTTGATCCTGGACTCTCCGCTCTCATCGTCGAAATCCTCGTAGCCAGCGACGACCAGGTCGGCGGCGGTCTCCCGGGCGAGCGCAAGCTGACGCTCGTTGGTGTCCCGGCGAAGCCAGTCGTCGGAATCGAGGAAACGAACGAACTCGCCCCGCGCCTGCTCGAGCGCCGTCTCCACCGCCCAGTCCTTGCCCCAGTTGTCGGTCCGGATGGCAACGATGTCCCGCTGCGCCTGCAGCCAGTCCCAGGTTCCGTCAGTGCTACCGTCGTCGACGACGACGATTTCCACCTTCGCCGCCGACGAGCGGCACGATTCGACGGCCTGGGGCAACGACCAAAGGCGGTTGTAGGTTGGAATGATGACGGAAATATCGGTCACGTCGTCAACCTATCCGACTCGCGCCGACGAGAAAATCGGCGGCTTCGAGGACACCATCGGCGGCCCGCGCGGGGGAATAAAAAGCTATTCGCTCCTCGAGCGCCCGGACCGTGGCGGCACGATCGAAAGCAAGGACAGAATCGATGGCCGCCGCCAGCGCAGCTGTGTCGCCGAGTGGGGCAACCGCGCCCGTCATGCCGGGCTGAATCAGATCGGGCCCGCATCCCACTGCGTCCGAAACGACAGCCGGAATGCCGCATGCCATCGCCTCGTTGACCACGAGCCCCCAGGTCTCCGTGGCGATAGACGGCAGGACGAGAACATCAGCCGAAGCATAGACGGCCGGCAACTTGCTCTGGTTCACGAAGCCGAGGAATCGTACATCGACTCTGCTGGCACGGGCAGCATCTTCCATTGGCTCCTGCAGGTCCCCTGCCCCGGCGATGACGAGCTCGACGGGCCGTCGCTGCGCGGCCAGCCGCGCTGCGGCCTCGACCAGGTCCATCGGCCGCTTGCTCTCTACCAACCGGCCGACGAACAGCACGCGCCGGCGGCCGCCGCACTGGCCTTCGGTGGCGCGATCGCGCGACGCCCCGCTTGCCTTCCCGAAGGCGTCGTTATCGACACAATGGGGCGAGAAGAACAGGCGGCTCGACGGAACGCCGTAGTGTTCGAGATACTGGCGATTGCGCCGACCGACATAGAGGCCGGCGTCAAACCGCCTGAGTACATGCGGAAAGATCACGCCCTTGGCCCTTCCAACGACCCCGCCTCGCTGCCCTGCGAGCTGCGAATCGCCTCGCACCAACACCGGAACACCGGCGCGCCGGCACGCCATCACCGCCTGCCAGTAAGAGCGCAGTGACCAGCCGGGCACGACGAAAGCATCGAAACGGCCGGCTGCAATCCGGTCGGCGATCTCGGGCGTGCTGCAGCCGAAAAACGTCTGAGTCGATGGCGTTGCCGCCACGTTCGCGAGGAAATGGCTCTCGTAGCCGGAAAGGAGATCGACGTCCCAGTCGAAGGCGACGCCATAACCCGCCTGCCCCTGCCCGCTCGCATCCTGCCGATGGGCAAAGAATACGGTGAGGTCGCAACGACGTGCGAGGTCGCGAAAAATCGGCGCGTAGTACTGGATCGGATGACTGACGAGAAAGCCGATGCGCCGCCTCATGAGCGCACCGTCCGGGCACAGGCGCGATCCAGCGCTTCCGCGAACAGTCGCGTCGATTCACGCGCCGAGTATCCCTCGAAGACGCTCCGATCGACCAAGGCCCGCTGATAGCTCGGACGATCGAGGAAATCCCGAAGGGCTTGCGCCACCGTGTCCGGTGCCGGCAGTTCCGCCTCGGTGAGGGCCAACACCTCTCCCACGCGAGCGGAGCGGATCATGCTCACTGCCGTACTGTCGCGGTGGAGCAGTGCGAAGACCGGCCGCTCGGAGAGCATCGCCTGAAAGACTTTCGACGGCGTGTAGTGCGGCTCGGTCGACCCCAGGACCAGTACGGCGTTCGAATGCATCAGATGATTCAGCGTGTCGACATAGCCGATGCGATGCGGATGCTCGTCCACCATTTCCTCGACGCCCGCCGCCCGAGCGCGCGGCAGGACGCGATGGCCATTGGCATCGTCGGGTGAGCTGCCCGTGCCTACGAAATGGACGCGAAGCCTCGCGGCGAGATGCGGCGCCGTCTGTTGCAGCCGCTGCAATCCAGCGAGGAAAGCATCGAGCACGACGAGTCCTGCCGGCAACAACGCACCGGCATAGATCATGTGCAAGCGTCCGTCCGCGGGATCGAACAGGAAGGGTGCACGCCCGAGGGAGCTTACGAGCTCATAGTCCTCCGGCGCCGTGCCCATCGGCATGTAGGCCAGCTCCGATCGCGCCGCGACCTCGGGATTTCGGGCCAGCATGCCGGCGACATAGCCGGGTGCCATGGCAGTGATCAGCGCGGCATCGCGCACCGACCAGGGTTCGAGGAGTTCGGCCAGGCAGTTCGAAGCCCAGGCACGACTGAAGCGGCGCTCCTCGCCCGTCCAGGGGGTGACCCAGGGGTCCTGATAGTCGATGCCGAACGGCAGTCCGGTGCGCAGGTGCACAAGCCGGCCGACCGGCGCGAGAAAATTGGAGGGGATCGTGACCATCACGAAATCGATCTCGCCCGCCCTTGCCATCGCCCTCAGCGCTCGATAGCAACCCGCAAAGGACCGAATGCCGATGTCGCCGACCAGCCGGACGGGATGGGTCGACAAGGTCCTTGCACGCACGATTCGGAGACCAGGAGCCACCAGCCGCTCGAGATCGGGATCGGGCCGTTCCTCGTACTGCGCCGGGTCGCCGGTGACCACGATCGGGTCCCAGCCGAACTCCGGCAGGTAGCGCGACCACAGACGAGCCCGTTGCGCCCCAACGAGATTGCTCGGCGGAAAGTGTCCGCTGACCAGGGCCAGACGCCGGGTCATGACCGCGCCAGACGGGCGCGCACTTTCGAATAGAGGTCGACGTAACGTTTGACCACGGCATCGGCCGAGAAGTGGTCGACGGCGCGACGGCGGCACTCTGTCCGGTCGAGCGCCCCGACGCGCTCGACGGCATCGCAGCCTTCTTCGATGGAGGCGATCAGAAAACCATCGATCCCGGGTCGGACGATCTCCGGCAGCGCACCGCGCGGACACGAGACGACGGGCGCACCACAGGCAAGAGCCTCAGCGAAGACGATGCCGAACGGTTCGTCCCACTGGATAGGGACGACCATCGCCCGCGCGGCGCCCAGGAGGGCATTCTTCTGCACGTCGTCGACCGGCCCGACATATTCGATGCCGCCCCTGCCGATCTCTGGCGCAATTTTCTCGCGCCAGAAGCGGCCCTCCGGATCGTCGCGGTCGGAATGATTGCCTGCGATGATCAGGCGCCGCCCAGTGCGACGCGCGATCTCGATGGCCCAGTGAGCACCCTTGATCTCCTCGACGCGACTGAGGAACACCAGCGGCGCGTCGTCCGCCACAATGCCTCCGAGCGTCAGCCCTACGGTATCGGCGAAGTTCGGGATGCCGTACCATTCGCCTCCTGCCGCACGGCCGCGCCGGGCGATGTATTCGCTGCAGCCCGTGAAGGTGATGCGTCCGGGAGCGCCCAGCCTGACCGCGAGACCGACGGTACGAGGCGTCGGCTCGCGCTGGAACGACATGACCAGCGGGATCCGACCGCGCAAGAGCGGCAGCAGATAGGCGATGCGCGAGAAGCTGTGAACGACGTCCGGCCTGAAAGTCGTCACGGCCCGCGAAAGCGCAATCGTGTTCAGCACCGTGTCGCGCCGTGACAACGAACTCGATCCCGGCCAGGGGAAGAAGGCGTCGTTGGGACATTCGGAGCCGGGCCGCGCGACCAGTCCGACCGTATGGCCGGCGGCGCGCAGGCGGCGGACCAGCACATCGACGATGCGCTCGATTCCGCCATAGAGACGCGGCGGCACTTCGATCTCGGGATCGGCCGTCAGCAAAAGACGCATCAGTTCCCCCTCTCCCGTCGCGCGAAGGCGGCGGCCACTGATTGCAGCAGCACGTTCTGTTCCTGATCCCAGTTGTAGCGTTCGCGCCCCAGGCGCCATGCGAATTGCGAAGCCTCGGCCAGCCTTCCCGCCGAGGCAAGCTCGTCGAGGGTCACGGTCAGGTCAGCCGGATCATCCAGGCTGCAGAGCCGTGCCGCCGGGCCGAGGTCCGGCGCCAGGAGCCTCTGCGCCGGCGTGTCGCTCATCACCACCGGCACGCCCGCCAGGAGATAAGTGAAAATCTTGTTGGTGAGACAGATGCGACGGTTTTCGCTGACCTCCGTCTCCAGAGACAGGCCGACATCATAGTCGGCCGCCAGCCGGACCATTTCGGAAGGAGCCGCCATCGGCAGGAGCCGCACCCGATCTCCGAGGCCGAGCGAAGCGGCGAGCGCGATGAGTGCATCGCCATGTCCCCACCGATTGCTGCCCCGGATATCGAGCGTCACGCGCGTTTTGGTCAACGACATCGCCTTGATGAACGCTTGCAGGCCGCGGTCGAGTCCGATCGTCTGCGAAAACCAGTAGGCTCGCAAAGCCCCGGCTTCCTCGGAGGTGCACGCGCGCCGTTGATGAGCCGGCGCCATCGCAAGCGGAAAGACGTTCAAGACCGTCGCCGGGCACGCCACGCCGTAGCGCTCCGCGTAAGCCCTGCCGATCAGCGGCGCGGCCGCCGTCATGTGCGCGCACGACGGCAGGATGGCCTGCTCCACCGTCCGGATCATCCTCATCCGGAACTCATCGCCCGGCGCATCCGTCCCCTCTCCCGAATGGAAATCCTCGGCGTCGAAGCCGATGAGCGCGCCATGGCGCCGCGCGGCGCCCGCCACTGCCGGAAGGGCCGCCACATAATGCGCGATATAGAGATCCGCCGGCACCTCGGCTGCGCGCCGCATGAGGGCGCCGACCGGAGTGCGGGCGCTCAGCGCCGCTACGCTCACAGGTATCCGGACGCGGAGGATCGAAAGAAGCCGGGCGAGCCGCTCGAACGCGCGCGCCCTGAGACCTTCACCGCGCGAACGGGAAAGCCGGATCACTTTCCACGGGACCGCGGCTTCGATCTCGTCGTCGGCCTGCCGCAGCACCTGGTTATAATCGCAGACAATCGCCGTGACGTCGTAGCCGGCGCCATGCAGCGCGTCCGCTTCCTTCAACACCCGCGGATTGGAGGCGAGATTGCCGGGACTCACGATGCAAACCGCGCGGCGCATTGGATCGGCGGTCAGCCTAGCTCCGGCGATTTCGGCTCGATGCGGAGCGGCGAGGCGAGTTGCATCGCAATGATGCCTTGCCCGAGACTCTGCTTGAAGTCGTAGGCGATGCCGCCCGGGCTCGAAGCCGCAACGCTGAAGGGAATTGCGTTGGCGACCGCGTGGTCGACGACGATGGTGAGCGAATTCGTCGAAAGGTCGAAGCTGTACTCGCCCGAAGCCAGGAACAGCGGCTGGAGACTTAGCGTGCAAACATGGCGCCCGCGGTTCGGCAGCGGCCTCTGGGAGAATATGGTCGAAGAATAGAACCCCACGGGCAGGTTGTTTGCGTCGCGAAGCTGCAGCTCGAGCGCCAGCCCAGGCATGTCCGAGGTTTCGACTTCGATCCGAAGATTGAAGGGCGTTCCCGGCTCATAGAATTCGGTGGGCAGCCCCTGTGCGTCGAGCAGTTCGGCAGAGAGGATCGCCGAATGGTGACCGCGTCCCCAGTCCCGCTCCACCTTGCCCTTGCTCAAGGAAGCCGAATACCGGGCAATAGCGCTGTCGATCGCGCCGTCGAAGATGACCTTTCCTCCCTTCATGACGATGCCGCGCCGGGTGAGTGCCGCCACCGCTGCGAGATTGTGGCTGACGAACAGTACGGTCCGTCCGGCGCTCGCAACCGCGGACATGCGGTCCATGCAGCGCTTCTGGAACTCCGCGTCGCCGACCGCCAGCACCTCGTCGACGAACAGGATTTCGGTTTCGAGGTGGGCCGCCACGGAGAAGGCGAGCCGCATGTACATGCCGACGGAGTAGCGCTTGACGGGCGTGTCGATGAACTTCTCGACGCCGGAGAAGTCGACGATCTCGTCGAAGCGCGCCAGAACCTCCTGCCGCGTCATTCCGAGAATGGCGCCGTTCAGGAAGATGTTCTCACGCCCCGTCAGCTCCTGGTGGAAACCGGTGCCGACCTCGAGGAGGCTGGCGACCCGTCCGTTGAGCTCGACGCGCCCCAGCGTTGGCTCGAGGATGCGCGACAGGATCTTGAGCAGGGTGGTCTTGCCGGCTCCGTTATGGCCGATGATGCTGACGACTTCCCCGCGCTTGATCTCGAAATCGACGTCGCGCAGCGCCCAGAATTCCTCGATCTCGTCGCCTTCGATGACGGCTCGACCGCGCAGCATGTCCGCGCCGCGACGCACCAGGCTCCGGGCGCTGCGTACCAGCGCCTCACCCAGGATCGCGGAGTACTCGCGCTTATGCCCGATGATGAATTTCTTGCCGAGTTTCTCGGCGCGGATGACGACGTCGGACATGGCTCAGATCAGATCGGCGAAGCCGCGCTCGGTGCGGCGGAACGTGTGAATGCCCAGCCAGAGCATCCCGCCGGCCACCATCATGCTGACGGCAAAACCCGGCAGATGCAGCGGGCTGGCCCCACCGAGAATGGCCCAGCGAAAGCCGTCGATCACACCCACCATGGGGTTCATGCTGTAGAGAAGCTGCCACTCCGGTGGCACAACTTTGGCGGAGAAGCCGACCGGCGAGACATAGAGCCCAATCTGCACGACGAAGGGGATGACGAAACGGAAGTCGCGATACTTGACGATCGTCGCAGCCGCCCAGAGCGCCGGGCCGAGGGCCACCAGCAGCGCCAGCACGACAAACACAGGCAGCAGCAGGATGTGCCAGTCGGGCATCATTCCATACCACGCCATGACGCCTGCCAGGATGAAGAGACTGACACCGAAGTCCACCAGAGCGACCATCACCGTGGAGAGGGGAATGATGATCCGCGGAAAGTAAACTTTGCTCACGAGTTGCGAATTCGTGAGCACACTGTTGGACGCGTCGGTCAGGATCGAGGTCGCAAGTGTCCAGGGAAGCAGGCCAGCGAAGACCAGGACCGCATAAGGCGCGTTACCCTCGGTCGGCAGCTTTGCCAACTGGCCGAATACCACCGTGAAGACGACCATCGTCATGAACGGCCGGACGAAGGCCCAGGCCACACCGATCACCGTCTGCTTGTAGCGCACCGAGACGTCGCGCCAGGCGAGGATGAAGAACAGCTCCCGGTAGCGCCACAGGTCGCTCCAATACTGACGGTCGGCACGTCCGGCTTCGAGGATGAGCCGCTGGGAAGGGCGATCGGTGCTAATCATAGGCCCGAAGTCATACGACGCGGTTGGGCCGTCAAGCGAGCATAGAGTGCGCGCGCGGCGGCGGCAAAATGGGCGCGTCGATAGGGCTCGACGGCCGCCGGATCGGCTCGGCCCCGGTGCAGTTGTTGCACGATCGCCGCCAGCAGCGCGGGCCGGTCGGCCGGATCGACAATGGTGCCGACTCGCTCGTCTGGAATGGCATCGGCAGAGCCACCGCCTTTGCCGCCCACGACCCGCAGACCGCAGGCAGCCGCCTCGAGGTAGACGATCCCGAAGCCCTCTTCCGTGCTCGGCATCACGTAGAGATCCGCCAGACGATAGAGATCGGGAAGGTCGGCATCGGGCACGAAGCCGAGGAAGCGCACGGCGCCAGGTGCCCTCTGTTCGGCGATCGCCGCGAGGCGAGGCCTGTCATCGCCGTCTCCTGCGACGAGGTGGACCAGGTCGGGGAACTGCGCGCGCAGATCGCCAAGAACGGCAAAGATCGCTTCATGGCCTTTGTAGCGCTCGTTCGCCGCAAGCCGCCCGACAGTCAGCAGGACAGGGCCCTTGCCGACCCCCAGCCTGTCGCGCAGCGCCGGCGATGGCGGTCCGGCGGTGAAGACGTCCTGTACCGTATCGGGTAGGACCCGCACCCGCTCGGCCGGCAGGTCGACCCAGGCCAGCAGGACGCGGCGCGTCTCGCGGCTGACGGTCGTCACCAGGTCCGCATACTCGATAAGCCGCCGCACCAAGCCACGACGGTCCTTCCACACGTCGGTGCCATGAGCTTGCACCCAGTAACGTGCACCAAACATGCGGGCGAGCAGGAAGCCCAGCGGCGCCATGAAGACGTGACCGCAGAACACGGTATCGAAGGGCCGGAAGCGCCAGGCGGCGACGATCGCCGCCAGCGAATACCTCAGGCGCCCGAAGATCGCTGGATTCTGGCGCATGCCGGGCGGCAGCCCCTTACCGCCCGCATCGCCATGGCGTGGCAGGATCAGGATCTCGGTGCGGCCTTCCGCGAGAGCCTCGAACAGGTCCTGATTGTAGCGCGCGATGCCGCCGCGCGCGCCATAGCAGTCGCCGACGAGAGCCAGGATGCGAGACCCCATCGTGTCGCTCATGCCACGGCAGGCCCGGCCCAGCCGGCACGCCAGACCTCGCGTGCCCATGCCCGCGACGCCGCCGAAAGATCGATGCCCTGCTGCGGCGGCGCACCACTCGCCTCGCGCAGCCATCGACCGACCGGTGTCGAGAAACCGGTCTTGCGCCGGTGACGGACCTCATCCGGGAGCGGCGGTGCGGGGACATTGGCAAGCGCGTCCTTGGCATTCACGCCGGCCAGCATCGGTCCCGCGGGCAACGCGGACAGGAAGAAGGCGTCGACGAACGGCACCCGAATCTCGACGCCATGAGCCATTCCCGCCCAGTCCGCATCGCGCAGAAGCTGGTTGCGCATGTATAGCGACGTCTCGAGCGCAGCCACCCGGTCGAAGTCGCCGAGCGCATGGCCGGTCCTGATCGCCGCAGCGATGCGGCCGAGCGGCGCCAGTCGACGCATCCCCTCCTCAACAAGCGCGGGATCGAGCACCTCGTCGAGTTCCCATGGCATGTACACGCCGCGCCGCAGAAGATAGGCACCCGACCAGCTGCCACCATACTGCAGGAGGCCGGCGGCCTTGGGATGCAGACGCAACCCGGCAGCCATCGCCGCCGAGAGACCACGCCGCAGCAGCGCCCCAAGACCCGGAACCCAGGACACCGGCCGCAGCCAGTGAACGCTGCGCGGCACGTCGGTGAAGGATGGGTAGCCCCCAAAGCACTCATCGGCGCCCAGTCCACTCAGCGCGACCTTGATCCCGGCTTCTCGCGCGGCTTTGGCGACAAACCAAGTGTTGATTCCGTCCACCGTCGGCAGGTCCATCGCGTCCAGCAAGGCGGGCAGATCGCGCTCGAACTCTGCCCGGCCGACGGTCCGCACGATATGGCGCGCGCCGTATTGCGCCGCGACCTTCGCCGCCAGCGGCGCCTCGTCGAGCGGCTGTCCCTCGAACTCCTGGAACCCCAAGGTCACGGCGGTGATGTCGCGTACACCGAGCGCGCTCATCGTTCCGAGCAGCGCACCGGAATCGATGCCGGCCGACAGGAATACCGCGACCGGTACGTCTGCAATGAGATGATGCCGAACGGAATCGCGCACCGCCTCGACGATGCGCGCGCGCGCGTCCTCCGCCCTGCCCGTCGATGCCGATCGCTCAGTCAGCGCGGTCGCGACGTCGTAGTAGCGCTGCGGGATACCGGGGCCGGTGGCGTCCACGGTGAGCGTGGTTCCGGCCGGCAGCGACTGGATGCTGCGCCATACCGTGAAGGGTTCGGGCACGCTGCCGAAAAGATGGAAGCCCACGATGCCGGCAGGGTCGGGATCGCGCGACACCGCGCCGCCCGCCAGCAACGCCTTGGCCTGGGAAGCGAAGCGAAGCGTCCAGCCATCATCGGCCCAGTAGAGCGGCTTGATGCCGAGCGGATCGCGCGCGAGCAGTAGCGTCCTCTTGCCTGCATCCCACAGGCCGAAGGCGAACATGCCCCGCAGCCGGCTGACCATAGCCGCGCCGTACGCCCCGTATAGCTGCAGGAGAACCTCAGTGTCCGATTCACTGCGGAATGTGCGGCCCGCCGCCTGCAGCTCGGCGCGCAGCTCACGATAATTGTAGATCTCGCCGTTGAACGTGATGGTGAACCGGCCGTCGGCGCTGCACATCGGCTGCGCGCCCCCCTCGGACAGATCGATGATGGCCAGCCGGCGATGACCAAATCCCGTGCGGCCTTCCTCGCTCAGCCACAGGCCGCTACCATCGGGCCCACGCGATACCATGCGCTGGTTCATGCGGACGAGTTCGCCCCGGTCGACCGGCGGTGCCACGTCGAGATAGGCGTGAATCCCTGCTATGCCGCACATGATGATCGCCCGATCCTAACGCGCGCCGGTGCCGCGGAGCACCACGGCGAAGGTCCTGAGCACGATGACCAGATCGAGCCAGAGCGAGCAATGCTTCAGATAGTAGAGGTCGTATTCGAGCTTGGACCGCATCGCGTCGGCCTCGTAGGCATAACCTTGGTTGACCTGAGCCCAGCCGGTAATGCCGGGCCGCACGATGCCACGCAGGGCGAAGTACTCGATGTCGCGGACGTAGCCTTCTTCGAGCGAGGCCGCCTCGGGCCGGGGGCCGACCCAACTCATGTCGCCCTTCAGGATGTTGAAGAGCTGCGGCAACTCGTCGAGCCGGCACATCCGCAGGAAATGCCCGCTGCGCGTGATGCGCGGATCAGCGGACGTCGTGAAACTGGGCCCGGGCACACCGACGAACATGGTCCGGAACTTGATCATGCGGAAAGGCCGCCCCCGGCGGCCAATGCGCGTCTGCAGAAAGAAGACCGGCCCGGGACTGTCCAGCCGCACGATCAGCGCCACGACCGCCAGCACTGGCAGGAACAGGGGCAACAGGAGAACGGTCAGGCCCCATTCGATCGCTCGCCGGACGACCAGATACTGGCGCGACGGCAGGAGGGAGCCGAATTCGTTGGGCGACAGGCCGCTGAGCGGCGTCCGGCCCGTCATCGTCTCCACGACATATCGCCTGTCCAGCACCGGCACGCCGGCAATGGCAGCATCAGCCAGTGCCGCGAGCGTCCCCTCCTCGAGCTCACCGCCAAGGTCCGCCACGATCGCATCGACCCTAAGGCCGCGACGACGGACATCGTCGAAGTCGAGCCAACGGCATGTCGGGAGCTTCGGCATCGCGGCAATTGCGGACCGCGGGGTCACGGCGTAGTTGCGGACGAGGTAGCGCGCCCGAAGTTCGGCGATCACCGCCATCCACAGCACCGTGAGGATGCCACTTCCGAACAGCTGGACGCGCGAATAGTCGAGGCGCAGGAGGAGCAATACGGCGGCGATCAGCGCATAGGTGATGATAGCCACAGGGGCGACGTGCGCGACATTGAGGCCGGCGCCGGGAAAAGCCTCGAGCCTGCGGGCGCAATACCAGACCGTCCCGTAAGCGACGACCGTCACGAGGATCGTGAGTTCCGAAGCGTCGAAAGGGCCGATAAAGGGTTCGTCGTTCGCATAGATCGGAATCGGCAGCACGACGCAGAAAAGAAACCCCAGGGCCGCGTCGACCCAGGTTTCGATGAAGCGCTGAGGCGCCGACCGCATGCGCGGCGTGGCGGTCGTCCGGCGATCGTCGGAAGACACGCCAACCCCGGCCGTGACATCTCTTTGCACGCCGATTCCCAATATTGATTTCGAACCGCTTCCTCAGAAACGGCCAGATCCACCACTATTCTACGCGCAAATCCCCCACATGGCCTTGCGCACCCGAACTCATAATTGCATTTGAAATGCTTATTATGTCAATAGGCTTGGGGCGCCAGCCGAACCTCCACACCGTCCCTCCGACCGAACGACTGAGCCCAGCCCATACCCAGCAGTGCCGCCGTCATGAACCCAATGGCTGGTATCTGAAGGCTGAAATCGACAAGGGAGTGCAGGATGGAGACGGCAGCAGCAGAGAATGCCGCCGCAGGGAGGTAACGCCGTGAGTTCCGGCGCCTCAACGCTCCGCGGAGGCAGACACCCCAAGGCAACAACACCACCAGAAATGCCGGGATGGCCGCAATCACGCCCAGTTCCACGATGGTTTCCAGCGGCGTCGAATGGGCGACGTCATTGGGCTGAAGGCTATCGGACGGCTGCAAGAGCGCGAAGACGTCGCCGAAGCCGCCCAGCCCCCACCCCAGCCACGGCGATAGTCCAATGCCCTGGATCGCCGCGGACCAGATGCGCAGCCGCGAAGTATCGTCGGACGCTGCCGCGAATTTGGCGATCAAGGCATTGCCGGCGATGATCCCCACGATCAGGACGGCCGCACCCGCCAGCACGAACACCGCGCCCCCTCTGGTGGGCGACCTCCAGCGTCCCCTCGCCATGAGCAGGCCGAAAGCAAGCATTCCGGCGACCGAGGCGGCCGCTCCTGCGCGCGACGCCGAGATCAGCAGTCCGCCCAGCATCAGCAGCGAGCCCGACAAGAGGATGACGCGAGGTATGGTAAGCCAGTCGATGAGGCGGACCTCCTCCTCTTCGCGGTATCCGTAGGTCACAGGGTCCTTCTGACGCCCCCCTCCGAAGAGGAGGGCGAGGGCCCCCACCACGCACATGCCCATGTAACAGGCGAAGGAGTTGCTGTTCACAAAGGTACCGCCCATCAGGCAGCGGTCGCCGGAGTTGAACTCGAATTGCTTGCGCAGATAGCTGCCGAGGTAGCAGGAGTTGGTCGAAACCTGCATCGCGATGCCGTAAGTCACGACCAGCACGCCGCTTGCGACGAGCGCCACGAGCGCCCATCGGGCATTGAGGCGGTCACGACACAGCAAACGTGCGGTCAGGAAGATCAACGCACAGGTGAAGCACTTCAGCAGGGAATTGCGGGCAGCATCGGCGGCGATCGCTGGAATGGGCGCATGGGCCTCGCCCAGGATTTCGGCGGCGCGCACGAACATCCACGCGTCGGCGGTGAGCGGCGTCCACGTCGTGGTCTGCCAGATCGCAAAGCTGGCGAAGAATAACCAGCAGCACACCAGCAACAGCAGGGGGCCACGCTCCGACACGGCGATCCGAAACCCGTCGCGCGCGCCGAGGCCCAGCGCGACGGGCACCGCCATCAAGCCGAACAAAACAGAAAGCGGTGCCCAAGCCCACTCCCGGTTGGCGCCCATGGGCAAGGCGGCCACCCCTACCAGACCGAAGAACAGGAAGGCGGCCCCCCTGTCGATCACGCGACGGGCCAAGCCCCACCAATCGTGTCCGATGGGTGTGTCCCCTCCCTGTCCCCTTTCGATACCCCGCCTCATTGGGTCTTGCCCCGGCGCTCCTCCAGCAGGCGCGAGAGTTCCTCGAGCGCACCGGCTTCGTTGCGCACGTAGTAGCGCACAAAAAGCTCATCGATGGGGGTACGGATCGCGTCCGCGAACCATTCGTGACCGGGCGAAAGCTGCCAGGTCCGAGCGACGTAGCGGGCCGCCTTCTCGCGCTGGGAAACGGTCAGAACCTGCCAGTGATCGAGGATCAGTCTCAATCGCGCCGGCCAGAGGGGCAGAAGCATAGGGGCCGTGTCGATCGACATCAGCAGCGGAGCGACGGATCGCTGTGATGGTCCCTCGAGAGCCATCCTGACGGAGGCTAGCCTGAGCCATCCGATACCGCGGGCAGGATCGTTGCCCAATCCGAACGTGAGATCTGCCTGCGCGCGCAATAGCCATTCGCTGCGCTGCCGGTCGGTCGGCGAGAAACCGGGCGACAGGGCGATACCGGCCTGCAGTTCGGATCTCTGTAGATGACGACTGGCGGTGGGATCCGCTTCGACTGCTCGGTCAAGGGCGTCGATCGCCTTCAAGACTGCAGCGAGCGAGATCTTGTGGTTGAGACGGAGCGCGTTGATCGCTGCGTCCGCCTGCTGTGCTTGAAAGGCGCTCTTCGTCACCGGCCATGCGAGCCAGACGAGAAGCGCCCCGCCAAGGCCGAGCAGCGCTCGCATCAGCCCATCGATCGAAATGCCCAGAAATGCCCCCCGCATGATCGGCCACTCAACCGCTGCGGAGCTACCATGTCAAAGGGCTTGCGACGGCGGTTCCTGAGCTTCCGGTGGCGCTGCCGGCTCGGGGGACGGCAGTGGAGCCTGCGACGGTCCAGGATCCAGAGGCACTGAAGTCTCGGGGACGGGCACGGGCGAGAGCGTACGCACCTGCACGTCGACCACGGCGTTGACCGTTACGTCGGGCGGGCCGGTGAAGCTGCCCTTGATCGGCATCGCCTGCTCGGGATCGCGGGCGACCGCCACGCGGATCAGACGCTCGCTGCCGATGATGCCGTTGGTGGGGTCGAATTCCACCCAGCCGGCCCCTGGTAGATAAACCTCCATCCAGGCATGAGGATAGGCATGCGTCGTCGCCTCGCCCGGTGCCGTATCGAGCGCGGGATCGTAGAGGTAGCCGGTGATGAACCGGGCCGCGAGGCCGAGCGAGCGGCAGCATTCGATCATCAGCAGGGCATAGTCGCGACAGGTGCCGCCACCAGTCTCGAGTGTCACGGCCGGGACCTGTGTGCCGATCTCGAAACGCATGGCGTATGTCAGCTTCTCCTGGATTCCCATACAGAGCCGCTTCAACAAGCCGAACGTATCGTTGCCGCCCTCACCTTCCATGAACTGCTTGGTCCAGGTACCGACCGTCGAGTTCGGGTCGGGATAGGAGCGTTCGACGTAGCGTGCGAGATCGGGCGCCTCCTCTGAGGCATAGCTGAACGGCAAGGTGCGCGCGAATTCCTCGATCGGCGGCAGTTCCGGCGGCACGCCGAAATGCTCCAACTCTATCGTGCTGACGAGTTCGAGGAGCTGCGTCGGGCCTTCGAAGGAAGCGATGGCGATGGAATTGCCAAACGGATCGTGAATCCACCGTACCTGGGCGGCCGGTTCGATCACGAGACCGGTGTGGAGCAGCCGCAGATCATGGCTATCCCGCGGGCGGAACATCAGCCGGTGGTCTCCGAGCGCCACCGGCTCGGAATATTCGTAGCGAGTGCGGTGGACGATCTCGAGGGTACGCATCAGGGCGGGATAATGCCCGAACGCCCGACCGGTTGCACCCGTGCCGACCGATTGTTCTGATCAGGCGAACGGAAATGGCCCGGGGAACGTCCCGATCGGGACGAAGTGAGAGACAAGGCCTCTCCCCTCCTGCCAGTGATGCAAGAGCATCCCCGGCGGTTCGATGTACGAAGCGGGTCTGGCATCCGGGCGGAGCTGGAGCGCGATCGTTGTCGTGGTGGAAGGCGCCGTGCACAGTAGGGTGCCGCCAAATCGCATCTGCATGAGGCGATGGACATGGCCGCACAGGATGCGTTCGACCTGCGGATGACGCTCGATGACGGCGGCCAATCTGTGCCCCTCCCGGCAGTCATATGGATCCATGTAGGGAATACCGGTGGCGAAGGGCGGCTGATGCATCATGACGATCGTGGGCCGCTCAGGCTCTGCAGACAGAACGTCGTCCAGCCAGACCGCCGCTGCTTCGCTCATGACGCCGTGATGATGTCCCGGAAGCGTGACGTCCAAGGCGACGACACGCAGCGCACCGCGGTCGCCAACCACGTAGTCGATCGGTCCCCCGGCCGGCAGCCAGGGCTGTCCGGCGAAGGCCCGGCGAAAGGCCTCGCGCTCGTCGTGATTGCCGGGGATCGCCAGCACGGGAATGTGGAGGGCTTCGAGCAATCGCAACAGCGTCGTGTATTCATCCTCCTGGCCGTGATCCACCAGGTCGCCCGTCAGCAGCACCAGGTCGGGCCGCGGATCGAGCGCATTGACCTGCGCGATTGCTGTCGCGAACTGCGCGTTGGAATCGACCACGCCCTGGTAGAGCACACCCTCGGGATGGACATGGGGATCGGACAGCTGGGCAATCAGCATCTAGCCGGCCTTTCGGTCGAATTGCGCGAGCCCTTGCCGTCCTTTCGGCGTGATCGCATAGACACCGCGCTCCACCCTCTCGAACCAACCATATATGTCGGCCTGCAGGATCTGGGCTGCCTTGGGTGCCCGGCCAGCCTCACGCAGCGCCGCCACCTTCATCGGTCCTTTCGCCGCCAGGAGCTCGGCACAGCGCAGCGCTTCCTGCCGGTACGCCGTCATCAAGGGTGCGCGCATCGCCTGACCGCCGAGATTGGGATCGCCGACCCGGCGCGCATGCTCGCCCAACAGACGCCCCGCCTTCCGCTTGTTCGGGCGCGGTGTATAGGGAATGGGATCGAGCACCACGTCGGCCTTGCCATTGGCCACGACGATGAAACCCAGCCCCAGCCGGCGGCAGAGCTTCTTCACATTCTTCATCTGCTTGGGCCATTGGCCGACGGCGAGATAGACGAGCTCAGTGAGCGCAAGCCGGTCGACGCCCTGCAGGACCAGCCCCAGCCCGAAAGTTCGCTTCAGTTCCACGACCACGGGCGGCTCCACGCCACGGACTCCGACCACGTCGCAACCTCGCACCTCGCCCTTGACGACGTATCCCTGCCCTTCGAGGAGCACCTTCACGGGCGCATAGAGGTCGCTCTCCAACGTCATAGCGGCGCAGGCTATCATGCACCCCAGTTGGGTGAATGAGGAAAACATGACCGAGTTGCTGGATCAGGGCGCTGCCGCCATCGCCGCCGCCGTGCGGACGGGCAGGACGAAGGCCCGGGACGTGGCCGAAATGGCGATCGCCCGCGTCGAGGCGCGAAACGGTCAACTCACCGCCATCGTCGACTTCGATCCCGCCGAGGCCCGGGCCGCCGCCGATGCCGTCGACGCGAGACGAAAGCAGGGGTTCGACGGCCCGATCCTCGGCGTCCCCTATACGGTGAAAGACACGACCTGGGTCGCGGGCCGCACGGTGACTAACGGCTCGCTACTCTACAAGGACTTCAAGCCGCCGCGCGATGCGCTCGCGGTCGAGCGCCTCAAGGCCGCCGGCGGAATCTTCCTCGGCATGACCAACACGCCGGAGATGGCCGCCAAGGGTCACACCGAAAACAAGGTCTACGGCTCCTCACGCCATCCGATGAATCCCGCCCTGACACCGGGGGGGTCCTCAGGCGGCGCCGCCGCGGCGCTGGCGGCGGGCTTCTCGCCGATTGCGCTGGGGACCGATGGCGGCGGCTCCGGCCGCCGCCCCGCCTCGCATTGCGGTGTCGTCGGCCTCAAGACGTCGGCGGGCGCCATCCCTGCCCCGTTTGGATTCGGCGGCGCCTACGGCCCGCTCTATGGCGTGACGGCGCCGATGGGCCGCACGGTCGCCGACGCCAGAGTCGGCTTCGAGGTGATGGCCGGCCCCGACCGGCGCGACCCGCACTCCGTGGCGCTTCTCGACGTCCCGCCGCCCAGCGCCCCGCGCATCGCCGTGAGCCCGCGGCTCGGCCTTGGCGTTGCGGTCGATGCGGATGTCATGAAGGCGTTCGAGACGGCGGTCGCTAAGCTCCGCGCTTCCGGCTGGCGCATCGAGGAGGCGGATGTGACCTGGCCCGACGAGACGAGCGAGACCGCGTTTTCGGCCGTGAACGGAGCCGCCTCCGCCTTGCTCTACGGCGAACGGCATGCCGCCGACGGGGAGCTGTTCGGCGACAACATCGCCGCCCTCATCGAGCGCGGTCGATCCGTCCCCGGCACCGACGTCGTCGCGTCCTTTCGCTTCGCCGATGCCTGCGCACGCGCCGTCGCACAGTTCTTCACCGACTACGACTATCTCCTGACGCCGACGACGGCGTGCGTGTCGTGGCCGGTCGAACAGGTCTATCCCAGGATGATTGAGGGCAAGGAGGTCGGGCCGCGCGGCCACGCCGCCTTCACGCCCCTGTTCAATCTCGCCCTCGTGCCGGCAATCTCCGTGCCGTGCGGCAGTGGCCGCGATGGGCTCCCGGTTGGCTTGCAGATCGTCGCCCCGCGCCTGCATGACCGACCGCTGCTGGCGATGGCACAACGGGCCGAAACGGCGCTCGCCGGCTAGCAGTGCAAGCATCACGTCCAGTCCCATGCAACTTACCGAAATCCTGATCGTCGTCGGCGTCGCGTTCGTCGTGGCGGTCGCCGTCCGGGTGTTCCGCGCGCGCCAGGCCGCGCGCAATCGTGGCCCCGCCCATATCCACGAGGCATTGATGAAGCGCGCCGAGCTTCAGGCCGAGCGCAGCCCGTTCCTCAGGAAGGTCGTGAACGAATTCAAGGCGAACGGGCACGTCTCGAACCGTCAGGCCGAAGCCGTTGCCAAGGCCCTGAAGCGGCTCGAATGACCATGGACGCCGTTATCCCATGGCGGGTGTCGCCACGAGGGGATTAGGGTGGCGTCGTGTCCTTGAAATTGAAACTAGGTGCCGCGTCCGCCCGGCGAATCGCGCTGGCAGCGCAGGGCTTCAGCATCGGTCGACCTGACGGCACCGTCAACCGGGGCCATGTGAAGCGAATCATCGACCGGCTGAGCCTGCTGCAGATCGATTCGGTCAACGTGCTTGCACGGGCGCACTATCTGCCCCTGTTCTCGCGACTGGGGCGCTATGACAGCGCGCATCTCGACGGGATGGCCTGGGGCAGCAGCAGTCGCCGTGGCCTTTTCGAATTCTGGGCCCACGAGGCTTCGCTGCTGCCGCTGGCCTTGCACCCGCTGCTGCGTTGGCGCATGGCGCGCGCCCTGGAAGGCACCAGCAAAGGCACGCTGCAGCAGTTTCGTCGCGAGAAGGCCACCTACATCGAGGACGTCCGCCGGCAGGTCGAGGCGCGCGGTCCCCTCGCCGCCTCGGAACTGGCCGATGGTGGAGCGAAGCGCGGTCCCTGGTGGGGATGGAACGACGGCAAGCTCGCACTCGAATGGCTGTTCTTCGCCGGCATCGTCACCACCGCCACGCGGCGCGGCGCCTTCGAGCGGGTGTACGACCTCACCGAGCGCGTATTGCCGGCCGAGGTTCAGGCCTTGCCGACGCCCTCGACCGAGGAAGCACAGCGCCAGTTGCTGCGCCTCTCTGCCCGTGCGCTGGGCATCGCGACGGAGTTCGACCTGCGCGACTATTTCCGCCTGCCAGTTGCCGACACCAAGGCGCGCCTGGCCGAGCTCGTCGAGGCCGGCGACCTGCTGCCGGTCGAGGTCGAGGGCTGGGGCCGCCCGGCCTATCTCGACCCGGCCGCCCGCCAGCCGCGCCGGATCGAAGCGCGCGCTCTGCTCGCGCCGTTCGATCCGCTGATCTGGGAACGCGACCGCGCGGAGCGGATCTTCAATTTCTTCTATCGCATCGAAATCTACACACCGGTCGCCAAGCGCAAGCATGGCTACTACGTCCTACCCTTCCTCCTGGGCGACCGCCTGGTCGGCCGGGTCGACCTGAAGGCGGATCGGCCGAACTCGAAGCTGCTGGTGCCGGCCGCGCATCTCGAACCCGGCCTAGAGGCTCGGGACGTGGCCGTGCCGATGTTGGAGGAGCTGCGCCTGATGGCCGACTGGCTGGGCCTGGAAGGTCTCACCTTGCCGCGAGCTGGGGATCTGGGACGCGAGTGGAGTAGGATGGGCAAGTGATGTGTGTGGGAAGGAAGAAGCGAGCATGAACGATCTGGTTCTCAAGGGCGGCCGGGTGATCGATCCGTCACAGGGTATCGACCGTGTGACCGACATTGCCTTCAGCGGCGGCAAGGTCGCCGCGATCGGCGATGGCCTGTCGGGACAGGATACGCGCGACGTTGCAGGCAAGATCGTCTCGCCCGGACTCATCGACCTACACACGCATGTCTACTGGGGCGGCACGTCGCTCGGCGTCGAGGCCGAGTTGCTCGCGCGATCGGGCGGCGTCACCACCTTCATCGATGCCGGCAGCGCCGGCCCCGGCAACTTCCACGGCTTCCGCAGGCACGTGATCGAGACGTCCCCGGTCCGTATCCTCCCGTACCTCAACGTCTCCTTCCCCGGAATCTTCGCCTTCTCCAAGTCGGTAATGGTGGGCGAGAGCGCCGACATGCGCCTGCTCGATGCGCGCGAGGCCGTACGGGTGGCGCGCGAGCACAAGGACCTGGTGCTGGGCGTGAAGGTTCGCGTCGGAAAGTCGGCCAGCGGCGATTCGGGCATCATGCCGCTCGACATCGCGCTCGACGTCGCCGAGGAGACAGGGCTGCCGATGATGGCGCATCTCGACTCGCCGCCGCCCTCGCGTCACGAGGTGGTGAGCCGCCTGCGCCCGGGCGATATCCTCACCCACTGCTTCCGCCCGTTCCCCAATGCGCCGGTCCAACCGGACGGCAAGGTGCGTGACGAGATCCTGGCCGCACGCGCGCGCGGCGTGATCTTCGACATCGGCCATGGCGGCGGCTCGTTCGGATTCGGCACGACGCGCAAGATGCTGGCCGCCGGCTTCCTTCCGGACGTGATATCCTCGGACGTGCATGCGATCTCGATCGAAGGCCCGGCCTTCGACCTCCTCACAACCATGTCGAAGTTCCTCTGCCTGGGCCTCGACCTCGAGACCGTCATCAAGCTGGCCACCGCCAACGCCGCCGCAGCCATCAGGAGGCCGGACCTCGGGACCCTGAAGGTCGGCAGCGTGGGCGAGGCCACCGTGATCGATCAGGCGACCGGGACGTTCGACTATGCCGATTCGATCGGCGAAAAGCTCATTGGCGACAGGCGGCTTCTGTCGGCAGGGGTGGTTCTCGCCGGCCGCTGGTGGCATCCCCTGTAAGCCCGATGGCCGCCAATCCTCCCGCCTCGCCGTCCTGCCTGGCCCATCAGGCCGATGACGCCTACATGGGCTTCGCGACCCGCGAAGAGATCGTCCATTTTCTGAAGGACCTCCACGTCGCAACGGCCGCGAGACAGGGCAAAATGATTCGCGGGATGCTTCCGAGAATCCGCGATGATGTGCTGCACGCGGAATTGCGCTGCCGCCTCGCGACCATTGAGTCAGCCATTTCAGAGACTTAACCGCTAAAGAAATATTCTCCGACGAATCGCAACCATTCGGGATGACGCGCCGTTGGTCCTGCATGGTTGGATAATTGGTGTTGCCTCTGCCCCCGCTCAGCGACACCTCTCTCCCCGTCCAACCGATCCAAGCCCGCTCCCGACTTACGTCGGGGGCGGGCTTTCTCGTTTCGGGGCTAGGTCAGAAAGGCGACGGAGAACAGCCGGGAAGGATCGGTCCAAGAAGAGGCGACGGAGAGCCCTCCGCGTCGGGCCAGCTCCGAGATTTCGGCCTGAGCATACTTGTACGAATATTCCGTGTGAACACGTTCGCCCCGGGCGAACTGGAACCTGCGCCCCCCTACACTGACGATCTGGTCCCGCAAACTGCGGAAGTAGATTTCAATGCGCCCCGCCACCTCGTTGTAGGAGGCGTCATGCGCGAACGCCGACAGGTCGAAGTTCGCCTCGAGTTCGCGGTTCATGCGACGCAGGAGGTTCAACGTGAATTGGGCCGTGACGCCGGCCGCGTCATTGTATGCGTCGTGCAATTGCTGCGGAGTCTTCTTCAGGTCGACACCCAGCACAAGCGCGCCGTCGGCGCGCAGAAGACGCCGGGCGCGTCGCAGGAACAGGACCGCCTCCTCAGGCATCAGATTGCCGATCGTAGATCCTGGAAAGAAGCCGATGCGGCGGGCTTTGCCGATCGTATCGGGAAGCGCGTGGAGCGCCATGTAGTCTGCAGTCACCGGATCGACACGCAGTCCGGGATAGTCCTCACGCAGACGGCGCGCTGTTGCCTCGAGGTGCTGCCGCGAAATGTCGATCGGCACATAGGCGTGCAGGTCGGTCATTGCTTCGAGAAGCAGCCGGGTTTTGACGCTCGACCCGCTGCCATATTCCACCAGCGCACATCCGGGGCCGGCAAGGCGCGCGATCTCGGCAGCATGCTGGCGCAGGATCGCCGCTTCGGTGCGCGTCGGGTAGTATTCCGGCTGGTCGCAGATCTCATCGAAGAGCGCAGAGCCCCGCTCGTCATAGAGATACTTGGCCGGGATAGCACGGGGCGACGCGGCAAGCCCCGCGAGGACGTCGCGGCGGAAAGCGTCGCGGTCGGCCCGCTCGCCCTCGGCGCTCGCCAGAAGGGGCACGTTCATCGAAGATCCTCTGCGAGACGAATCCCTCCAAACATCCATCGGGCGTCGGGCGGGAAGAAGTTGCGATAGGTCGAGCGGGCATGACCGGCAGGCGTTGCTACACAGCCGCCACGCAGCACCATCTGGTTCGCCATGAACTTGCCGTTGTATTCGCCCACGGCGCCCGCGGGTTCACGATAGCCGGGATAGGCAATGTAAGGGCTGCCGGTCCATTCCCAGACCTCGCCGGTACCCTCGACGCTGTCGCCGGCAATCTCCCACTCCGCTTCGCGCGGCAGCCGCTTGCCGGCCCACTTGGCAAAGGCCGCCGCCTCGAAGGCACTGACGTGACAGACGGGCCGGGCGGGGTCGACTCGCTCCAATCCCGACAGGGTGAAAACGTGCCAGGCACCGTCCTGCTTTTCCCAGTAGAGCGGCGCCTCCCACTCTCTCTGCTTCACGCAGTCCCATCCCGCCGAAAGCCAGAATTCGGGCCGCCGATAGCCGCCATCCTCGATGAAATCGAGGTACTCGCCGCAATTCACGGGACGCATTGCCAGAGCGAAAGCGTCGAGCCAGCACCTATGGCGCGGCCCCTCGTTGTCGAAGGCGAATCCCCGGCCATCGTGACCGGTGTCGACGAGACCGCCTTCGAATTCACGCCACGATAGCGCAGGGCCGGCCTGCCTGTTGACGGGTCGCGGGCTACGATAGGCCGGCCGCAGCGGGTTCAGCGACAGGGCATGCTTTATGTCCATCAGGATCAACTCCTGATGCTGCTGCTCGTGATGGAGGCCAAGTTCCACCAGCTCATGGGCGGTATGATGCCCGCCCAGGAAGTCGAGCATCGCCGCCGTGACGTGACGGCGATATGCCATCACCTCCTGGACGCCGGGGCGCGTGATGAGGCCGCGCTGGGGACGCGGATGGCGCGGCCCCATTGCCTCGTAGTACGAGTTGAAGAGGTACTCGTAGCTCGCGTCGAAAACTCGATAACCGGATGCGTGCGGACGAAGCACGAAGGTTTCAAAGAACCAGGTCGTATGAGCGAGATGCCACTTGGTGGGACTGGCATCGGGCATCGACTGAACGGTCTGGTCCTCCGCAGAGAGGGGGGACGCCAGTTCCTCCGTACGCGACCGGACAGTCCTGAAACATGGGAGCTCGTGCGATTGCACGGCAAGCATCAACGATTTGGGCACAGTACCTCCGGGGCCGTAACGTGGGGTTGCTCAGATCGGTTGCAAGGGCGTTGCCCGGCGCTCACGCTGCAGCGTCCGCTCGTAAAGATGAGGGAAGCAAGTGCCGATTTGCGAGATCGACCCATGGCGCGTTCAATATTTCGAGAAGGCGGACTGTCCTGCAAGCGTCTTCATACCAACTGAGGATTCGGATGCCTGGACATGGAACCCGACCTATCGCTGGGTCTACGACAAGCTGACGGTCGCTATGCGCCAAGGCCTGCGAGCGGCGCCCCATGGCATCCAGCCAACGCAGTACCCGGTGTTTTCAAAGCCCATCTACAATCTGAAAGGCATGGGCGTTGGGAGTCGCGCCCTTCACTCCCCCGGCGACTATCAGGCGGCCTACCAGCCGGGCCATATGTGGATGCCGCTGCTCGAAGGAGCACATGTCAGCAGTGACGTCGCATTGATCGACGGCGCACCGCATTGGTGGGGCCACGCAAACGGCATCGCGGGTCCCGACGGAACGTTCGACTACTGGAAGGTCCATGCCGGCGCCGAACCTGAAATAGAAGCCTATGCGGGTGCCTGGTGCCGCCAGCATCTTGCAGGCTACACGGGGATGGCGAACCTGGAGACGATCGGCGGCCACATCATCGAAGTTCACCTGAGGTTCGCCGACCAGTGGCCGGATCTCTACGGCCGCGGCTGGGTCGAAGCGTTGGTCAGACTCTACGAACACGGAGATTGGACGTTCGACGACCACGTCGAGAGGGAGGCCTACAGCGTCGTCCTCTTCATGCCGCACGGGCGAACGTATCGTCACCCGCCAAACAAGCTTCTCGACCGGGTGAAGGCGCTGGCCCATGTGTCGAGCGTCCAGATCACCTTTCATGAAAACATGGCGCCGGAGCGCCATGCCATGCCGCCCGGCGGCTTCCGGGTGGCCATCGTCAACTGCTGGAATCTCGCCGCAGGACAGGAAGCGCGCGGGCTGCTGCGGGAGCACTTCGCCTAAAGGTTGCGGCGCACGAAGCCCGCGAACAAGCTGACGACGAAGAGCACAAGCGCGATCACAAACAAAATCTGTGCAATGCCCGTGGCAGTCGACGCAATACCGCCGAAACCGAAGATGCCGGCCAGCAGCGCGATCACCAGAAACATCAAAGCCCAATACAACATTTCCTCGCTCCTTCCGAGCATTGGCAGGGGTTGTGCAGGCAACGTTGGAACGCGAGCGCCGGTTCCGCCGGGCAACCCTCCCTGTCAAGGCGGCGTTGAGACCTGCAACACCTACAAACAGGAGGTATCAATGCAGCCCGATATCACGCCTACCCAAGCGAGGAGCGGCTTCGCGACCGGTCGCGTTCTGACCGTCCTCATCATTTCTGTTCTTGGTGCCGCAGGCGGCATGGGGCTGGCCTGGTACCTGCTTGGATAGTACGCTCGGCGCATGAAGACCCTGATGGCCAGTTACGCTGTCGCCTTGGGCGTACTGGCCGTCATCGACGCGCTCTGGCTCGGCGTCATTGCGCGCGAATTCTACAAGTCTCAGCTCGGCGCCATGCTCCAGGACAAGCCGATCTGGAGCGTCGCCATCCTGTTTTATCTCGTGCACGCAGCCGGGATTGCGATCTTCGCCGTTCCCCCAGCAATCACAGCCGGGACTTGGTCCAGTGCACTCCTGTACGGTGCGCTGTTCGGATTCTGCGTCTACGGGGCCTACGACTTCACCAATCTCGCGACGTTGCGCGGCTGGCCATGGGCGGTGAGTGTCGTGGACCTGACGTGGGGAACCGTGGCGACGGCAATCGCGACCGTAGTCGCCTTCATGGTGGTAAAGCCCTAGTCAGCGGCCGCGGTCGTCATACTCGGGGTGGCGACGGACGTACGCGACCACGAAACTGCAGGCGGGGACGATTTTGAAGCCCTGCTGACGAGTGTCTTCCAGCGCCGCTTTGACAACGCGCGCGCCAATACCCTTTCCCTCGTCTTCCGGCGGGACTTCCGTGTGGGTGAAGATCCGCGCGTCACCCTGCTGTCGATAAGCCGCGATCGCCACGCCATGCTCGACCGGCAACTCGTACTGTTGTTGTGCCGCGTTGTGTGTGACATCCATGAAACACCTCTTTGCGATCATAGACGGTGCGTCCATCGTTAACGAGCGCACCGTCCCGAACGGCCAACCGGCAGCGCCGGTTGCTCTTAGCGGTCGACTTCCCAGAACATCGGATAAGACGACTGGATCAGGCCCTTGAGATCGCTTCTATAGCCGGCGGGAATGGTGAACTGCCCCCACATCAGCGCCGGCACGAGTTCGTAAGCGATCACCTCGATCTCGGCTGCGATCTTCTTGCGCTCCTCGAGGGTGCCCGCCTGCGTAAATGCTTTCAGCAGATCGGGAATACGATTGTCGCACGACCAGCCGGGGAAGTCGTTGCAGGTGGCCGCCACGTAGAAGTGCGTGAGCGGCGAGAACATGTCCGTGCCGTTCGAATACACCGGGAACATCGACCACCCGTCCTTCTTGGCACGACGCGCCAGGACGGTGGGCCAGTCGCGCGGCTGCTGCTCCACGTTGAAGCCGACATCCCGCATGTTCTGGACGAGCACGCGCGAAGCGGTTTGACTGATTGATCCGGCCACCTCGAGCACAATCACCGGCTCCCCCTTGTATCCGGAAGCCTTGAGCTCGGCGCGCGCCGCCGCCAGATCGAGCTTGGCGACGCCGGCACCCGCGTCTGTCGAGAACGGGGTGCCGCACATCCAGAAGGAGCCGCAGTCCTTCGTCTGGTACTTGTCGGGCACGCCGATCGCCGTCAGCGTCGCATTCTGGTCGACAAGCTTCCACATCACCTTGCGCACCGCCGGATTGTCGAACGGCGGAGATGCGTGATTGAGGCGGAAATTGCCCTGGAACTGATGAAGCCCGCCCAGGCCGAGCAGCTTGACGGACTTTTCCTTCTCGAGAACCGGCAGCATGTCGAACGGTAGGTATTGCATGTAGTCGATCTCGCCGGCGATCAGCGCATTGGCGCCGGTCGACGAATCGGGCATCACGCGCAGGGTAAGCTGATCGATCTTCACGTTCTTTCCGCCGGTCAGAAAGTCCGGCGCTTCCTTGCGGGGAACATAGGCCGCATTGCGCTCGAGGATCATGGCGTTGCCGGGCCGCCACTGATCCTTGAGGAAGCGGAACGGCCCGGAGCCGATCGGCTCGGCAATGCGCTGGTCTGCAGGCGTCGCTGCAAGCCGGGCGGGCATCATCACCGGCAGCGGCGCATTGGGCTTTCCCAGCACCTCGAGGAGCAGCGGGAAAGGCTGCTTCAGTACGAACTTTATGGTCTTGGGATTGGACGCTTCGAGCACGGCGGTGTCGGCCATCAGCATCTTGCCCAAGGGGTCGCGAACCGACCACCGCTTGAGCGACGCGACGCAATCCTCGGCCGTGACCGGCGCGCCGTCATGCCACTTGAGCCCGTCGCGCAGGACAAAGGACCAGGTGAGCTTGTCGGGGCTGCTGTCGTAGCTTTCGACCATCTGCGGCTTGATCTCGCCCTTGTCGTTCATGGCGAACAGCATGTCGAAGACGTGCAGGCCAAACGTGCGGGTAATCGCGGCCGTGGTCGC
This sequence comes from Reyranella sp., assembly GCF_965227665.1. Taxonomy (GTDB): domain Bacteria; phylum Pseudomonadota; class Alphaproteobacteria; order Reyranellales; family Reyranellaceae; genus Reyranella. Next base: position 950,740 of record NZ_OZ245767.1, read on the forward strand.
ATGGGGATCGAGGATGGTGACCTCCGATTCGAGCACGACGGTGAGCCCTTTGGCAGCCCGTGCCTCTCGCGGCCGAATGAGAGATGCACCCGCGAGGGCCACTCCGCCCGCCAGGGCCGTCCGACGCCCGAAACCGATCTTACGCATGCAAATGTTCCCTTCTTCCCCAAGCGCTACCGTAGCGAGCTTTCAAGACAAACGAAACGGGCCGGCCATCCCTTTCGGAAATGGTCGGCCCGCAATCCGCTGGTCGGAAGACGACCGCGCTTAGGCTGGCGACAGAAGCCTGCAGGTCACCCGATCGACGAAAGTCGAGACGGGAGGCCCGTATACGGGAACACCCCAGCGCTCGCCGGGGCCGGCCGGAGAAAGAACGATGCGTGTATCCTGGACCGGGCGTCCGCCATTTGTGAACACGCAGCCGACCACGGGATCGACGACATTGGCCGAGTTGTTCGTGACGTAGAGCACCGACAGCCAATTCTGCTGAGGCACCGCCTGCAGCCACGGGCTGTCAATCACGACGGCCGGCACGGAAGGTCCGGCTGTAATCGGAACGACACCCATCAGACTGCCGCGCGGACGCTGGACAACCACCTGGGTTGCCGTGAGCTGGCTGCTGGGATCGAATGCCTTGTCAGAGGGGCTGCTGGGTACAGCCGCCTGCTGCTGTGGCGTCTGGTTGTCCTTGCTCACATTCTCGGGCGTCCAGACCTTGCCGGTCCGCTCGTCCTTGAACTGCGTCATTCCACCGGCCGAGACACCGGCGTCGATCGAGCCAGGTGCTTGGGTGCCCGGCACCTGAGCGATCGCCGGACTGCCAGTTACGAGCGCAAGGACCGCGGTAGCGGCAGTTAGGGTGAGATAGCGATTCATCGCCGTCCTCCTCACATATCCTTCAGTCGGCCCTTTTCCCAGGCACCGACCTGAGCTTCGGCGGCCTCCCGGGAGATGCCATAACGGGTCTGGATCTTGCCCACGAGCTGGTCCCGGCGGCCTTCGATGGCCAAGAGATCGTCGTCAGTGAGCTCACCCCACTGCTCTTTCACAGCGCCCTTGGTTTGGCTCCAGCTTCCCTTGACCTTTTCCCACATCGTCTGCGCATCGTTCTGGGTTGTGGTCGTTTGGGCAGTCGTCTGAGACATTGCGACGAGCGGCAACGAGACGACGGCGAGAGCGGTGCATGCCGCCACGGTGGCGATGGAACGCATTCGATACCTCCTTATTGGGGCCTGTTAACGGTTGGACCCAACACGGGGTTGCCCTGCTCGATGAACGCTGCCGTTCAGTACGTTCAAATCCAAAGAGATTTCACCACGAAGGCAATCGGGATGACGATGATCATCGCTACATACAGGTCCATCAGCTCGCCTGCCAGCGGACCGTGATCGGAATGATCCTGTGTCACGATGTTCGGGTTTTCGGGTACGTGCTTGGCATCCATCATCCCCTCCACGATTGCCCCATCCTCGACAGATGAACGCCGCAAAATCGGCGAGGGTTGCAGCGTGGACGCGTGAATCGGGGGAAAAGCCAGGCAGCCTAGCGGATGCTGTGGTCCAGAGCCTGCTGGAGGTCGATCGACGAGTAAGGCTTTGAAACGAACTGCATTCCTTCGCCCTGGAGTCCCGGCCGGCCGTAGCCGCTGGCGATTACCACGGGAAGAGAGGGGAAGCGCTCCCGGACCTTGAGGGCCAGCTCCTCGCCGCTCATGCCCGGCAGACCGACATCGGTGATAAGCAGGTCATGGGCGTCCCCCTGCCCAAGCAGTTCCAGAGCGGCCTCGCCACTCCCGACGGCAGAAACTGAGCATCCCAGTCGCTCAAGCATGTCCGTGGTCGACATTCGGAGCAGGACCTCGTCCTCGACCAGCAGGACGCGCCTGGCCCTGCCTTCCGAAGGTGCCTGGCGGGCGGCGGCCTCGAACGAGGCTTCGGGCGCCGGCGGTGGCGCCGGGACATGCCGGCGGTTGGCCAGCACGCTGCGCAGCTTGGCCGACAGGGCGTCGCTGCTGTAGGGCTTGGCGATCATCGGGTAGCCCGACCGGGTATGGTCCGGGATAAGCCCCCGCGCAAAGCCCGAAGTCAGAAGTACCGCAATCGCGGGCTGGAGGCGTTGAGCCCGCTGCGCGAGTTCGACGGCCGTGATGCTGCCCGGCATCACGATGTCGGTGAAGAGAAGATCGAAGGCTGCGTCCTTCTCAAGCATTGCCGCGGCAATATCGGGGTCTTCGGCGGCCTCGACGCGATACCCCCAACCCTTCAGCATTTCGACGACGGCCCGCCGTACGTCTTCGCTGTCTTCCACGACCAGAATCCGCTCGCTGCCGCTCACCGCGCTGCCCGGATGAGGCAGTTCCTCGATCACCGGGTCTTCCGTGCGCGGCAGGTACACCTTGATGCTCGTTCCCTGCCCGATCGCGCTGTCGATACGGATGTGGCCATTCGATTGGCGCACGAAGCCGTAGACCATGCTGAGCCCAAGCCCCGTACCCTTGCCGTCACCCTTGGTGGTGAAGAACGGATCGAACGCCTGGGCCGCGACCTCCGGCGGCATGCCGGTGCCGGTATCGCTGACATCGATCAGTACATAAGGACCCGGCGTCACGTCTGGATGAAGCGCAGCATAGCGGCGGTCGAGGGTTGCGTTGGAGACCTCGACCCGGACCGTGCCGCCATCCGGCATCGCATCGCGGGCGTTGATCGCGAGATTGAGGATGGCGTTCTCTAGCTGCCCCGCGTCGATCCTCGCGTTCCAGGGATCTTCGGCCATCTTGAACTCGATGGCGATGCGCTCGCCCAATGAATGGCGCATCAGATCGGCCAGATCTCCGACCAGCTTGGCGACGTTCGTCGGCTGGGGCGTCAGGGGCTGACGCCGCGCAAAGGCTAGAAGCTGCTGCGTCAGGCGCGCGCCACGATCGGCCGCGGCCGTCGCACTCTGCACCCGCGACAGCATCGCGGTATTGTCGCCGGCCTCCTCCTTGAGGAGGTCGAGATTGGCCCGGATGACCTGCAGGATGTTGTTGAAGTCGTGCGCCATGCCGCCGGTGAGCTGACCCGTCGCTTCCATCTTCTGGCCCTGCCGAAGGGCCGCTTCATCGTGCAGCTTCTCGGTGATGTCGACGGACCGAATCACGGCGCCGCCACCCGACATCTCACCTCGATAGATTTCGTAGTCGCGCCCGTCATGGGCGACGCGCACGATTGCCGGTCCCGTCGAAGGCATCTTGTCGAGCTGGAGAGGCAGGAGGAGCGCCCGCGTCGCAGGCGACCGCTCCGACAGGAGTTGATCGAGAGTCGGCGGCTTCTGTTTGCCCGGCTCCCATTGCGCCAGCTTGGCAAAGGCTTCGTTCCAGGCGACGACAGCGCGCTCGCCATCAATCACGAAAATGGGATCGCGCAGGCTTTCGAGGGTTGCCTGAAGAAGGCGCGACCGTCCCGCCAGGGCGTGTTGGCTGCGTTCGAGGCGGCCGGCACCCTGCAGCACGATGTAGATGCCGGCGATCAGACACAGGAAGGCGCCGCCCATCACCAGCAGGCCCGCCACCTCTGCCTGCTCCTGCTCCGACCGCAGTGCCGTCAAGCGACGCGCAAGCAGGAGCCGCTGGCCCTCGACGAGGCTGTCGCCGAGCAGACGAACCTGGCCGAGCATCGCCCGCCCTGCACCGGTTCGGTCGAGCGACAGAGCCGCCTCGCGGCCCTGCGTCTGATACGTGCCGACTGTCGCATTCAGCTGGTCGAACTTCTGCGCCGTGATGTTGCGAAATTCCTGGAACTGCCGAGTCGTGTCGGGGTCGTCCGAGACCGCGGCTTCGAGCTGTCGCATGCTCGATTCGATTCGCAGCCGTGCACGTTCATAGGGCTCGAGGCTGGTTGCGTCGCCGGTCAGCAGGTATCCGCGCAATCCCACTTCGGCATCCTGAACCGCGATCACCATCTCTCGCATCAGCGCCATCGTCTCGTAGTTCGCGACGACCAGGCGCTGCTGGCGCGCTGCGGATTTCGACTGCGAGAAAGCCAGCATGAGACCGGCGGCAATCAACACGGCGAGCGTGATGCCGGCGATGACACCCGTCGACCGCGCCGATCGAAGCACGCTAGACATTCGCCGGTTCGTCCGCCGCTGGCGTGGGGAAAACGACGACGACCCTGCTGCCGCCATGCGGCTTCTGCTCGATGGTCACTTCTCCCCCGAGCTGCATGGCCAGGCCGCGAATCAGCGTGACACCGAATCCGCCCCGGCCGTCCGGCTCGGCTGGAGCGGCATCGCGGGCCGCGCCATTATCCTCGATGACGAGTTCGACCTCCTCGCCGCGCTCGCTCGTCTCGATGCGAATCTCGGGCGCAGAGGTGCGGCTGAAATCGTGGGTGAGCGCGATGCTGACCGCTTCAGTCACGATCAGTCCGATCGGGATGGCGGTGTCGGGACCGACGGCCATGATCGGCGCCCGTATGTGATACCGCGGTGCCTGTTTACCGCCTCGGGTCCGCCCGACCGAGATCTGGCGCACGAGATCGCTGATGAACTGCTGGAAATCGACGAGCGACCAGCTCGACCGCTCGTAGAGGTGGCGGTGGAGAATGGACAGAGTGAGGACGCGATTCTGCGCATCGCCGAAGAACCGGCGGATGCGCGGCGACCTGATCTCGCCGGCCTGGAGATTCAGCAGACTGGAAATCATCTGCAGATTGTTCTTCACCCGGTGATGGATCTCGCGAAGCATATGGTCGCGCTGCTCCACGTTCGCCCGCAGCGCCGACTCGCGACTGGCAATGGCTTCCGCCATTGCCGTGACGCCCGCGCCTACCGAAGCCATTTCCGGGCTCCAGGGATGCGGCGGAGCCAAGGTGATGCTTTCGCCTCTCGCGACCTTGTCGGCGAAATCCTGGATATACCGCAGAGGGCGGACGCACCAGCGGTCGGCACCAAACCAGATCACAAGCAGAACGACCGCGGACGCCAGGGCGACGAGGAACACGCCCACCCACGCACCGGCAAAGCCCCATGGGTTTTCCGAGATCGGGGCCGACACAACCGCGAAAAGGGCGTTTGCACCGACCGGCCGGATCCAGAACTCGTAGTAGGCTCCGTCTTGGCCGAAGTCGGACACCCTCATCTGATTGCGGGTCAGCGCTTCGGCCAGTCGCGCCGCCACCGGCAGCCGGCGCATCGCCGCCGGATCGCCGCCGAGTGCCGTTCCGGTGCGATCGATAACTGCAACGGCGGTTCCGGCGGTGCCTTCGGCTTGAGCCGCGGCCTGCGCGAGCGCCTTGAGGGTGATCCCCAAGGCACACATTCCCCCGAACGCGCCGTCACGCCGGATCGCGATCGCGATGGGAATGATCGCGCGGGTCGATATCCGGCTGGCGATCGCGTCGCCGACGATCAGTTCCCCGCCCCTCTTTGCTTTCTGGAAGATGTCTCGGTCGGCGAAGTTCATGCCAACCGCCCGTCTCTCCGTGGCGCAGCGGGCAGTTCCTTGGTCGTCGGTCACGAAAGCGGTGGAGTACTGGCCGGGATATGCCTGTACCAGTTTGGACAGGTAGCTTTCGCAGCGAGTTGCGGCTTCTGGCGACGGATCGGGCCGGGCACTCTCTACGACCGACTCATCGGCGCAGGCGGCCGCCAGCATCCGCCGCGACGCGTCGAACAAGCCCGCGTAGCGTGCGACCGCAAGATCGGAAACCGATCCCAGCGCCGCCGCACGTTGCGCTGTCGCCGACTCTTCCTGGAGCTCCGCCTGCCAGACCGCCAACCCCAGCACCGGCAAAAGGGCCAGTGCTACGAGGGTGACGAGCTTGGTGCGAAGCGACCATCGCGCCACGTTTCGTCCCGAATTCAGATCGATACGGTGTCGAGTGCCTGCGCGATCGCCGCCCGCAGCAGGTCAGGATCGAACGGCTTCGAGATCACGAAGGCCGGCTCGACCTGCTTGCCCGTGAGCAATCGCTCGGGAAAACCCGTGACGAAAATGACCGGCACCGACATCGACTTCATGATCTGGTTGACAGCCGATATGCCACTGTCGGAGCCGCGGAGCTGAATGTCGGCCAGCACTAGATGCGGCGAATGCTTCTTGGCGAGTTCGATCGCAGCCTTCTCGGTCGCCGCAATGCCAACAACCTCGTGACCGGCGTTGCGCACGATGTCGGCCACGTCAAGCGCAATGACCGCCTCGTCCTCGATCACGAGGATGCGCACGGAAGCAACCCGCTGCAGTTCACGGCGCGCCTCCTCGAGGCTGCGCTCCGCGTCATCGATGCTCACGCCGAGAATGTGGGCGGCGTCGCCAACGGTGAAACCTTCGAGCACCGTGAGCAACAGGACCTGGCGCTGCATCGGTGCCATGTCCGTCAGCGATTCCTTCAGCCGTCCGCGAACGCTCTCCCCGCCCATCGCCGCCGCTTCCATGTCGCCGAAAGGCTGACGCAGCCGGTGAAACAGGGCGAAGACGCCGAGCTTGGTGTCCTCCGCTTCCGCGATCAACTCTGGTTGCTGTACGGCCACTTCTGCACAAAGACGAACCCACTCGTCCCCCTGCTGCTGCGAACCAGTTACAGCGCGAGCGTACCGGCGCAGAAACGGCAAGGTCCTGGTGATCGCCTCGGATACCTTCTTCGAAGCTACCTCTTCAGCCACTTCATTCTCCCTCATCGCGCGAAATCCGTCACTCGGCGTATCCCGACACGTCTACACTATGCCCTGTGCGCCTGCATACAACTGCCGAACCGACACGTCGTCCGACAGGCCCGAATACTGACGCTGCCCCGCGTCATGCCCAAGCCACTGACAAGTCAGCGGAACCACCCGCCCCTGATCGTTCCTAATGGAGCCAGCCCAAGACCCACATCAGCAACAGCACGGGAATCGGTACACCAAGAAACCAGAGCAGAGCGGCACGTCCCATATGATCCTCGTCATGGAATGAGTGACCGCGTAAACGCCTGACGGCAGCGTTGGTTCCGAATTTCCGTTCCTTGCACCATATGTGGGGCAAAATGGAGATTTGCCCTTTCGGTCTCTTACGAGACTCCCCAGATAGACTGGTCATGAAAGATGAAATCGTCGCGCTGCTCCCCGACCTGCGTGCGTTTGCGCGCTTCATGTGTCGCGAGCGTGAGGCAGCCGACGACTTGGTACAAAACACCATTCTGGCTGCTCTCGACAAGCAAACTCAGTTCACGCCCGGCACGAATCTCAAGGGCTGGCTCTTCACCATCATGCGCAATCGCTTCTACTCCGATCTTCGCACCCAGCGGCGGCGCCCCCTGACAATCGACAACGAGGCCGCCACGCCGTTACCCGCTGTGGACAATCCTGAAGCCACCCTGGCCTTGAAGGAACTCTCCTCGGAATTGTGGAAGCTCAATCCGCAATCGCGCGAGGCGCTGGTGCTGATCGGGGCGGGCGGCTTTTCCTATGAGGAAGCCGCCAGCCTGTGCGGATGCTCCGTCGGCACCCTGAAAGCGCGCGTATCGCGGGCGCGCAAGTACCTGTCAGAGCGGCTCCAGTGAACCAGAAGCCCGAATTCCTGAGTTATTCCAAATACTTCTAAGAATTGGTGGCCAGGATGTAACCAATTCGCGTGGGCGGCATTTCTCTTCGCAGGACGCAACCTTTGGAGATCGCTAATGACCACGCAGACCCAGCAGGACGACGGAACCCGCGATTTTCACGACCAGCTCAAGACGATCCTGCCCCGCCTGCGTATCTATGCCCTCTCCCTGACCCGCGATCGCGATTCCGCCGACGATCTCGTGCACGACACGGTCATCAAGGCGCTGACCGGCCGTAACAGCTTCCAGCCGGGCACGAATCTGGCCGCGTGGCTCTTCCGCATCCAGCGCAACGAGTTCATTTCCGGTCTGCGTCGTCGCCGTCCGACCGTGCCAGTCGACACGGCGATCGCGGAGTCGCTCTCGCACCCGCCGCATCAGGACAGCGGCCTCGTCATGCGCGAGTTCATGTCGGCGTTCGGAAAGCTCGCCGCCGCGCAGCGTGAAGCCCTGCTCCTGGCCGTTCTCGAGGGCCTGCCCTACGAAACCATCGCCGAACACACGGGCGTGTCCGTGGGCACCGTCAAGAGCCGGATTTCTCGTGCACGCGATACGCTGGAGCGCCTGCTGCTCGAAGGCGAGACGCGCCGCCCCGCCGGAAGCAGCCGGGTCTCTACTGACCTCAAGGACGATCACGCGCTCGACGCACGCTGAAGCCCCTTTAAAGTTCGCTATCAGAGTGCGACATAGTCATGAGTAGTCCCAGGGGGAGAAGTGAATGGGTCGGACAGGATCCCGCGGAGTGGACTTCCGCCTCCGGGGAGCATGTGATGGCCAATAACGACGACAAGCCCGAGAGCTCGCGCGCCGCTTCTGCGGCGCGCGCCAAGCCTCGGGCTAGCGATCGGCCATTCGACTTGTGGCTGCACAAGCAGCTTCATGCCATGTACGACGAGATCGCGAGCGAACCCCTGCCGGACGATCTCGTGAACCTGATCGAAAAAGACGCTGCCGCCCATAAGAAGGGTGGCACCGAGCCGCCCAAGAAGTAGCGGCCACGTTCTTGAATTCGCCGTCCTAAGGCGACTTCTCGGCAATATTCCTAAAGAAATGGCGGCGGCCTTTCGACCGCCGCCACCCTGTCCGCAGCCAGTCGGTCAGCCCGGCCGGCTAGCTGCGAATCCTGCACATCCCCGCACTTGCACTTGCGCTTCTTCGTATCGGATCAACGATCCCCTCTGTTTGGGGTTCCGGGGCTTGGGCTATAGAGGATCCTGTTGAAAACGGGGGAAACGCCATGAACTTGTTCGATCTTTCGGGCCGAGTGGCGATCGTCACAGGCGGCAATGGCGGTATCGGTCTAGGCATGGCCCTCGGTATGGCCCGCGCCGGCGCGACCGTCGTCGTCGCGGGCCGTGACGCCGCCAAGAATGCGGCCGCGGTTAAGGAGCTCCAGGCGACGGGAGCGAAGGCCAGCGCTTCTAACGTCGATGTCCTCGTCGAAGCCTCGTGCCATGCGCTGATCGCCGACACGGTGAAGGCCCATGGGCGCCTCGACATCCTCGTGAACAATGCTGGCATCAACATCCGCAAGCAGCCCCAAGAATACACGCTGGTTGAGTGGCACCGGGTGCTGGACAGCAACCTGACGAGCGCCTTCGTCTGCAGCCAGGCCGCCTATCCGGAGATGAAGAAAACGGGGTCGGGGAAGTTGATCAACATTGGCTCGATGATGTCGATCTTCGGCGCCTCCTTCACGACCGCCTATGCCGCGAGCAAAGGAGGTATCGTGCAAATGACCAAGGCGATGGCGACCGCGTGGGCCAAGGACAATATCCAGGTGAATGCGATCCTTCCCGGCTGGATCGACACCGCGTTGACGCAGCGCGCCCGCCATGACGTGCCGACACTCCACGATTCGGTGCTGAAACGGACGCCGGCCGGGCGGTGGGGCACTCCGAACGACTTCGCGGGCATCGCCGTCTTTCTCGCCTCCTCCGCGTCGGATTTTGTCACTGGCGCCGCCATCACGGTCGACGGTGGCTATTCGGTCCAGGGATAGGCAATCACGGCGAAACGACGCGGCACGACGCCCGATCGACGTACAGATCGGTCTTCGGTCCGTAAATCGTCACTCCGCCCCGCACGCCGGCCCCGATGCCCGGCAACAGGGCGCGCGTCTCCTCGACGAGTTTGCCCGCGTTGGTGAAGCGGCAGTCGATCATCGGCGCCAGTGTGCCCGCGCTGTTGTTGCTCACGTACAGGACGACCTGCCAGCGCCGCGCGGGAACGGCGGCGAGACTGGCATTGTCCATGGTCACCAGCGGTGTGGTCGGTCCTGCGGTCGGCGCGGACCAGGCCAAGGGTGTAAAGCCCGGCCGCTGGATGACCACGTCCTTGATGCGCTCCGTCTGGGCCAGCGGATCGAAGGCGAGGTCGGCCGGTGTGGGTTTGCCAATGGGGCCCCGCCCCACGTTGGCGGGCGTCCAGATCTGGCCGGTCTTCGGGTCGCGGAATTCCGGCGTGCCCGCGGCCGTCGACATTTCGACACTGCTTCTCTGCACCGGCGTCGGCGCCTGGGCAACGGCCGCAGAGGCCGCCAGCACGGCCATTGCGGAGACTAAGGCGAACTTGGCTGCAGGCTGGGACATGCGATCTCCTCTTCGTGCCCCAATCTCAGCCGATGGCCAGCTTCGTTGCAACCCAAAGGCCGCCCGCGGAGATGGCTGGGCCATAAGGCATCCTCGCGCGCAACCGTCCCCGCAGCGTGGCCCCGCCTTGCCCGCTGACAGGCCCAAGCGGCACGCCGGCCAGGACCGCCGCGCCGAGCACACCGCCCGAGACTGCCATCACCAGAAGCAGATCGACAACGAGCGCCGGCCCCGCGAACAATCCGACACTGGCCAGCAGCTTCACGTCTCCACCACCCAGCAATCCGACAGCAAAGGCTGCGGCCCCGAGCAGGAACAGCGCCACAGCGCAGCCGACCGCCAACGCCAGATTTGTGACCGAATAGACGCCTGCAGAGAGGCCCGCGAGGGCCCAGACGCAGAAAAGAGCCGCGATCGCAATCGACAGCCCGTTACCGATATGGAGGGTTCGCAGATCCTGCCAGGCGGCAGCCACGAGCAGGACCGCGAGGGAAATCAGGCAGCCCGTCTGGAGAAGTGTAGCCGGATCCGGCAAGGCCGGGCTCTCTCCGTCAATTGAGCCCAGCCGCTCCCAGGACGTGGCTCACCTTGTCCGTCACGGAACGGATCGAAGCGATGGCGGCTACCGCGATCAACGAGGTGATCAGCGTGTACTCGACCGCCGTGGCCCCTTGGTTGTTCTTCATCAAGCGACGAAAAATCGTAAGCATTGTCTGCTCCCCCGCCTACACTCGCCGGCCCCACGCCGAATCAACTTAGCGACGTTACTTAATGCAAATTGTCAGGTCAATCGAAACTCGTCTATTTTGTGTCATCATTTCTAACAATATGATTTTAAAAGGGAAATCTAGAGACACTCAAGCACTGTCGCAACTCGCCTACGGCTTCGGCCCGATCCCTGAAATCAGGATTCTGAATCCACTGAACGCGCCTTGGTCACTCGCGCGGCGGCCGTCCAGAAGCACAGGGCCGCCACGACGCCAGCCAACCAGGGAAACAAATCGGGCAGCAGGCAGAAGAGCACGAAGGCGAAGATCGTCTCCGTCCCTTCAATGATACCGGCGCCATAAAAGAACGACTTTCGCCCCCGTAGGCCGGTAGTCCCTTCGCCCCTCCCGGCGGCCAGGACCGCCCGCCCAAGGAAGGAAGCGCAGGTACAGACGAAGGATGCGAGAAGCACAGCGGCCCAGACGGCGTTTTCAGGTCGCGCCAAGGCAAACCCAAGGGGGACGGCCGCGTAGAAGACCATGTCGCAAAAAATGTCGAGATACCCGCCGTAGGGCGACGATCGCGTGTGCCGGGCGACCGCCCCATCAAGGCCGTCAAGCAGTCGGCTCAAGGCAATCGCCGCCAGGGCCACGCCGTATTGTTCGAACGCAAGAAGAGGCACCGCGCCCAGACCCGCCGCAAGCCCTGTAATGGTGACAGCATTGGCGGATGCGCCCCAGGCTGCCAGCCAAGCGCCTGCACGATCGAGTGGTGGGTCGATCCACCGGCGCAGAAGAGGATCCAGCATCCGCGCGTCAGTCGCGCGGCGGCGCAGAACCCATATCGGCAGAGCGAAGCGGGACAACGCCCGCGGACTCGGCCGACTGCCGATCTTGCGCGGCCTGCCGCCTATAAGACAGGACGCTGAAGGGAATCAGGCAGATATAGGCAAGGCCGAGGAGGGACAGGGCGATCCATGGCGCACTGGCCAGAACGCCCATGAACAGGCCCGCCCCCAGCAGCAACGGCAGCACGAGGTGACGGGGCACGCGGCCCTTCTTGAACGAAAAGGTCGGCAGACGGCTCACCATCAGGCCGCCAACGATCACCAGCCCGAGGCCGACGAGCACCGCATGGCGTGGCCAGGCGGCTTCGATCTCGAAGCTCAGCATGAGCGGCATCAGGGCGAGGAGAGCGCCGGCGGGGGCCGGAACGCCGGTGAAGAAGGATCCCGTCCAGACGGGCGGCGGCGTATCGGAGACCAGCGCGGTGTTGAAACGCGCCAGGCGCAGGGCCGAGCAGATGGGAAACATGAGGGTCACGACCCAGCCGAGCGCCCCGGCATGCGTCAGGGACGCCAGGTAGAGAACGAGCGCGGGCGCCACCCCAAAGCACAGAAAGTCGGACAGCGAGTCGAGTTCGGCGCCAAAACGGCTCGTAACGCCCAGCCGCCGGGCCACGCGGCCGTCGAGGGCGTCGAAGATCGCAGCTACGATGATCGCGATTACCGCCAGTCGCATCTCGCCCTGCAGGGCGAAGCGTATCGCCGTCAGGCCCGAGCACAGCGCCGCCAACGTCAGCACGTTGGGGATCAGGCGATGGATCGAGAAGCCGCGTAGTCCGCTGCGTTGCGAACGCAGGTCGCTGTCCATGTCGGACTCCCTAGAATTCGACGGCGATGCGCGGTTCGGTGACGACGGGATCGAGTTCGGCCATCACAGTTTCGCCACCGATCATGCGCTGACCCGGAGAGACCAGCAGACGCGCCCCTTCCGGCAGGTAGAGGTCTGTACGACTACCAAAGCGAATGTGGCCGAAACGTTCCCCTGCCGCGACCGTCTGCCCCGGCTTCACGTAGCAGACGATACGACGCGCCACGTAGCCGGCGATCTGCACGCAGCCTATCACGCGCCCGTCGGCGCGGCGAAGCGCCAGCGCCGTCCGCTCATTGTCCTCGCTGGCCTTGTCGGCATTGGCGCTGAGGAACTTGCCCGGACGGTAGGATACGACGTCGACGGTCGCGGCGCATGGGCTGCGGTTGATGTGGACGTCAAATACGCTGAGGAAGATCGAGACCCGGGTCAGCGGCTTGTCGCCCAGGCCCAGTTCGACCGGCGGCACGGCCTGGACCACCATCTGCACCAAACCGTCGGCCGGGGCGATCAGCAGGCCATCCTCTTGCGGCACACCGCGCGAGGGGTCGCGGAAGAAGTAGATCGACCAGAGGGTCACGACGAAAAGCGGCCAGAACAGCCATGCCGTGCCGGTCAGGGCGGCAAGGAAGGTCGCGCTGGCAAACAGGGCGATGAAGCGCCAACCGTCGGAGAGGATCGGCACCAGGAAATTTGCCAGCATGTCTTGCGCGCTCTCGGTTGTCCGAAGATCAGTTGACCTTGGGCAGGGTGAGTACTTGCCCCGGATATATCAGATTGGGATCGACAATCTGTTCCTTGTTTGCGGCAAAAATGACGGTGTGGCGCCAGCCTGCCCCATAGTGCGCCCGCGCGATATTCCAGAGATTGTCGCCCCGCACGATGTACAGGCGGCGCCCATCGGCGCTGGAGACCGGCGCCACGATCACCCGCTCGAACGGCAGCTCGAGGCGCGCGACGGGCTTGCCGTCCTTGGCGATCCGGTCGAGGCGCAGCCGGTGCTTGCCCTGCTCGATCGGGTCCGGCGGCATCAGGCGCCAGTGGCCGTCCGCTCCGGACGTGCCCTCCGCCACCATCTTCTCGTTTACATAAGCTCGGACGACTGTCCCGGGCGCGGCCTGTCCGGACAGGGTCACCTGTCCGCGATCGTCGTAGACCAGGGTGGAGAGCGACAGATCCGCCGACTTCGGCACGCCGGCGGCCGAGGGCGGTTGCACGAGGGTCGGCACGCCGGCCGGCGGGGAGATCATGACCAGCGTTTCTTCGCGCGGCTGGGCCGGAGCGCCTGCCGCCGGCGGCTCGGGTACGACCGCGACCACGGCCTGCCCTGACGTGACCGGCGCCTTGCCTTCTATGTGCTGGACCACGCGCAACTCGTGCTGCCCGGGCGTGAGGGGCGGATCCTGGACGATGATGACCCACTCGCCGCGTGAGTCAGCTTCGGCCTTGGCAATCTCCTTGCCGCCATCCAGAAGAACGATCTTGGCGCCCGGCGCCGCCCGGCCAGCGATCACGGCCCGGCCGTCGGATCCAATACGCGCGACGTCGAACGACGGCTGCCCGGCAGCGGCCGGCAATGCCGGCGCGGGCGGCGGTACGGCTGCGGGAGATGACGGGACTGGAGACGGCGGGGCCGCCGGCACGGATTCACCGCTGGCGGCTTTTGCCGACTGGTCGATGGCGGCCTGTTCGCTGAGCTTGCCGCGCCACGCGACCCCGAGGGCGATGGCGATAACCACGGCCCCCACAGCCACCAGCCCGAAAACAGTTCGTGACATCGCCCTCCCAACGGTGCGACCACCATCCCCATGGCGTTCGCAACCACTCTTTGCGAAATGATACCATGTCACCCCGGCGCTGAAACGCGCTGGTTCGCCCCAGAAAAGCAGCTTTCGTGCCCGATTTCACCCCCTCCTCCCTTTGCGTCTTCTGCGGCTCCCGATTCGGGACCGATCCCGCAACCAGCGAAACCGCGGTCGCCCTGGGGCGGCTGCTGGCCGCCCGGGACATCACCCTGGTCTATGGCGGGGGTGGCGTCGGCCTGATGGGCCTGGTCGCCAATGCCGTTCTCGACAGCGGCGGACGGGCGATCGGCATCATCCCGAACTTCCTTCTGCAGCGCGAAGCGGGCCATCCGGCCCTCACCGAGACGGTGGTCGTGGAGACCATGCACGAACGCAAGCTGCAGATGTTCGAGCGCTCCGAAGCCTTCGTGGTGCTTCCGGGCGGCATCGGCACACTGGAGGAGTTCTTCGAGGTGCTGTCCTGGCGCACCCTCGGCCTGCACAAGAAGCCGATCGTGATCATCGACCAAGGGGGCTACTGGCAGCCGCTGGCCGCACTGCTCCGGGGCGTCGTGGACGGCGGTTTCGCCGATCGGACCCATCTCGACCATGTCGCGATCGTGAGCGAACTGAACGAGGTCCTGCCCGCGATTGCGGCAATGCCCCCGAGCGCCGGCTCCGAGAAGCCCCTGGACCGCGTCTGACGGAAATCGTCCGCCCGACCGCCGGCCAGCCGTCTTGCAGGCCCGTCACGGCGGTGCAACAAGACAGGCCCAACACGCAATTGATCAACCCAGCCGAAGCGAAAGCGGCGTACGGAGGTGCAGGTATGTCAGATCTCGAAATCGTCTGGACGAAGGTCGATGAGGCCCCCGGACTCGCGACCTTCTCCCTGCTGCCGATCGTCGAGGCGTTCGTGGCCACGGCCGGCGTGAAGATGAAGCTGAAGGACATTTCCCTCACCGGCCGCATCATCGCCAACTTCCCCGAAAAGCTGAAGCCCGAGCAGAAGATTCCCGACGAGCTGGCCGAACTCGGCAAGCTGACGCTGAAGCCGGAAGCCAACATCATCAAGCTGCCCAACATCTCCGCCTCGATCCCGCAGCTGAAGGCCGCGATCAAGGAGCTGCAGAGCAAGGGCTACGACATCCCCAACTATCCCGACAGCGATGCCACGCCGGCCGACAAGGAAATCCGCGCCCGCTACGGCAAGGTGCTGGGCAGCGCCGTGAACCCTGTACTGCGTGAGGGCAATTCCGACCGCCGCGCCGCCGGCGCCGTCAAGCAGTACGCGCGCAATCATCCGCACAAGATGGGCGCCTGGAGCAAGGACTCGAAGACGCGCGTCGCCCACATGACGGCCAACGATTTCTACGGCTCCGAGGTCGCGACGACCATCGCGGCGCCCACCAGCGCCCGCATCGAGCTGGCCGCGGCCGACGGCGCGACCACGGTGCTCAAGCCCAAGATCCCGCTGAAGGCCGGCGAGATCATCGATTGCTCCGTAATGAGCGTGAAGGCGCTGCGCACCTTCTACGGCGAGGCGATCGAGGCGGCGAAGAAGGACGGCATCCTGTTCTCGCTGCACCTTAAGACGACCATGATGAAGATCTCCGATCCCATCCTGTTCGGCCATTGCGTATCCGTGTTCTTCACCGACGTGTTCGCCAAGCATGGCGAGACGTTCAAGAAGCTCGGCATCGATCCCGACAACGGCCTGGGCGACCTGCTCACCCGCATCGAGACGCTGCCCGACGCAGAAAAGGCTGCGATCAAGGCCGACATCCAGGCCGAGTATGCGAAGCGGCCCGGCCTTGCGATGGTGAATTCCGACAAGGGAATCACCAACCTCCACGTCCCGAGCGACGTGATCATCGACGCCTCGATGCCGGCGATGATCCGCGAGTCGGGCAAGATGTGGGGCGCCGACGGCCAGCTGCACGACACGATCGCGGCCATTCCCGACCGTTGCTATTCGACCCTGTTCCAGGCCGTCATCGAGGACTGCAAGGCGCATGGCGCCTTCGATCCGAAGACGATGGGTTCGGTGCCGAATGTCGGTCTGATGGCGCAGCAGGCCGAGGAGTACGGCTCGCACGACAAGACCTTCGAGGTCGCCTCGGCCGGCACGGTGCGCGTGGTTGCCGAGGACGGCACCGTGCTGATGGAACAGAAGGTCGAGGCCGGAGACGTCTTCCGCATGTGCCAGGTCAAGGACGAGCCGATCCAGGACTGGGTCAAGCTCGCCGTGCGCCGCGCGCGTCTCACCAACACCCCGGCGGTGTTCTGGCTCGACGCCAAGCGTGCGCACGACGCGCAGCTGATCCCCAAGGTCGAGAAGTACCTCAAGAACGAGGACACCAAGGGCCTCGACATCCGCATCATGGCGCCGGTCGAGGCCACGAAGTTCTCGCTCGAGCGTATCCGCCAGGGGCTGGACACGATCTCCGTCACCGGCAACGTGCTGCGCGACTATCTGACCGACCTGTTCCCGATCATGGAACTGGGCACCTCGGCCAAGATGCTGTCGATCGTGCCCCTGCTGAACGGCGGCGGCCTGTTCGAGACCGGCGCCGGTGGCTCGGCGCCCAAGCACGTCGAGCAGTTCCAGCACGAAGGCTACCTGCGCTGGGATTCGCTGGGCGAGTTCCTCGCACTGGGCGCCTCGCTGGAGCACCTCGCGCAGACGACCGGCAACGAGGATGTGAAGGTGCTGGCCGAGACGCTCGACGAAGCCAACGCCAAGATCCTCGAGGACAACCGCTCGCCCGCCCGCAAGGTCGGCCAGCTGGACAATCGCGGCAGCCATTTCTACCTGGCCAAATACTGGGCGGAGGCGCTGGCCCGTCGCGACAACAGCACGTCCCTCTCGGCCCGCTTCAAGCCGCTGGCCAAGACGCTGGCCGAGAACGAGGCCAAGATCGACGCCGAGCTGATCGCCGCGCAGGGCAAGCCGGTCGACACCGGCGGCTACTACCTGCCCGACCAGAAAAAGACCTCGGCCGGGATGCGGCCGAGTGCGACCTTGAACGAAGCGCTCGCTGCCCTCTAAAGCAGCGTCAGGTGAAGCCGCCCCGGGCAACCGGGGCGGCTTTCTAAATGGTGGGTTACGGGAAGTGTGAGGTCCGGAAGATGCCGAAGATCAAGGTGAAGAACCCGGTCGTCGAGATGGACGGCGACGAGATGACCCGCATCATCTGGGCGTTCATCAAGGAAAAGCTGATCCTTCCCTATCTCGACATCGACCTGAAGTACTACGATCTCGGGATCGAGAATCGCGACAGGACCGCCGACAAGGTCACCGTCGAGTCGGCCGAGGCCACGAAGAAGTACGGCGTCGCGGTGAAGTGTGCGACCATCACGCCGGACGAAGCGCGCGTAAAGGAATTCGATCTCAAGGAGATGTGGCGGTCGCCGAACGGCACCATCCGCAACATCATCGGCGGCACCATCTTCCGCGAGCCGATCGTCTGCAAGAACGTGCCCCGTCTCGTGCCGGGCTGGACGCATCCGATCGTGATCGGCCGCCACGCTTTCGGCGACCAGTATCGCGCGACCGACTTCGTCGTGCCGGGCAAGGGCAAGCTCACCGTCCGCTTCGAGGGCGAGGACGGCAAGGTCATCGAGCACGAGGTGTTCGACTTCCCGGCCGGCGGCGTCGCCATGACGATGTACAATCTCGACGAGTCGATTGTCGGCTTCGCGCGCAGCTCGTTCAATTACGGCCTGATGCGCGGCTGGCCGGTCTTCCTGTCGACCAAGAACACGATCCTCAAGCGCTATGACGGACGGTTCAAGGACCTGTTCCAGGAAGTCTTCGACACGGAATTCGCCGACAAGTTCAAGGCGAAGAACATCTACTACCAGCACCGCCTGATCGACGACATGGTCGCCTCCGCGCTCAAGTGGCATGGCGAATTCGTCTGGGCCTGCAAGAACTACGATGGCGACGTGCAGTCCGACACGGTGGCCCAAGGCTTCGGTTCGCTCGGCCTCATGACGTCGGTGCTGCTGACTCCGGACGGCAAGACCGTCGAGGCCGAGGCCGCCCACGGCACGGTGACGCGCCATTACCGCGAGCATCAGCAGGGCAAGCCGACCTCGACCAATCCGATCGCCTCGATCTTCGCCTGGACCCAGGCCCTGAAGTATCGCGGCACCTTCGACGACACGCCCGAGGTGGTGAAGTTCGCCACCGCGCTCGAGAAGGTCTGCGTCGAGGCCGTGGAGAGCGGCAAGATGACCAAGGATCTCGCGCTCCTGATCGGCATGAACCAGGCCTATCTCACCACCGAGGAATTCCTCGCCGTGCTCGACGGCAACCTCAAGACCCAGATGGCCAGCTGGTAGTCGCCCTTTGATCGTTGCCGGCGCAGACGGTTGCCGCACCGGCTGGGTCGTCTGCCGGCGCGACGATGACGGTGCCCTGGACATCAGAGTCGTGAAGACCCTCGGGGAGGCCTGCGAGGGTCTTTCCATTCTGGCCGTCGACATGCCGATCGGCCTCGTGGACACTCCGCGACCGGGCCGTGCCTGCGAGCGCGAAGCGCGGGCTCTCCTGCCCGGCAAGACCAGCTCGGTCTTTCCCACGCCCTGCCGGCCCGCCCTCGCCTGCACCACGCATGCCGACGCCAATGCCCTCAGCAAGACAATGGGCGTCGGGCTGACCCAGCAGACCTTCCATCTCTTCCCGAAGATGCTCGAAGTCGACGCCCTGATGCGCGGCAACGAGACTGTGCGTGCGATCGTCTACGAGGCCCACCCCGAACTGGCATTCGCGCGCATGAACGATGGCAAGCCGGTCCTGAGCAAGAAGCGTAAGCCGGAGGGCTTCGCCGAGCGTCTCGATCTGCTCGCGCGGCACGGACTGGTCTGGCAGCCGCAAACGGTCTCAGGGGCGGCCCGCGACGACGTGCTCGACGCCATGGCCGTCTGCCGCACGGCCCTGCTGATCGCCCAATGCACGGCGAGACGGCTGGGACCGGAGCAGGAGCGCGACCGCTACGGTCTGCCGATGAACATCTGGTTCTAAGACGCTGTTAACAATGGGATTTTCGCAAAGACGGGCGAGCGACGGCGCCCGTCTACGGTCCCCAGGGGCCCGCTGCAGGAGGGTGCGACCTCTGCTTCGTTTGTTTCGTTTATTTCGTTTGTTTCGTTTATTTCCCCGGCGCTCCGGCTTTTCCGACGGGGGTGCCGGGGAGCGCGAGACCTGCCCGGTCGGCCGGGCTTTCGCCCGTTCAGTGGTAGATGAAGAGCGGAACCGGGGCGTTGTCGAACAGGCGACGCGTCGTGGATCCGAACAGGACCTCACGAAAACCACGGTGCCCGAAGGCGCCCATGACCAGCAACCGCGCGCCCGTGTCCGACGCGCGCCTCAACAGGACATCGGCCGGGTTTTCCGCCGTTTCGACAGCCTCGAGTTCGGCTTCGACGCCATGCGGAGCCAGGAATGAACGGGCCCGTTCCGCCATCGACAGGGCTGCCGATTGCTCACGCGCGATTGACAGGATGTGCGCGCCAGTCGAGCCGAATACCCCGATCAGGGCGGCCATCTGCAACGCCTTCGCGGCGGCGGCGCTTCCATCGTAGGCGACGAGCACGGGCCCACTCTCGACCCATTGCGGCCCCGTCACCACGACAGGACGGCAACCCTTCGCAATGATGTGATCGACGAGCGGCGCCACACCGTCGATCGGCTCGAGATGAAACTCGGCATCGCGGCCGGTGACGACCAGGTCGCATGTCTCGATCATCCGAAGCAGACCGGCCCGCACGTCCGCCTCCATCGTGGAGCATTCCGCATCCATGCCCTCGTCAGCCAGACAGCGCCGGAACACGTCCGGCAGCTCGGCGATTCTCGCGCGGCGCTCGTCCGCGAGCTTCCTGCGATGCTGCAGGCGGTCATAGGCATACTGCACACCGCCGATCGGAACCGGCTCGACGCGGTCGAGATCGCTGACATCCAGCGCCGTCACGCCCCTCACCCGGGCGCCGCACTGTCGCGCCAGTGCGACTGCCAATGCCCTGGCGGCAACGGCGGACGGCGTGTCATCGACCGTGACGAGAATAGAACGCATCATCCCCTCTTCTTCAGCGCCCTGCGTAGAGAAACCGGCGGTTCGCGGCATTGACCTGCATCAACATGGCCTCAGCGGCAGGATCGCATGGCGCCGGCTACTCCGGCTTGATCCCCGCGGCCTGCAACACCGGCACCCAGATCGGTTCCTGGACTTTCAGCCAGTCGGCGAGCTGCTGCGGCGTGCCGCCCATGGCGACGAAGCCCCTCTTTGCCAGGTCGTCCTTCTGCTCCGGTGTCGCCACGGCGGCGTTCAATGCCTCGTTCAGCTTGGCGATGACCGCAGGCGGAGTCCCTGCGGGTGCCAGCAGCGTGTAGACGATCGTGCCGTCGACATCGCCGGCGCCCAGTTCCTTGAAGGTTGGAATGGTCGGGGCGACCGATGAGCGCTCCAGCGACGCCATCGCATAGGACTTGAGCTTGCCGGACGCGATCTGTTGGGCAACGCTCGTGATGCTCGACATGCCGAGCTTGATGTGACCGCCCAGCAGGTCGGTCACCAGCGGGCCGGTCCCGCGGAACGGCACGTGCGTCAGCCTGATGCCGTTCAGCATGGCAAACTGCTCGGTCGACAGGTGCATCGGCGTGGTCAGGCCCGCCGTGCCGTACTGCACGGAGCCGGGGGCCGCCTTCGCCGCTGCGATGATCGCCTTGAGGTCGGGCCACGGTGCATCGAGGCTGCCCACCAGCACGGATTCCTGCTTGGCGATGAAGCCCACCGGCACGAAGGCCGTCTTCGCGTCGAAGCCGAGCTTGGCCACGATGTGCGGGTAGAGGGGCAGGTTGTTGGCGCTGACCACCATCCAGTGGCCATCCGCCGGCTGCTTGGCCACGAATTCATGGGCGATGCTGCCGCCGCCACCACCCTTGTTGTCGACGATCACGGTGCCCCCCAGCGCTTTCTGCATGGGCTCCTGGACCGCCCGCGCAAGCGAATCGGTTCCGCCCCCGGGCGGAAACGGCACGACGATATGGACGGGCTGGGTTGGAAAGCTCTGGGCCCAGGCCGGCAAGGCGGCTGTCGCAGCAGCGGCTGCCGGGAGGCTCAGAAGGCCGCGCCTCGAGAGGGCCGACCGATGACCGTAGTTCCGCATGGCGTTCCTCCACGGCCTGCTCCCGTGACCGGAGCATTTGCCGTGAAGAAGCCTAGCGCCCGCGCGACACGCGCGGAATCAAAAACCGGTTCGCGTTCCGCTGCGTCAGACCATTCCGAGAGCGTGCTTGTAGACATCGAGCAGCGTCTCCTGCTCCGCCCGGTCAGCGGCATCCATGGAGCGCATGGACACGATCTTGCGCATGGTCTTCACGTCGTAGCCGACGCCCTTGGCCTCGGAATACACGTCCTTGATGTCGCCGCCGATGGCCTTGCGCTCTTCCTCGAGCTTTTCGATGCGCTCGATGAAGCTCTTCAGGCGGTCGGCCGAGATCGGGCCTGCTTTGGTCTTCTTGGAAATCGAGCTTCCGTCCGGCATGTCCAACTACTCCATGGTCCGACCGGCAAGACCATAGAAGCGACCACCATGTCCACTCAATTACATCCATGCGCTGAAACGTGGGGATAACGGGGACGGTGGTCCGGGGACCACTCTATGCACGGGCCGGGAAGTGTGTTCGCCAATGCCGGGCGATGTCGATGCCACGGCAGAACCAGACCCCTTCCCGGGCCGTCGCATGCTGCAGGAACTGGACGAGTCCGCCCGCCCGACCCGGCCGTCCGATCAGCCGATCGTGGAGGCCGATCGACAGCAGCTTCGGCGCCCCCGCCGCGCCCTCCTCGTAGAGGAAGTCGAAAGCGTCGCGCATGTACTCGAAGAAGTCCTGGCCGGTCGAGAAGCCGGAATTTGCGTCGAAGCGATTATCGTTGGCCTCATAGGAATACGGGATCACCAGATGGGGGCCGTGCGCGGTCTCGACCCAGTAGGGCAACTCGTCGGCCAGCGAATCGCGGTCGTAGAGAAAGCCGCCCTCCTCGGCCACCAGCCGCCGCGTGTTCTCGCCAGGACGGCCGGTCATCCAGCCCAGCGGCCGGCTGCCGGTTAGGCGGGTCAGAATCTCGACCGCTTGCCGGACATGCTGACGCTCCGTCGCCTCGTCCACCTCGCCATAGTCGATCCAGCGATAGCCGTGGCTCACCATCTCGTGGCCGCGCTCGACGCAGGCGCGGGCGAGCAACGGATTCTGTTCGAGCGCGCGCGCGACCCCGAGCACGCTGACCGGCACCGAGAAACGCGCGAAGATGTCCAGGAGCCGCCAGGCGCCCCGTCTGCTGCCATACTCGAAGACCGATTCCACGAGCGGCACCCGGCGCCCGGCCTTGGTGTCGACGCCGATGTCGTTCAGCATCCCTTCCGACACCGCATCGCCGTTGGCCAATGTCGATTCGCCGCCGCCCTCGATGTTGAGGTTGAAGTTGACGGCGATCCGGGCGTTGCCCGGCCAGTGCGGATGGGGCGGTCGCTCGCCATAGCCGACGAGATCGCGGACCTTCATCGCGTCGGGACGGATGTCGCTGGCGGCAGCGGGATCGAATGCGGACATTGGCGGCTCCGGGATCAAGGGGCGGCAGTGAGAGGGGCGTTGCAGGGATCGTAGGCGAAGAACCAGTCGACCTCCGTCGGCCCGTGCATCCAGGTATTGTCGATCGAAATGCGCTGTACTTCGGCGACCCGGGGAATCCGGTTGGCGGCATAGCGCCGGAAGGCCGCCCCCGTGTCGGAGGCCTCGACGATGCAACGATGGAGGATGGCCGCGTCCTCGATCGCCATCGAACCGCCGGCCGCCATGAACGGCCGCACGGCGTGACAGGCGTCGCCCATCAGGACGACGCGGCCCTTGTGCCACGTGTCATTGCGCGGCCGGTCCATGATCGGCCAGACGGACACGTCGGTCGCTGCCTCGGCCGCCCGCAGCAGCTCGGGATGGAAGCCCTCCAGCGCCGAGACGAAATCGTCACGGGTGCCGGGGATCGGCGTGCCGTCGCCGTCCCAGCGATCGGCCGGGATGGCGGCCATCACATAGACCTCGTCCCGTCGCGCCGTCATGTAATAGACCAGCACGTGCCGATCGGGTCCCCACCATTTGGTGCAATCGCGGATGCCCAGGTCGCCGAGACGCTCGGCGGGAAACACCGCCCGCGGCGCGATGCGCCCGATGAAGCGTGGCTCTTCCCTGCCGAGGATCTCCTCGCGCACCCGCGAGCGAATGCCATCGGCGCCGATCACGATATCGACCTCGGCGCTGGCCCCGTTGTCGAAGGCCAGCCTGATTCCGCCCGGCGTCTCGTCGAGTCCCGCCAGGCGATGGCCGAAATGGATCGTTCCCGGTGCGAGCGGCGCCTGGAGGATCCGATGCAGATCGGCCCGGTGAATGTTGACGAAGGGACCGCCGAAACGGGCCTCGCAGGCGGCGTCGAAGACCAGTTCGTACAGCGTCTCTCCCGTGTCCCATGCGCGGCTGACGAAGGCATCCGGGCGGATGCCGGTCTCGGTGAAGCTGTGCTCGAGCCGAAGGGACCGCAGCACCTTGGCGACGTTGGCCCCGAGGATGATGCCCGCGCCGATCCGCGAGAAATTCGGCGTCTGCTCGTAGACGGCCACGGGGTATCCGTCGCGCTGCAACAGAGCCGCCACCGTCAGTCCCGCCAACCCGCCGCCGACAACGGCGATTCGCGTTTGCCGATCCATCGTCCCACCTCGATCAACGCCTTCCGAAGGCCCTTCGTAAATCATTCGACAGAGAATGAATAGGGGCCGAAATACCATCGTCGCCACTACACACCCATGACCAAACTGGCGGTAAATGCACGCATATAGGCGTTTTGGTGTGCGTTCTGGTCAAGAGATGGGCACCTCTGAATTCGCCTGGATTGAAACCAATCCCGGCTTTTCATTCGATATGGAATGAAATATGCAAAGCCTTCGGAACGCTCAGTGGCGGCGATGGCGCCGCAGCCTGCAGGGGGCCTTCCCAGTTCGAACCGAGGATGTGATCTATGAAACTGCTTGGACGTCTAGCCGCCGCAATCGGCCTCGTCGCCGGCATGGCTGCAGCCAGTGCGGCGCCGGCCCACGCGACCGACGTGAACTTCATCACCGACTTCGGCTTCAACGGGCGGCACGCCTATTTCTACGTCGCGCGCGAGAAGGGCTACTACAAGGAAGCCGGCCTCGACGTGACCTTCCTGCGCGGCCAGGGCTCGGCCGATGCAATCAAGAAGGTGGCTGCCGGCCTCGCCACGATCGGCTTTGCCGACGCAGGCTCGCTCGTGTTGGCCCGCGGCAATGACGGCGTCCCGGTGAAGCTGGTCTCGATCGTCTACGCACGGCCGCCGCAGGCCATCTTCGGCGTGAAGGGAACGGGCATCGCCTCTCCCAAGGATCTCGAAGGCAAGACGATCGCCGATACCGCATCGAGTTCGGTCCGCCTGCTGTTCCCCGCCTTCGCCAAGGCGGCCGGCATCGACGCCAACAAGGTGAAGTGGGTGGTCGCGGAAGGCTCCGCCCTACCCTCACTGCTCGCCAACGGGCGGGTCGATGCGATCGGCCAGTTCTCGGTGGGAGAACCGCTGATCGCGGCAGCCATCGCGCCCAAGGAAACGGTCCGAATCGCCTACAAGGATTCCGGCCTCGATTACTACGGCAACGGACTGATCGCGTCGGAGGAGACGATCGCCAAGCAGCCCGAACTCGTGCGCGCCTTCGTCAAGGCGACGATCAAGGGCATGAAGGACGCCTTCGCCAATCCGGCCGAAGCCGCCGCCATCATGGCCAAGTACCAGAAGGAACTGGCGCCGGCGATCATCGAGGGCGAGACCAAGCTTGTGGGAGAACTCGCGACCGTGCCCGGCCAGCCGCTGGGCAGCATCAACCCGAAGAGCATCGCGGGCACCGTCGAGGTCATGTCGGCCAACTTCACCTTGAAGTCGCCCGTGCAGCCGGCGCAGCTCTACGCGCCGGGCTTCGTCGAATGATGGTGGCCGCCGGTGGCCTGGCGGCCGCCCCTCCGCCGGCGGCGGACGTGGCGGCCATCGATCTCCGGGGGGTGAGCAAGCACTACCCCGGCGCGGCGGGAACGTCGGTCCATGCGCTCGGGCCGATCGACCTGCACATCCCGACTGGCAGCTTCGTCGCCGTCGTCGGCCCCTCCGGCTGCGGCAAGTCCACCCTGCTGCGTCTGGTCGCCGGCCTGGAGATGCCCGACGGCGGCACGATGATGCGCTACGGCACGCCGCTCGACGCGCCCTCCCACGAGGTCGGTATCGTCTTCCAGGAGCACGTGCTGTTCCCCTGGAACACGGTACTGGAAAACATGCTGCTCCCGGCCGACGTTCTCGCACTGCCCAAGGCGGCGGCGCGGGAGCGCGCGCTGCGTCTTCTCGAGATGACCGGCCTCGCCGCGTTCGCCAATCATCGCCCCCAGATGTTGTCCGGCGGCATGCGCCAGCGCGCGGCGCTCTGCCGGGCCCTGCTCGCCGATCCGCGCCTGCTGCTGCTCGACGAGCCGTTCGGCGCGCTCGATGCGCTGACGCGCGAGGAACTGTCGCTCGAACTGTCCGGCCTCTGGCAGGATCTCGGGCGCACCGCCTTCCTCATCACGCACGACATCGAGGAGGCGATCCTGCTCAGCGACCGCGTGCTGGTCATGTCCCCGCGGCCCGGGCGGATCCGCGCCGACATCGAGGTCGACCTGCCGCGCCCGCGCAACGCCGACACAGCAAGACTGCCGCGCTTCCAGGAGCTCAAGCAGCAGATCCGCGACATCATCTTCGACCGCAGGGCCTGAGCGATGAACGCGTCTTCTTCCTCGAGCCTGGCCGGCCGCGCCACCATCCCGGCGGTCTACCTGGTACTGCTCGTTGCCTGGGAACTGTCCGTCCGCGTGTTCGTGATTCCCGCGTGGATCCTGCCCGCCCCGACCGAGATCGGAAGGACCGCGTTGCAATGGGCCCCCGAACTGGCGCTCAACAGTCTCGTGACCTTGCGCGAGACGATGGTCGGCTTCCTGCTCGCCATCGCGCTGTCCCTGCCGCTGGCCGTGCTGATCGCCCTGAACGCCACCGCCCGCCGGCTCCTCTATCCGATCCTGCTCGGCCTCCAGTCGGTGCCCAAGGTCGCCGTGGCTCCCCTGATCATCCTGTGGCTCGGTCTCTCGGAATGGCCGAAGATCGTGATCGTCATCCTGGTCTGCTTCTTCCCGATCCTGGTCAACCTGATCGCCGGCCTGGAAGCCGCCCCGCGCACCATGCTCGACCTCATGCGGTCGCTGGGCGCCTCGCAGCACATGATCTTCCGGCGCCTTCGGGTTCCCGTGGCGCTGCCGCACTTCTTCACCGGCTGCAAGGTGGCGGTGACCTTCGCCGTCATCGGCTCGGTCATCGGCGAGTTCGTGGCGGCGCAGGAAGGGCTGGGCTACCTCATCCTGATCTCGACGTCGCAGTCGCAGACCCCTCTCGCCTTCGCCGCCATCGCGCTGCTGACTCTGCTCAGCATCGCCCTCTTCCATGGAATCGAATGGATCGAGCGCCGTGTCGTCAACTGGACGCCCTGAACCGGCGCGTGCCATGACGGGCTTCGACGGAGGAAAGATGGGCAGCGGCAAGCTGGAAAACGAAGGCGCCCCGGAAACGCCGGAGGCGAAGCCGCAGCGGCCGGGCCGGCGCCCGACGGCCGGCGCCCGGGCCGCGCGTGACCAGGTGGATGCCATCTTCTCGCAGTGGCGCACCGAGCGGCCGGACATCGACACCAGCCCGGTGCAGATCTACGGCCTGATCGCGCGCATCCAGATCCAGTGCACTGCTTTCATCGAGGAAGCGCTGGTTCCCTTCGGCCTGACCCGCGGGACGTTCGACGTGCTGACCGCGCTGAGGCGCGCCGGCACACCCTACTGCCTCACGCCCAAGCAGCTCGTGCAGTCGCTGCTCCTCAGCGGTGCGGGACTGACGAGCCGGTTGAACAAGCTGGAATCCCAGAACCTGATCGCCCGGCTTGCGGAGCCGAGCGATCGCCGGACGTTGCGCGTCCAGCTGACGGCCTCGGGCGAGGCCGTCATCAACGAAGCCATCCCCCGCGTCTTCGACGTGCAGCGCAGCCGGCTGCAGAAACTTGGCGACAACGGCCAAAAGCGACTTCTAGAGGAACTCTCCCGCTTCGCCGAAGCGATCGATACCTGGCCCGGCTAGTCCGTTCAGCCGTGCTTGTGGGCCTTGTCGAAGGCCTTCTTCTGGTCGGCCGACGCATCCTTCTGGTGCTTGGCCTTCCACTCGTCGTAGGGCATGCCGTAGACGATCTCACGGGCCTTCGGATCGGCGATCTCGATGCCCTGCTTGCCCGCCTCCTCGCGATACCAGCGCGACAGGCAGTTCCGGCAGAATCCAGCCAGGTTCATCAGGTCGATGTTCTGGACGTCGGTCCGCTCCTGGAGGTGCGACACCAAACGCCGGAAGGCGGCGGCTTCGAGTTCCGTACGGGTCTTGTCGTCCATGATCGCCTCCTCAGGGTGCAGGCCGAAGTCGTTACGTCGATATAGGGTCGCGCACGACGCTTAACCAGACGCCGCCGCGGCCTGTGACAGAGCCTTGTCGACGGCCGCCGAAATCGCCGGCGCCAGCCGCCGCCCCCAGGCGCGGGCATCGTCGGGCGTGCCCATGAGATCCTGCCGTACTTCCAGCGAACAATGCGGCAGCGCCCGCGGCCGCGCATGGGCGGTCAGCGTGTATTCGTAGGACGCGCGCGCCGAATAGGGCTCGTTGTCGCCGACCACCAGCGAAGGATCGCGGCGTAGTTCGGCCAGCAGCGGCTCGGGCAGGCGCGGATCGTCGTTCCACAGCACGCCGACATGCCAGGGCCGCACGAAGCCCTTCATCACCGGCGTGAAGCTGTGCATCACCAGCAGGCAGACCGTGCGGCCGCCGTCCGTCATGGCGTCGAGCAGCCGGTCGACCTCGCGATGATAGGGCCAGAAGCAGGCCTCGGCCCGGGCCTCGACCTGTTCCCGGGTCAGGTCCTTGTTGGCCGGAATGACCGTCTCGTCGCTGACCTCCGGCGTCGAGCCCTCGCCGCCCGGCCAGCGGTTGCAGTCGATCACCAGCCGAGAATAGCCGGACGAGACCAGCGGCGCGTCGAGCGCCTTCGCCAGTTCGACTGCCGCGTCGAGCCCGCCAATATCCCAACCGATGTGCCGCGCCAGTTCACTCTCGGGAAGACCGAGATCGCCCAGCGCGTGAGGCACCGCCTTGCTGGCGTGATCGCAGAGCAGCAACAGCGGCGCCCGCCCCTGTTCGTTGAAGACGGAGAACGGCGGCGGATCGCCCGGCCGGAGCAACGGTTGCATCGCGCCCCTATAGTGCGAAGATCGGGCAAATGAAAGATGCCGACGCCCGCGCCCTGCTGCGCGCCCTCTTCGACGCCGCGCTTGCCGCCGCCCGTCCCGCCACCTGCCTTGCGCCGTACATTGAAAAACTGCAGCCACCCAAGGGCCGCACGATCGTGATCGGCGCCGGCAAGGCCAGTGCCGCCATGGCCCGCGCCGTCGAGGATCAGTGGCCTCATCCGCTCGAAGGGCTGGTGGTGACACGCTACGGCTATGGCGAGGCCTGCAGGCGCATCGAGATCGTCGAGGCCGCGCACCCCGTTCCCGACGACAAGGGGCGCGAGGCGGCCGGCCGCATCTACGAGCGCGTCCAGGGGCTGAGCTCCGACGATCTCCTGCTCTGCCTGATCTCGGGCGGCGCCTCGGCTTTGCTCGCACTCCCAGCACCGGGCCTCACCCTCAACGACAAGCAGGACGTCAATCGGGCGCTGCTGAAGTCTGGCGCCAACATCGTCGAGATGAACACGGTGCGAAAGCACCTCTCGGCCATCAAGGGCGGCCGCCTCGCAATCGCCGCCCAACCGGCGCGCGTGCTTTCCTGGCTGATCTCCGACGTGCCGAACGATGACCCGGGCGTCATCGGCTCCGGCCCCACCGTTGCCGACAAGACGACGTTCGCCGATGCGCTCGCTGTCCTCGCGAAGTACCGGATCGATCCGCCATCGGCCGTCCTCAGGCATCTTCAGGAAGGCGCCGCCGGCCGCATCGAGGAGACGCCGAAACCCGGCGATCCGCGCCTCGCCAATGTCGAGACGATCATGGTGGCCACCCCCAAGCGCTCGCTCGAAGCGGCCGCCACCGTTGCAAGGGAGCACGGCATCGAGGTCGTCATGCTGGGCGACAATCTCGAGGGTGAGGCCCGCGAACTGGGCGCCGCGCACGCGCGCCAGGCCCTCGAGATCGCCAGGCGCGGCGGCAAGCCGGTGGCGATCCTCTCGGGCGGCGAGACAACCGTCACGGTGCGCGGCAAGGGCCGTGGCGGTCGCAACGTCGAATACCTGTTGGCCGAGGTCATCGCCGCCGACGGCGCGCGCGGCATCTGGGGCCTTTCGGCCGACACCGACGGCGTCGACGGCGCCGAAGACATTGCCGGCGCGGTCTTCACGCCGGATACGCTCGCCCGGGCGCGCGCCCAGGGCCGCGATCCGCAGGCCATGCTCGACGACAATGACGGGCATGGCTTCTTCGAGCTGCTGGGCGATGGCCTGATCACCGGTCCGACGCGGACCAACGTCAACGATTTCCGCGTCACCCTGATCGCGCCATGACGACCTATCCCGGCTCCTGCCACTGCGGCGCGATCGCGATCACCCTCACCTCCGACAAGACTCCGGAGGAGATGCGGGTCGGACGCTGCGCCTGCAGCTTCTGCCGCCGCCACGGCGCCCGCACCATGGGCGATCCGACGGGAAGCGTGGAATTCCGCAGCGCACCAAACGCCCTGTCGCGCTACCGCTTCGGCCTCGGCATCACCGACTACCTGCTTTGTGCCCGTTGCGGCACCTATGTCGGCGCCGTGATGCCCGAGGAAAACGGCGCCATCGGCATCGTCAACGTCAACGCGCTCGTCATTCGCGACACCTTCGATGCTGCACCGCCGTTGCACCACTACGACGGCGAGGACGAGGCCCGACGACGCTCCCGGCGCCGAAAGTTCTGGATGCCCGCGACCGTGATCGCCTAGGGTCGGGCATGGCCATTCTCGGAGTGATCGCCGACGACTTCACCGGCGCAACGGACATCGCGGGCATGCTCGTCAAGGGCGGCATGCGCACGATCCAGACAATCGGCGTGCCGGCGACGGGCACGATCCCCGGCGACGTCGATGCCGTCGTCGTCGCGCTGAAGACGCGCTCTATCCCGGCGGCCGACGCGGTCGCGCAATCGCTCGCCGCGCTGAAGGCGTTGCAGGCGGCCGGCTGCGTACGCTTCTTCTTCAAGTACTGCTCGACGTTCGATTCGACCGACGCCGGCAATATCGGTCCCGTCGGCGATGCGCTGCTCGACGCGCTGAAAGCGAAGCAGGCGATCTACTGCCCTGCTTTCCCGGTGAACGGCCGCACGATCTTCTTCGGGCATCTGTTCGTGGGTGACGTGCTGCTCTCGGACTCGCACATGAAGCACCATCCGCTGACGCCGATGACCGATGCCAGCCTGGTGCGCGTGCTGGCGCGACAGACGCCGCACACGGTCGGCCTCGTCGCCTTGAAGCAGGTCCAGTCCGGCTCTGCCGTCCTGCGTGAAGCGCTCGACAAGCTCGCCACCGACGGCGTTCGGCACGTCGTGGTCGATGCCGTGGCCGACACCGACCTCGGCATCATCGGCGAAGCGATCGGGGACGATACGCTGGTCACCGGCGGCTCGGGCGTGGCACTCGGCCTGCCCGCCGCCTATCGCCGACGCGGGCTGATGGCTCATCGCTCCGGCGCCGACACGCTGCCCAGGATCGAGGGCGCCGCAGCGGTGCTGGCCGGCTCCTGCTCGGCGGCGACACTCGGCCAGATCAAGGCTTTCACGGGTGCGCATCTGGCGCTCGATACCGACGCGATCTGCCGCGGCGAGGATGTCGCCGGCAAGGCGCTCGACTGGGCCAAAGATAAACTCGGTAACGGCCCGATCCTGCTGTCGGCCAGCGACACGCCCGAGGCAGTGAAGTCACTGCAGGCAAAATACGGCATCGAGAAATCGAGCCAGGCGATCGAGAGGACGATGGCGGCGCTGGCCCGTGGCCTCGTCGAGGCCGGCGTCGGCCGCCTCGTCGTCGCAGGCGGCGAGACCTCGGGTGCGGTTGTCAGCGCGCTCGACGTCACGGCGCTGCGCATTGGCCCCGAGATCGATCCCGGTGTGCCGTGGACGGCATCCGTGGGCGCCAGGCCGATCCTGCTCGCGCTGAAGTCCGGAAATTTCGGCGCGCCCGATTTCTTCACCAAGGCATTCGACAGGCTATGAGCACCGCAGAAACCAAGATCCGCGAGCAGATCTGCGCGCTGGGCGCCAAGCTTGCCGCCCGGGGCCTGTGCCCCGGCACCTCCGGCAATATCAGCGCGCGCGTGGCCGATGGCTGGCTGATGACGCCGACCAACTCCTCGCTGGGCGAACTCGAGCCCGGCCAGCTCTCCAAGATCGATCTGTCGGGCAAGCATGTCGCCGGCGATCCGCCGACCAAGGAAGCGCTGCTGCATCGCTCGGTCTACGACGTGCGGCCCAAGGACGGTGCGATCGTCCATCTCCACTGCACGCATGCGGTGGCGATCTCCTGCCTCGATCCGTCCTGCCACCACAATGCCGAGACGACCCTGCCGCCGATCACGCCCTACTTCGTGATGCGGGTCGGCAAACTGCCGCTGGTGCCCTACTACAGGCCGGGCGACCCGAAGCTCGCCGACGCCATCCGCGACTACGCCAAGGGCCATCGCGCCGTGCTGCTGGCCAATCATGGCCCGGTCGTCGCCGGAACCTCGCTGTCCGCCGCCTCCGCCTCGATCGAGGAGCTCGAGGAGACGGCCAAGCTCCACCTGCTGCTGCAGGGCTTCAAGCTGCGTACCCTCTCGGATGCCCAGGTGCGGGACGTCGAAGAAGCCTATCCTTCCTGATTGGACCCGAAGAATGCCCAAGCTCGCCGCCAATCTCTCGTGGATCTACCAGGAAGTGCCGTTCCTGCAGCGCTTCGGCGCCGCCGCGGCACATGGCTTCAAGGCCGTCGAGATCCTGTTTCCCTATGAAGCGCCGGCCGCCGAGATCGCCGCCGAACTGAAGAAGCACAGGCTCACCCAGGCGCTATTCAACCTGCCGCCGGGCGACGCCAGCAAGGGCGAGCGCGGCCTGGCTGCCCTTCCCGGCCGCGAGGCCGAGTTCGCCGCCGCCATCGACAAGGCGCTGGATTACGCGCAGGCCCTCGAATGCCGGACCCTGCATGTCATGTCCGGGATGATCGCGCCCGGCGCCGACGTGAAGGCGATGCACCGCACCTTCATTGCGAACCTGAAGAAGATCTGCGACCGCACGGCCAAGATGGACATCACCATCGTGCTGGAGCCGATCAATCATCGCGACATTCCCGGCTACTTCACCAACACGACCGACCAGGTGAAGGCGATCATCGGCGAGGTCGGGGCGCCGCATCTGCGCCTGCAGCTCGACCTCTATCACCTGCAGGTCACCGAGGGCGATCTGCAGAGGCGGATGGAGCGGCTGTTCCCGATCACCGCGCACGTGCAGATCGCCGGCAACCCCGACCGCAACGAGCCCGACATCGGCGAGGTCAATCACCTCTACCTGCTCGATGTGCTCGATCGGCTGGGCTACGACGGCTATGTCGGGCTCGAGTACAAGCCGAAGACCACGACCGGCGCCGGCCTCGGCTGGGCGGCCAAGTACGGCATCAAGGCCTGAGCCATGACCGACAAGAACACTCCCGTCATCGCCTTCGTGGGCCTGGGCTCGATGGGCCTCGGCATGGCGAAGAACCTGCTGAAGCACGGCCACAAGGTGATCGGCGTCGATCCCAGCGCCGCGGCGCGCGAGGCCTTCGTGGCCGCCGGCGGCACGACGGAAGCGACACCTGCCGAAGCCGCGAAGACCGCCGATGTGGTCGTCGTCGCTGTCGTCAACGCGCAGCAGGTCGAAGCGGTGCTCTATGGCGAGGGCGGTGCGGTCGCCGCCCTGCGCAAGGGAGGCGTGGTCATGCAGTGCGCCACCTGTCCCGCGGCCTTCATCCGCAAGCTCGACGAGCGTCTCGCGACGACCGGCCATGAGCTGCTCGATGCGCCCATGTCGGGCGGACGGGCGCGCGCCGAGTCCGGCGAACTCACCTTCATGTCGTCCGGGAATGCCAAGGCCTTCGCGGCGGCGGAGTCGATCCTGTCGGCCACCTCGGCGAAAGTGTTTCGCCTCGGCGACAAGGCGGGCATTGGGTCGCTGGTGAAGACGGTGAACCAGCTCCTGGCCGGCGTGCACATCGCCACGGCCGCCGAGGCGATGGCGCTCGCGGCCAAGGCCGGCGCCGATACGCGCGCGGTCTATGAAGTGATCTCGGCCAGCGCCGGGAACTCCTGGATGTTCGGCAACAGGGTGCCGCACATGCTCGACGACGATTACACGCCCTTGTCGGCCGTCGAGATCTTCGTGAAGGATCTCGGCCTGGTTCTCGACACCGGTCACGAATTGCGCCTGCCGCTGCCTCTGGCCGCCGCCGCGCACCAGCTCTTCATTGCCGCGGCCGGCGCCGGCTGGGGCAAGCTGGATGACGCCGCCGTCGTCAAGGTTTACGAAGCGGCAGGCGACTTCAAAGTGTCGTCTCCCTCGAAGTAGACTGGACCGCATGCGCCGCAATCGATTCACCAAGATCGTCGCCACGCTCGGCCCCGCCTCCTCGACCACGGAGCGGCTGCGAACCCTGTTCGAAGCCGGGGCCGACGTCTTCCGGCTGAACTTCAGCCACGGCCAGCACGAGGACCACCGCCAGCGGGTCGAGCAGCTGCGCGCGCTCGAGAAGGAGTTCAAGCACCCGATCGCGATCCTGCTCGATCTGCAGGGGCCGAAGCTGCGGCTGGGCACCTTCGCCAAAGGGCCGATGGTCGTGAAGAAGGGTCAGACGGTCCGTTTCGACATGAATCCCGAGCCCGGCACGGCCGAGCGCGTGCCCCTGCTCCATCCGGAGATCTTCAAGGCGGCCAAGCCGGACGGCATCCTGCTGATCGACGACGGCAAGGTGCGGCTGCGCATCGTGGCGCACGACGAGGAGACGATCGACGCGGAGGTCGAGGTCGCCGGCACCCTCAGCGACCGCAAGGGCGTCAACCTGCCCAACCTCGTCCTGCCGATGTCGCCCATGACACCGAAGGATCACAAGGACCTCGCCTTCGGCCTGTCGATCGGCGTCGACTGGATCGCCCTCTCCTTCGTGCAGCACGCCAACGACATCGCCGAACTGAAGAAGCTGGTCGCCGGGCGTGCGGCCGTGATGGCCAAGCTGGAGAAGCCGCAGGCGATCGAGCATCTCGACGAGATCATCGAGCAGAGCGACGGCATCATGGTCGCGCGCGGCGACCTCGGCGTGGAGATGCCGCCGGAAGCCGTGCCGCCGCTGCAGAAGCGCATCCTCGCGGCCTGCCGCGTGGCCGGCCGCCCGACCATCGTTGCGACCCAGATGCTCGAGTCGATGATTCTGGCGCCGACGCCGACCCGCGCCGAAGTGTCCGACGTGGCCACGGCCGTCTATGACGGCACCGACGCCGTCATGCTGTCGGCCGAATCCGCCTCCGGCAGCTACCCGGTCGAAGCGGTCACGATGATGGATCGCATCCTGAAGAGCGTCGAGACCGACCCGCTCTATCGCCGCCTGATGGATGCGAGCCGGCACGAGCCCGAGGCGACGACGGCCGACGCGATCAGCGCCGCCGCCCGTCAGTGTGCCCACACATTGTCGGCCGCGGCGATCGTCACCTACACCAACACCGGGTCGACGACCCTGCGCGCCGCTCGCGAACGTCCCGACGTGCGAATCCTCTGCCTGACGCCGAACCTGGATACGGCGCGCCGCATGACACTCACCTGGGGTGTCCATCCGGTGAGGACCGAAGACGCGCACAATTTCGGCGACATGGTGCAGCGCGCCGTGCGGGTCGCCCGCCAGCAAGGGATGGCCAAGGAAGGCGAGCGGCTGGTGGTAACGGCAGGCGTCCCGTTCGGCACGCCCGGCGCCACGAACATCCTGCGCATCGCCTACGTCTGACCTCCGCGCTTGCAGCGCGCAGGCATGATTCTCAGGGAGGGATGATCGCGCCCGGCTCTCCGTAGTGTTCTCGGACGAACACAACGAGGAGTTCCATGTCTCGCCGCAATTTCGCCACCGTTGATGCCGTGCTCGTCGTCATCTGTATCGTGATCTTTGCCGGCGGGGTCCTGGCGCAGAGCCATGCACCCGGCCCGTCCGCGCCGCCCGCGGCGGTCAGCAGCGACGGCGGAGGCCGGCCATGAAGCGCCGCCGCCTGTCGCTCACCTGGATCGACTTCCTGGTCATCGCCGCTTCAATTCTGACGTTCGCCGCGGTAGCCAGCGCCACCATTGGATACGGCTGACACAAACGTCCTTGGTATCGCCCCAGTCCGGTCGTGCGGCGGACCGAAAGCATATTCATAAGCAACCTTTCCAGCCCAGCCGATAACACTCTCGCCAGAGGCCATCATGAACCCAGGCCAAAAGAAGAAGCGGGCGATCGCCGTGCCCTATGAACTTCGCAAGTCTCGCTTTTCGTGGATCGATCTGCTCGTGATCGCCGCCGCCCTGATCACGCTTGCGGTCGTCATCGACGCCTCGGTGGCCCGTGCGAAGGCGGCCGTGCCTGTCTCGCAGGCGACCCTCATCACCCCCGAATACAGCCAGCTCCCCGACGATCCCGGGCTGCTGAAAGCCAGAATCCGCCTGGCCTCGGGCCTCTAGTTCTTGGGGCGCCGGTCGATGACACGGCGGGCCTTGCCCAGCGACCGCTCGATCGTTCCCGGCGCGGCCACCTCGACATCGGCCGACAGACCGCACATGCCCTTGAGCCTGCGAGCCAGCTCGACGGCCGACTGAGCCCGCACAGCCTGCTCCTGAACCTGGCGCGCCTCGACGCGCACCAATAGATCGTCCAGCGCGCCTGTTCTCGTCAGCTCCATGACATAGTGGCCGCTCAGGCCCGGGTCGCGGAGGATCTGTTCCTCGACCTGGCTGGGGAACAGATTGACGCCGCGCACGATCAGCATGTCGTCGCTGCGCCCCGTGACCTTGGCCATGCGCCGCATCGCCGTGACCGAACCCGGCATCAGCCGCGTAAGGTCGCGCGTGCGATAGCGGACGACGGGCATCGCCTCTTTCGTCAGCGTGGTGAACACAAGCTCTCCCGCCTCGCCCTCGGCGACGGCTTGGCCTGTCACCGGATCGACGATCTCGGGATAGAAATGGTCCTCCCAGATCGTGGGCCCATCCTTGGTCTCGACGAACTCGCAGGCGACGCCCGGCCCCATGACCTCGCTCAGCCCGTAGATGTCGACGGCATCGATGCCGAGCCGGCGCTCGATCTCCGCGCGCATGCCCTCGGTCCACGGCTCGGCCCCGAAGATGCCGATGCGCATCGCCGTATCGCGTGGATCGATGCCCTGGCGTTCGAACTCATCGGCGATCGCCAGCATGTAGGACGGCGTCATCAGCACGATCCGGGCGCCGAACTCGCGGATCAGCTGGACCTGCCGCTCGCCGAAGCCGCCCGACATGGGCACCACGGTGCAGCCCAGCCGCTCGGCCCCGTAATGGGCACCCAACCCGCCGGTGAAGAGCCCGTAGCCATAGGCGTTGTGGATGATGTCGCCCGGCCGAGCGCCGCCCGCGAACAGCGACCGCGCCATCAGCTCGCCCCAGGTGGCGATGTCCTTCGCCGAGTAGCCGACGACGGTCGGCCGGCCCGTCGTGCCGCTGGAGGCGTGCAGACGCACGCAACGTTCGCGCGGGATCGCCAGC
Source organism: Reyranella sp. (assembly GCF_965227665.1). GTDB lineage: Bacteria > Pseudomonadota > Alphaproteobacteria > Reyranellales > Reyranellaceae > Reyranella. The sequence goes on from NZ_OZ245767.1 coordinate 987,976, forward strand.
ATCCCGTAGGGATACGCGTCGCGCAGGTCGCCCTTCTCCGTGAAGGGAAAGCGCCCCAGATCGTCGAGGCTCAGGAGCTGGTCTGGATGGACGCCGGCGGCTTCGCACTTGGCGCGGTACGGAGCCTGGTTGTCGTAGGCATGGGCAAGCGTGGCGCGCAGCCGGTCGAGTTGCAGGGCCCGCAACGCGTCGAGCGACAGGCCGAGTTCGGGAAACGACGCCCCGGTCACTTGCTGTCGAAGCCGAAGCGGCGATAGGCGTAGCCCAGACCGATCAGCGCCGCGCCCAGGCCGAGGAAGGAGAAGACCCGCAGCAGCCCCTGCAGCCCCGCCATATCGATCAGGAAGACCTTGGCGACCACGATGCAGACCAGCACCATGCCGGCATGCCGCAGCGCCGCGGCCTGCCGCAGGAAGCCCAGCGCCAGCAGGGCGACACCGAACAGCAGCCAGACGATCGAATAGGCATAGAGTTCCAGCCCATGCGCGCCGAAGCCGCGCCGCTCGAAGCCGGGATCGAAGAAGTGGCGGACTTCGAACGAGACGTAGACGAAGGCCAGGATCGAGGCCGCCGCCTCGACGAGGAGATCGACCCGCCGGTCGGGCTCGACGTCGATCCAGCGACGCGCCAGGGCCGCCATCGCCGCCGGTATCGCATAGGCCAGCAACAACCCGTTGACGATGGGCAGCCGGCCGACATCCGCCGGCTCGAACACCGGATTGGCGACCAGCACCTGCACGATCAGGACGACCGCGACAGCCACGCCGCCGCTCAGCCGCCACGCCCATAGCGCCACGAGGTCACCGTCGAGCCGCGTCTTCCACAGCGCTGCCAGCGCGAAGGCGCCCCAGACCAGCACATAGAAGGCGCGCTCCATGAAGCTCGCGTCCGGCATCATCATCGTCGTCGGCTGAAAGACGCTGCGGACCTCGAGCGTCAGCAGGACGAAGGTGAGCAAGGCGGCCGCCGCCTCGACCGCACGAACGAGCTGGACATCGCCGGTCGGCCGCAGGAAGCGCAGCGCCACGACCAGCGCGGCGATCGAGATGCCGTAACCCCACAGCATCCAGTTGAGGATCGGCGTCAGCCCGATCGGATAGGTCAGGATCTCCGGATTGACGACGAAGCGCACGACAACGATGGCCAGCAGCGGCCAGCAGAGCCGGCGCAGGGTCACCAGGCCGAGCTGTGCGGAGATGGCGGCGACCGCGGCCAGTTCAACCGCATAGGCGACGGTGATCCATTCGCGATTGAGTTCGAGCGGGATCGCGGCGCCGATGAAGAAGGTCACGCCGGCCGCCAGGAAGCCCAGGGCTTCGGTGGCCCCCGGCATCGTCCCGCGCCAGCGGGTGAGACGCTCGGCGCCCACGAGGAAGGGTGCGGCGAGGCCGACGCTGATCAGGCCCCACGGGACACCACCGGTCGCGGTGCCGCGCAGCACATACCAGGCGAACAGGAAGTGCGAGAGCGCGGCCGATACCGACAGGGCGGCCCAGAATCCCGGCCGCGCGGCGTTCCACAGCAGGGCGAAGGCCGCACCGGCGTACAGACCACCGAACATCGTCACGAGCCAACCGAAGCGGCCATCGTTCCAGTCGGCTGCCACCCCGCTCCCCGTCCACCACCACAGCGCCAGCGCCGCCAACGACAGGGCCGGCGCGAGGCCAGCGGTGAACTGAAAACGCGGCGCCCAGCGCGAGAAGGCAAAGATGCCGATGCCGTGCACCGCCAAGGCCAGCCAGCCGGCCGTCTGCATGCCGCGATCCTGTGCGATGGCCAGGACGAGCAGGCCACCGGTGACCGCGAGCGCGGCCCAGACCAGCGCCAGCACGTCCTTTGCCGGGTTCTCGCTCTCCTGCAGGCGCCGCCACGATGCCCAGACGAAGAGCCCCGCAAGCGCCACCAGGAAAAGGCCGACCCAGTGCAGTTCGGGCAGGTCGGGATCGGCGAGCATCCAGATGCAGGTCCAAAGCGCCGAACCGGCAAGGACGCCCCAGCCCAGTACCCACCAGCCGCGGATCCGGATGACCGTGAGCGTGCCCGCGGCAATGGCCAGCAGATAGCCGAACAGGACCGGCGTATTGGGTTGTTCGCTGCCGATGATCGCGGGGCTAAGGAAACCGCCCACGAAAGCGAGCGCCGCAACGAGGATGCCGTGGCGCAGCGAGAGGGTGATCGCGAAGGCCGTCAGGGCCGCCGCGCCGCCGCCCGCCGCGACCTTCGAGATCATGTCGTAGAGCGCGACGGCCGACAGAAGCGATCCGTAGAGCGCCGCAACACCCGCGGCCGCCAGCGCCTGCGACACGCGATCGTCGCGCGACCGCATCCGCTCGGCGCCCGCGATCAGGGCGAAGCCGAACAGCGCTGCGAGGATGACGCGCACCTCGGGAGAGAGATAGCCCTCCTCGATCGAGTAACGGACGAGGAAGACGGCCGACAAGGCCAGGGTGATGGCGCCGACCCAGAGGAAGGCGCGGGCGCCGAGCCGTTGCTCCCACCCGCCCCTCACCGGCTCGATGGCTGGGATTGCTGGCGGAGTTGCAGCGGACGCCGGGGATGCCGGCAGATCCGCGCCGATGACGATTGCCTCGGGTTCGACTTGCAGCGCTGCGAGCGACGGTTCCGGCTCCGGCACGAACGGCGGCGCCGGCGGCGGCGGCACGGCGGCCTCGACCGGCCCTTCCAGAACGGGGCTGGCCTCGACCGGGGGCGGCACCGGTTGCACGACCGCCGCGGCCAGCTGACGGCGCAGCGCCGCGAGTTCCGACGCGAGCCGTTCGTTCTGCGCGCGGATGCCCGACGTGCGGACCAGCGCGATGATGGCGATCAGCGGGGTGCCGAGCGCCCAGGCGATCCCGACGAGGATGAGGAAGATTTCTTCCACGAAGGCTCCGGGATCGCCCTGCGGTGCTCGTTATTCCGCCGCGACGCGGGTGGCATCCTGGGCGAAGGCTGCCCGGTTGTCGCGGGCGACGAGGCCGCGCTTGACCACCATACGGTGGTTTTCCTTGCGGGCCGCGCGCTTGATGTCAGCCAATGCGTCGCCGTCGCACAGGACGAAGTCGGCCACATTGCCTTCCTTGATGCGGCCGTGATCGGCCAGGCGCATCAGGTCGGCGGCACTCGCGGTCGCAAAGAACAGCGAATCGCGGCTCGAAATGCCGATGTCGCACATGAACTCGAGCTCGCGCGCATTCTCGCCATGGCGATTATGCGGCGTCCCGGCGTCGGTGCCCATCGCGATGCGGCCGCCGGCCGCGTAGTACATCTTGGTCGCCGCGATGTGACGGTCGAAGACGCGGCGGCTCTTGTCGATCACATAGTCGGGGATCGAACGGTCGCCCTCATCGTAGCCCTTGAGGATGTTCTTCACCGCCGCCAAGGTCGGCACCAGCCAGACGCCGCGCTCCTTCATCTCGCGGCAGCACTCCTCGTCCATGAAGATGCCGTGCTCGATCGAATCGATGCCGCCGCGCACGGCATTGAGGATACCGAGCGCGCCCTGGGCATGGCTGGCGCAGCATTTGTGGAAGCGATGGGCCTCCGAGATGCCGGCCTTCATCTCCTCGGCGCTGTAATGCGCGTCCTCGGGATTGACGCCGGCGGTCATCACGCCGCCCGTGGCCATGATCTTCACCAGGTCGGAGCCGGCGTGGACCTGCTCGCGCACCGCCTTCACCACCTCGTCGACACCGTCGGCAACGCGACCGACGCGATTGCCGTGGCCGCCGGTCATGCAGATCATGCGGCCGGCGCAGCGCATCGTCGGACCGAGGAAGCGGCCGGCATTGTAGGCGTCGCGGATCGCGAATTCGATATAGTCCTTGCCGCCGCAGTCGCGCACCGCGGTGACGCCGCCTTCCAGGGTCTGGCGCATGAACTCCATGCCGCGCACCGTGAGCTGGGCGGCACTCAGGCGATCCTGAACGGCGCCGGGATTGCCCTCGGCGCCCGACAGCGAATGGACGTGGCAGTCGATGATGCCGGGAATGAGCGTGGCCCCCGACGTGTCGACCCGCTCGCCGGCAAAGCCCTTGAACTCGCCCGCCGGCGCGACGCGCTTGATGCGGCCGCCCTCTTCCAGCACCGCCTGCCCGTCCTGCACCTTCTCGCCATCGAACAGACGACCGCCGACATACAACGTGGCCATGAATGACTCCCGAATTCGAATGGGAAGGACTTTTGCCTACGTCGTGGGCCGGCCGCAACCCAACGGATCGGCATCGGCACCCTGGTCACCGCCCAAGGCCTTCAGACGCGCGATCTCGTCGTCGATTCCCGCGATATGCGGGTTCCACCTGCGGGCCAGCTCGAAGGCCGCAACGGCACGCGCGGTCTCGCCCATTTCCGCGCGGATCATGCCGAGACCGGAATAGGCGCCGAAATGGCGCGGCTCCCGCTTCACCGTCTCGCAGATGTCGGCGAGCGATGCGGTGAAGTTGCCCGTCAGCCAGTGCGCCGTCGCGCGCTTGTTCCAGGCCTCCGACAGGGCGGGCGCGACGTCGATCAGGCGTGTGAAGGTCTCGATCGAGCTCTCGAATTGCTGCTGCTGCATCTCGGCAATGCCGCGCATCATCAGGGCGCGCTGGCTCATGTCGGGAACCATCACCCACTGTTCCCAGATCGCCGCTTCGAGGGTGCGAATCGCCGACGGGTCGGTTGCATCGCGAAGCTTAAGGAAGAGTGTATCGAGCACGGGGCCGCTCCCGGCGTTCTGCGCCATCGCGTTGACGCCCAGCATCAATCCGAGAAGGGCGGCAAGGCAAGCGCGAAGAGCGTTCATGCCTCCCCTTTCCTCCGTGCTCAGTCCAGTGCCGCCGGCTTGGGACCGCCCGTCGCCCAGTCCAGCAGTTCGACGGTATGAGCGATGGGTATGCCCGTGCCCGCGGCGATGTTGCCGATACAGCCGAAGTTGCCGGCCGCAATCACGTCGGGCTTCACGCTCTCGATGTTCGCCACCTTGCGGTCGCGCAGGCGGCGCGACAGTTCGGGCTGCAGCACCTGGTAGGTGCCGGCCCAACCGCAGCAGAGATGCCCTTCCGGCACGTCCTTCACGACGAAGCCGGCATCCCTCAGCAACCGCTTGGGCTGTTCGATCACCTTCTGGCCGTGCTGCATCGAGCAAGCCGAATGATAGGCCACCGTCAGTCCCTTGGACTCGACGTTCACGAGCCCGATCTCGAGCATGACCTCGCTCACATCCTTGGCGAGCTTCGCGACCTGCAGCGCCTTCTCGTGCCATTCCGGCTCGTCGGCCAGCATGTTGCCGTAGTCCTTGACCGTCGTGCCGCAGCCCGAGGCGTTGATCACGATGGCGTCGAGTCCGGCGCCGTCCATCTCCCGCAGCCAGGCGGTGATGTTGGCCTTGGCCAGCGCGATCGCCTGCTCGTTGCGCCCGACATGAAGCACCGAGGAGCCGCAGCAGCCCGAGCCCGCGACGTTCACCACTTCGATGTCGTGGCGTGTCAGCAGCCGCACCGTGGCCTCGTTGACCTCCGGCGCCAGCACCTGCTGGCCGCAGCCCGGCATCAGCGCCACGCGCCGACGGCGCAAGCCTTTCGCCGCGAAGGTCTGCGGCCGGTCGACCGGCGACGGGCCCTGCAGGTGCGGCGGCACGGCATCGAGCATGGCGCGCAGCCGGCGCAGGAAGGTGGCGCCGCCCGGATCGCTGCTGGTCGCCGGCAGGAGCGGCGCCAAGGGCTTGGCGAGACGCCCCAGCACCATGGCCCAGCGGAAAGCCGTGGGCCGCGGCATCAGCCAGGCCAGCAGGCCGCGCATGAAGCGATCGGCCGGAGCCCTGGTATAGGTCTCCTCGATGCGATGCCGGCCGTGATCGACCAGGTGCATGTAGTTCACGCCCGACGGGCAGGTCGTCATGCAGGACAGGCACGACAGGCAGCGATCGACGTGCCGGACTTCCTGCATCGTCGGCGCGCGGTCGCCCTCCAGCATCGCCTTGATGAGATAGATACGTCCGCGCGGACTGTCGCGTTCGTCGCCCAGCAGCACGAAGGTCGGACAGGTGGCGGTGCAGAAGCCGCAATGCACGCACTTGCGCAGGATCTGCTCGCTGCGCGCGTTCTCGGGATCGGCAAGCTGGGCCAGGGTGAAATTGGTTTGCACGACGCTGATCAGGCCGCCTGATCCAACTTCAGCCGTTCAGTCGTCTTTTTGATCAGCTGTCCCGATTCAGAGGAAGCTTTTTCCAACTCGTACAAAGTCTGCAGGTTCATCCAGGTCTGAGCGCTCATGCCAAGGGCGCGCTCCAGTCGAAGGGCCGTCTCAGCCGTTATGCCGCGCCTGCCCCGGATGATATTGCCCACCTGCACCTGCGACAAACCTGCCGCCTGCGCCAACCGGTACTGCGAAATTCCGGCCGGCTCCATGAACTCGTCACGGAGAATGCGACCGGGATGCACTGGCTTGATCTTGCGCTTCATGTCCCAACTCTCTCAATGATAGTCCACGACCTCGATCGCTGTCGTCTTGTTCAAGTTAACCAGAGCCTTTCCGGGCGAGATTGAATCGAGCCGAGCATCCCAAAACTGACCTCACCCTGAGGAGCGAACGCAGTGAGCGTCTCGAAGGGTGGGCACGCGCACCCCGTCTGTTGCCCATCCTTCGAGACGCCGTGCTTTGCACGGCTCCTCAGGATGAGGTGAGTGGGTCAATCTGAGACGGAAAGGCTTTAGCATGAACAATCCCTAACCCATCCTCCCCGGATTGAAGAGGGTCTTGGGATCGAAACTTTCCTTCACGCGCACCGCCAGCGCCACGAGCGCGGCGGACTGAGGCTGGAACACGGGGACGGCCGCGCGCACAGCCTCGGGAGCGCGGATCAGGGTCGCATGCCCGCCCGTGACGCCAAGCGCGCCGCGAACGAGCGTGTGATCGGCATCCGTCGACGGCGGCAGCGCCAGCCAGATCAACCCGCCCGACCAGTCGTAGAAAGCCCGAGCGGTGGGGCGCTGCGCCTTGATGCGACCCAGGGTCGCCGGGCCTTCGGTCGGCGGGCAGGAGATCTTCCAGACGATTTCGTCGGGCGCCGCGTTCAGCGGCGCCACGTCTCTGACCTCGCGCCAGAAGGTCCGGCTCTCCAATGTGCCGAGTTCCTCCATCTTCGCGCCAGCATCGGCCATCAGTTCGCGCAGGCCCTTGAGCCGCGCCTCGACCGAGGGCGCCACGCCTTCGAGGCGCAGCGCCGTGCGGCCCGGCAGGTGCGCCGCGCCCGAGACCTCGTGCGGGCTGCCCATCGCCGCGCACATCGCGCGCACGGCGGCCGCATCCTCGAGCCCCAGTAGCATCAGCGTTGCCGTCTGGTCCGGGGCGGGCAGCACTTTGACCGAAACCTCGTCCAGCACGGCGAGCGTGCCCCAGGAACCGGCGAGTACCTTGGAGAGATCGTAGCCGGTGACGTTCTTCATCACGCGGCCGCCCGACTTGAAGGCCTCGCCGCGCCCGTTGACGCCGCTGAAGCCCAGCAGATGGTCACGCGCCGCGCCGGCCGAGAGGCGGCGCGAGCCCGCGAGATTGCCCATGACCGCGCCGACCAGGGTTCCCCGCCCCGGCGCCTGGCCGAGCAGCGGGCCGAGGTCGGGCGGCTCGAAGGCCAGCATCTGGTTGCGCTGGGCCAGCAGCGCCTCGACCTCGCGCAACGGCGTGCCGGCGCGCAGGGTGACCACCAGCTCCTCGGGCGCATAATCCACGATGCCGGAAACGCCCGACAGGTCGAGCACATGGTCGCAGCGCATCGGCTGGCCCAGCGCGACCTTGCTGCCCTCACCGCGCACGTCGAGCGTCACGCCCTCGCCCAGCGCCCACTCCACCGCCTGCCGCAGCTCTTTCGCGTCGCGCGGCCTGATCGTACCAGTCATCGAACTAAAACCGCGGGATGTCGGGGAACGGGATGTTGTTCTGCGTCACGACCAGGCGGCCCAGCTCGGCGCAGCGGCGCAGCTTGGGGAACACCTTGCCGGGATTGAGCAGGTGGTCGGGATCGAAGGCGCATTTCACGCGCATCTGCTGGTCGAGATCGATTTCGGTGAACTGCACGCCCATCAGGTCGCGCTTCTCGATGCCGACGCCATGCTCGCCGGTCAGCACGCCGCCGACCCGCACGCAGAGTCGCAGGATGTCGGCCCCCAGCTCCTCGCAGCGCCGCAATTCGTCGGGGTCGTTGGCGTCGAACAGGATCAGCGGATGGAGGTTGCCGTCGCCGGCATGGAAGACGTTCACGACCCGCAAGCCATACTGCTTCGACAGAACGCGCATCTCGGCCAGCACCTCGACCAGCTTGCCGCGCGGCACCGAGCCGTCGAGACACATATAGTCGGGCGAGATCTGGCCGACGGCGGGGAACGCGGCCTTGCGGCCGGCCCAGAACAGCACCCGCTCCTGCTCGTCATGGCTGACCCGGATGGTCGTGGCGCCGCGGCTCCGGGCGATCTCGGCGACCCGCTCGACCAGATAGTCGACCTCGACCGGCGGGCCGTCGAGCTCGACGATCAACAGCCCCTCGGCATCGAGCGGATAGCCCGCGCCGACATAGGCCTCGGCGCACTTGGTCGCGTCCTTGTCCATCATCTCCATGCCGCCGGGGATGATGCCCGAGGCGATGACGGCGGCGACGCAGTCGGCGGCGCCCGCCTCGGTCGGGAAGCCCAGCAGCACGGCACGCGCGGTCGAGGGCTTGCGCAGGAGGCGGACCGTCACTTCGGTAACGACGCCCAAAAGTCCTTCCGAGCCAGTCATCAGGCCCAGCAGGTCGTAACCGCCGGAATCGAGATGCTTGCCGCCCAGCCGGACGACCTCGCCGTTCATCAGCACCATCTCGATGCCGAGCAGGTTGTTGGTGGTGAGCCCGTACTTCAGACAGTGCACGCCGCCGGAATTCTCAGCCACGTTTCCGCCGATCGAGCAGGCAATCTGCGAGCTGGGATCGGGTGCGTAGTAGAAGCCTTCATGCTCGACCGCCTTGGTGACGCCGAGGTTGGTGACGCCCGGCTGCACGCGGGCGCAGCGATTGGCGTAGTCGATCTCGAGCACTCGGTTGAACTTGCCCATGGCCAGCAGGATCGCGTCGCCCACCGGCATCGAACCGCCCGACAGCGAGGTGCCGCCGCCGCGCGGCACGACCTTCACCTTGTTGTCCTGGCAGTAGCGCAGGATGGCGGCCACCTGGGCCACGGTTTCGGGGAGCACCACGACCAGCGGCATCTGCCGGTAGGCCGACAGCGCATCGCATTCGAAGGGACGCATGCCGTCGAAATCGTCGATGACGCCCTCGCCGGGAACGATGGCGCGCAGCGCGGCGACGATCTCCGACCGGCGGGCGAGGATGGCGGGATCGAGCGGCGGCATCTCCATGCTTCGCTCATACGCCAAATGAAAAAGCGGCGGAAGCCGAAGCCTCCGCCGCTTTGTTCGCTAAGACGCTGACGCCGTCTTCAGCCCTGGCGGGCCTTGAAGCGCGGGTTGGTCTTGTTGATCACGTAGACACGGCCCTTGCGGCGCACGATGCGGCAGTCCTTGTGACGGAGCTTCACCGACTTGAGAGAATGACGGATCTTCATGGCCCTAACTCAACAAAAAGCCCCGGCCGGGCCGGGGTGAATTCCGAAAGCGGGCGGAAAATACGGACCGCAGCCGCTCCCGTCAACCCATTGATTCTCCACCGAAGTTTCTCAGGCGCTTTTTGCCTGATTCACCGAATTCTCCAATGATCGCAAAGGCTTGCAAAAAGGGGCTGGACCTGTGCCGGTACCCTACTCCTCAGGTTCGGTGCTGAACTCCAGCGGGTGGCCGGCGCCGCGGGCCATGTCGTTCGCCTCGCTCGCCTTGGATTCGGCGATATCGCGCGTGAAGGTGGCCACGACGCAAGCGCCACGCTGGTGCGCCGTCATCATCACCCGGTAGGACTGTTCCTCGGTCATGCGGAACACGGCCTTCAGAACGACGACCACGAACTCGCGCGGCGTGTAGTCGTCGTTCAGGAGGATCACCTTGTAGAGTGGCGGCTGCTTGGTCTTCGTCCGCTCCACCGCCTGCGGCTTGGTGTCGATATCGCTCATCGATCTCCCTTCAGTTTCCTTGAGGGCACCAACAAGCGACAGTGTCAGCCCACCGGCATCGTCTCGGCAAGAGGCGCCAGCTTCACGACCTTGTCGTACCAGGCGGCGAGCTTGGGATGTCCCGGGCGCCACGGCTCGTTGGCGTAGCGGAAGTCGAGATAGCCGAGGGCGCAGCCGATCGCGATCTCGCCGATCGTCGTCAGCTCTCCGAGCGAATCGGCCTCTTTCTCCAGCACGTCGAGCGAGCGCGTGACCTTACCCTGCTGCAGGGCGATGTAGCTCTGGCGGCCCTCGTCCTGCGGCAGGGCGATCTCGCGGCGACGGGGCTGCGTGGCATCGAGGATGCCGTCGCCCAGCGCCTGCTGGGTAAGCGCCTTCCAGCGCGCCGGGCCAATCGGCGGGAACAGCTTGGGCGCGTCGCCGATGCTGTCGAGATACTCGCAGATCACCGGGCTGTCGTAGAGCGACAGGCCGTCGTCGGTGATCAGGCTCGGGACCTTGGAGAGCGGATTGACCGGCAGCAGCGCCGGATCGGTCGTGCCGACCTTCCAGCGCTCGATCTTGTCGTTGAGCCCGCGCGCGATGGCGCAGGCCAGCACCTTGCGGACATAGGGGCTGGCGGCCGAGTAGGCGATTTTCATGGCGTTTCCTCAAATCGTCGAAGCGGCGCGCACGTTATCCCGCCCGCCGCCCGCGACGCCATGAATTTCCCGATGGGAGATCGCTCAGTCGTCGCCCTGATAGTCCGACGCCGCCGTGACGTAGCCGGCCGCCACGTCGGCGGCGAGTGCCGCCGCGGAGCGCAACTTGGGATCCCCATGGCCACCACCGCCCGGCGTGCCCAGCGAGACCGTATCGCCCTCGTTCAGCACGTACTGCTTCTTGGGGTCGGTCTTCTCGCCGTTGATTCGCAGCTCGCCGGGCGCCCCATCCTTGCCGCCCTCGATGCCGAAGGCCGCAAAGATCGTGCGCTCGGCCAGGAAGGAAACGGCGATCGGCGTCTCGCTGCGGCTCTCGATCAGGATCTCCTGCCCCAGCCCGCCGCGATGACGGCCTGCGCCGCCGGAATCGGGACGCAGCTTCTTGTGATGGAAACGCAACGGCGCGATGTGTTCGCTGATCTCGATCGAGGTCGAGCTGACGTTCGACGGCCACGATAGGCAGGTGACGCCGTCGCCCTGCGTGTTGCCGCCCATGCCGCCATTGTAGAAGAACATGTTGGCGTAGGGCTTGCCGCCATCCCGCACGCCCGACTGGTTCATCCCCCACATCGGCGAACCGCACGCTGCCATCACGCGCTCCGGCACGATCTGGCCCAGGCAGCCGAACACCAGCATCGGGATGTAATGGCCGATCAGCATGCGCGAGCCGCCCGGCGCGGGGAATTGCGGATTGACGATGCAGCCCGGCGGCGCGGTGAGCGTGATCGCCCGCCACGCGCCTTCGTTGTTGGGCAGGTTGGAGTTGGTGCAGACCTTCACCCCATACATGCACATCGCGTTCGTGTAGCACATGGCACAGTTGATCGCCCGGTCGACCTGGGCGTCGGTGCCGGCGAAATCGATCAGGATCTCGTCGCCCCTGATGGTGAGCGCCATCTTGATCGTGATGGGCCTGTCCATGATGCCGTCGGTCTTCAGCTCGCTGCGATAGGTGCCGTCCGGCAGTTCGCGGATCGCCGCCCGCATCGCCGCCTCGCAGCGCCCCTGGATCTCGCGTGCCAGATCGGTGAGATCGGGCAGGCCGTAATTCTCCATCAGCACGAGCAGGCGATCCTCCATCAGGTCGAGCGCCACGATCTGGGCGTAGAGATCGCCCATCGTCTGATCCGGCGTGCGCACGTTCTTGCGGATCAGCGCCACCAGCGTCTCGTCGGTCTTGCCGGCCGCCATCATCTTCATCGGCGGGATCTGCAGCCCCTCCTCGAAGACCTCGCGCGGCTCGGGGCTGCGGATCTTGCCGCCGATATCGGGCACGTGCGCCGTGGTCGCGCTGAAGGCGATCAGCTTGCCGTTGCGGAAGATCGGCTTGGCCAGCGTAACGTCGGGCAGATGGCCGGTACCCAGCCAGATGTCGTTGGTGATCAGCACGTCGCCCGGCGCAAGCTGGTCCTCCGGAAAGTGACGCAGGAAGTGCTTCACGGTCTCAGGGAGGGTGCCGATGAAGCTCGGGATGCTCTCGCTCGCCTGCACCAGCGACTGGCCCGACGCGTCGGTGACCACGCAGGAGAAATCGTAGCTCTCGCGCACCAGCGTCGAGAACGAGGTGCGGACCATCGCTGCCGCCGCCTCGTCGACCAGCGAGATCAGCCGGCGCCACAGCAATTCCAGTTCGATGGCATCGAAGGTGCGCGACATCAGTTTGCCTCCGCCAGGATGGAGCCGTCGGCCAGCAGCCGGGCCTTGGAGTTGGGGCCCACGATAAAGGTGCTTTCGTTCTCCTCGAAGACGGCGGGCCCGTCGATGCTGACGCCGGGTTCGAGGGCGTAGCGGTCCCAGACGCGCGTCGGGAGCGTCTTGCCTTCGTCGGGGAAGAACACGGGCCGTGTGCCCTTGAGCGCGGTCGCCGAGGCATGTCGCGGCAGTTCGAGCTTTCCGCCGGTGCCGGGCATCGGCGCGCTGACCGAGAGGCGCAGCGCCACGAACTGGATCGCCGCCCCCGGCGGCGTGCGGGCGAACAGCGCCTTGTAGGCGTCTTCGAAGGCGGTCTTCACCTCGGCCTCTTCGAGGACCTGCGGCAGGACGACGGTGATCTCGCTGCCCTGCCCGATGTAGCGCATGTCGGCGAGGCGTCGAACGGTCCGGTTCTCGACATCGGCGCCGGTCAAATGCAGCACGTCCAGCGCCTCCTTCTCGAGATCGGCAAAGAGGCGATCCGCGGCGGCGAGATCGGCGCCCGCCAGTGCGGTCGTGAAGCTGGCCACACGATCGACGCGGGCCGGCGCCATCAGCATGCCGATGGTGCTGCCTGCGCCGGCACCCGGCGGACACACGACGCGGCTGACGCCGAGCTTGCGCGCAACGTGCCAGGCATGGACGGGCCCCGCTCCGCCTGTCGCGAGCAGCGCATACTCGGAAGGCACACGCCCGCGCTCGGCGATGGCCACGCGCGCCGCGCCGGCCATGTTCTCGTTCACCACATCATGCACGCCGAACGCCGCCCGGCCGGGCTCGACGCCCAAGGCGCCGGCCAGTTTTCCGAAGGCGGCATTCGTCGCCACCGCGTCGATCTTCATGGCGCCGCCCAGGAAGAAGTCGGCATTGAGATAGCCCAGGGTCAGGTCGGCGTCGGTCACCGTCGCCTCGGTGCCGCCGCGGCCATAGCAGGCCGGTCCCGGCTGCGCGCCGCTGCTCTCGGGTCCGACGTTCAAGGTGCCCAGGTCGCTCTTATGCGCGATCGAGCCGCCGCCGGCGCCGATCTCGATCAGCTCCACCGTGGCGATCTGCATCGGCAGGCCCGAGCCGCGCAGGAAGCGCTTCTCGCGCGCCGCCTCGAAGCCCCAGGCGACGAGTGGCTCGCCATCGTCGACCAGCGCCAGCTTGGCGGTCGTGCCGCCCATGTCGAACGCCAGCACGCGCTCCAGCCCGGCATTGCGCCCGAACCAGGCGCCGGCCAGCGCGCCGGCCGCGGGCCCGCTTTCGAGAAGTTGCACCGGCGCCCGCTTGGCCTCGCTCACGTGGGTGAGGCCACCGTTCGACAGCATGAGGAACAGTCCGCCGGGAATCCCCTCGTCCCGCAGCGCCTGCTCGAGCCGCTCCAGATAGATTTCGGCCAGCGGCCGAACGTAGGCGTTGGCCACCGTCGTGCTGGCCCGCAGATACTCGCGGATCTCCGGCGCAATGTCGGACGACAGCGAGATCGACAGGTTCTGGAAGCGCTCGGCAACCGCCGCGCCGATCGCGCGTTCGTGCGCGGCATTGGCATAGGAATGCAGGAAGCAGATGGCGAGACTTTCCACGCCCTGCTCCACCAGATCCGCCACTTCGGCCAGCGCCGCCTCGACATCGAGCGCGATCTCTACCGCGCCGTCCGGCCCCAACCGTTCCTTCGCCTCGCGACGCCACGGCCTCGGCACCAGTGGCTTGGGCATCTCGATGAAGAGATCGTAGAGCTCGTATTTGCGCTCGCGCGCGATCTCCAGCACGTCGCCGAAGCCCGCCGTCGTGAGCAGGCCGGTCTTCGCGCCCTTGCGCTCGATCAGCGCGTTGGTGAACAACGTCGTGGCATGAACCACGCGGCCGATCTCCTGAGGCCTGGCGCCCGCCTTCTCCAGCACGCGCCGCGTGCCTTCGAGCGCCCCGCGGGCAGGATCGTCCGGTGTCGTGCTTTCCTTCCAGATGACGGCCCGCCCGGTGCGCGGATCATGAATGACGAGGTCGGTGAAAGTTCCCCCGATGTCGATTCCGAGGGAAAGCGGCGCACTCATTACTCTTCCTTTGCTATTCAGCTCTTACATTGCCCTGCTTGGCGACCCTCGCCCAACGCTCGCGGTCCTGGGCGATATACGCGGCGAAAGCTTCGGGTCCCTGACCGATCGGCTCAAGCCCCTGCTTCGCCAGCGTTTCGGCATTCTTGGGGTCCGAGATCGCGTCGATGAACAGCTTGGCGAGCGCCGCCTTGATGTCGGCCGGCAGGGCCGCCGGCCCCATCAGGCCAAACCAGTTGTTGATGTCGAGGGCCGGAATGTCCTTGGTGAGCAACGGCAGTTCTGGGGCGAGCGGTGTTGGCTTCGTCGCGGCGAGCGCCAGCACCCGTACCTTGCCGCCGCGCGCCTGGCCGATCAGTTCCGACACGTTGCCGAAGAACACGTCCACGTTTCCAGCCGCCACGTCGGCGATGGCGGGCGCACCGCCGCGATAGGGAACATGGATCAGCTTCAGGCCACCCGCTTCGGCCGCGAGGAACTCGGCGCCGAGCTGATTGGTGGAGCCGAGACCTGTCGAGGCATAGCTCACCTTGCCCGGATTGGCCTTCGCGTAGGCAACGAATTCGGGGATGGTCTTGAAAGGAGCATCGACGCGCACGATCAGGGCCATCGGCACACCGACCAGATTGCAGATCGGCGTCAGCTCCTTGTCGAGATCGAGCGGAATCTGCGATCCCGGCACGACGGGGCCGACCGCGAGCTGCCCCATGATGCCGATGCCCACCGTGTAGCCATCGGCCGGCGCCTGGGCCACGGCCTTCAACGCGATGAAGCCGCCGGCGCCCGTCTTGTTGTCGACGATCACCGTGTAGCCATGCTGGCGCTGAATGGTCTCCGCCGCGATGCGGGCGGCCATATCGGCGGTGCCGCCGGGCGCGTAGCCGACGACGATCTTGATCGGCTGTTTCGGCACCCATTGCTGGGCGCGCGCCGACGCGGCAGCCAGCACGAGCGGCGCGGCAAAAAGGCTTCGACGGAACATCACGACTCCCAATCCCCAATGCCGAGCGTTAGGCAAGCGGCGTGCCGGGTCAAGGTGACCCGCTTGTGATGAAACGGTCTTCGGGTAGTCTCCGCGCGCATGCCTCTTGCCCAACCCGCCGCCGATGTCTGGACGCTCGTCGCTGACATCGCAGTGCAGACTCCCGACGCACCGGCCTTGCTGCACGGTGATCGCACGATTTCCTTCCTGGAGCTCACGGAGAGCGCGCGACGCGCCGCCCAAGGGCTTGCCGACCTGGGCATAGGCCCCGGCGATCGAGTGGCACTTTGGTTGCCCAACGTGCCTGCCTATCCGATCCTCTATCTTGCGTGCATCCGGTTGGGCGCCATCGCCGTCGCGGTCAATACGCGCTATCGCGCGGTCGAAGTCACCGACATCGTCGGTCGATCCGGCGCCAAGGTGCTGGCGTGCGCGCCGGGCTTCCGTCGGATCGACTTCCTCTCGATCCTGGCCGATGTCGAGCCCGCGGCTCTCGACAGGCTCGCGGCCATCGTCACGGTGGGCGACGAGCCCGCCTCGATACCGCCCGCCATCGAGCGGCTGCGGCGCGTGCCTTTCGAGCGACTGCTCTCGCGACCGCGACTCGGCCTGAACAATGCGAAGGCCAGCGCGCCCTGCAACATCTTCACGACCTCGGGGACCACGAGCGCGCCCAAGTTCGTGCTGCACCGCCAGGGTGCGATCGCCAGTCACGCCCAGCAGGTCGCGCGCGCCTTCGGCCTCACCGCACCCGACACGCTGTCGCTGTCGATCCTGCCGTTGTGCGGCGTCTACGGCTTCGACCAGACGATGGCGACGCTTGCGGCCGGCAGGCCTTGCGTTCTGGTCGACTCCTCCGAGATCGACGACATCGCCCGCCTGATCGAACGCCATCGTCCCACGACCTTGTTCGGGAGCGACGACATGTTCGCGCGCCTGCTCGACAGCGTGCCGGGCGACCATCCCTTCCCGTCGGTGAAGTGGGCGGGCTATGCCGCCTTCAACGCCTCGTTGGACGGTCTCGCCGAGGCCGCGGAGCGGCGCGGCCTGCATCTCTGCGGCCTCTACGGGATGAGCGAGGTGCAGGCGCTCTATTCCCTGCAGCCGATCGACCTCGCGGTGGCGCGCCGCAAGAAGGGCGGCGGCGTTCCCGTGTCGCCGCTCGCCCATGTGCGCGTCCGCGATCCGGAGACCGGCGACCTGCTGGGCGTGGGACAGCCCGGCGCGCTCGAATGTGCCGGCCCCTCGCTGATGGTCGGCTACTACGGTGACGACAAAGCCACCGCCGAGACCGTGACCGCCGACGGATATGTCCGCACCGGCGATCTCGCCGAACTCGATGGAAACGGCGGCTTCACCTTCCTCAGCCGCATGGGCGACGTCCTTCGTCTTTCGGGTTTCCTGGTGAATCCGCTCGAGATCGAGACCCATCTGCAGAAGCTGCCCGGCATCGCCGCCTGCCAGGCCATTGCTGTGCCGCGCCCGGACGGGGTGCGCGCGGTCGCCTTCGTGATCCTCGCGCCCGGCGCGACGCTCGACGAGGCCGCGGTGATCGCGCACTGCAGGCAGGGCCTCGCGAACTACAAGGTGCCGATGCGCGTCCTGGCGATCGACGACTTCCCCAAGACGCCCTCCGCCAACGGCTTCAAGATCCAGCGCGCCCGCCTGCGGGACCTGGCGCTGGAGCGGATCTAGCGCCCCGGCAGACGAAGGTTGGCGACCGAGGATCCGACGAAGATCTGCGGCAGGGACGGCGTGCGGATGCCCATGCTCTTTTCGAGGTTCTGCACGCAGCTTCGTGTGGCCTGGGCGAGCTGGCCCCAGGTGGTGGCGCCATCGAACTGCTGCAGCAGGCACTGGTCGTAATAAGTGAAGCGGTCGCCCGCGCCGCAGCCGAAGCTCACGCGATCGGCCGCGGCAGCCGTCAGCACCACCCGGTTGGGCTGACGCATCGCCGGTGTCAGGAAGACGCCGCTGTGGCAGGCCGAGACGATCACGACCGTCGGCAGTGTCCCGCATCCCGCGTCCAGAGCGTTGTCGAGCGCGCTCGGCCGGACGACGCCATTGGCCTGGCGCAGCACGACACCGGCCTCGGTGCCGTGGCTGGTGATGAAGGCGAGGCAGGCCCCCGCTCCACCGGCATTGCGCAGGGCGCTGGAGACATTGGCAGCGCTGGCGACCTCGGCCGACGGATTGCGTCCGGGATCGGAGGTGAGCATGCGGATGTCCCGCACGCCGCGTGCCGACAGCTTGTCGCGCAGCGCATCGATGCCGTTGTCGAAGGACGGGCTGTTATTGTCGCCGGCGATCAGCACGGCATGCCAGCGCGCCGCCGGCACGTCTCCGGGCGCGACCGCCATCGAGGGGTTGCGCCCGGACGGCGGCGCTGCATCGGAGTCCGGCGTACACCCGATCAGCGAGGCCAGCAACGCGACCAGGGTCGCGACGCGAATCAACATGCTCTGCTGCTCCAGATTGCTCAGGCAGGCTGCGGCGCGGCGCCGACCATGCGCAAGGCCATGTCGGTATAGAGCTTCGCCATCTGTTCCTCGGTGAGATCGCCGCCCGGACCGTACCACATGGAGACGTGGGTGCACTGGTCGAGCAGCGCCATGGCCATCGCCTTGAGATCGTGCCTGCCGTCGACGCGCGGCGGATCGAATACGCCTTTCTCGACTCCATGCCGGAGGATCGTCACGACGATGTCACGGATCGCACGCCGGCTGCGCCGGATGTCGGCCACGCGCGCCGTGTCCAGCCAGCCTATTTCGCGGTTGGCGACCAGCGCCTCGATTCGCAGGCGGCAATGGCGGATGACATAAACCCGCACGAAGGCCGCGAGTTCGGCGCGCGGATCGCCGCCCGCTCCCGCCACGGCCTGCTGGCACTGCCGCTCCAGCTCGCCCTGGGTCGAGGCGATGATGTCGTGCAGCAGCTCGTCCTTCGACTTGAAGTGATTGTACAGCGCGCCCTGCGTCAGTCCGCAGGCCTTCATGATGTCGCGCACCGTCACGACCGGGTAGCCGCGCTCGGCGAACTGGGCGAAAGCCGCGGCCCGGATCGCCTCGACCGGCGGACGCGACTCGCGCTCCGAAATGACGTCGACGGGCTCGTCGTCGGCGAGAATCGTCTTGCGCTTGCTCATCGCGAGGCTCCGGACATGTTGCTCACGATCTGCCAGGCGAGATCGGCGGCGGGCTTGACCAGCTTGCCGGAGTCGGCGGCGCGCACGTTGGCCGCCGTGCCGTCGAGCGACCGGGCATAGACGCCCTGACGGATGCAGGACACCCGGAACAGATTGTAGGCCATATAGAACTCCCAGAGCGCCGGCTCCGGGACGGCGCGCTTCGACAGGGTGCTGTAGTAGTCCACCATCTCCGCCTCCGTCGGCAGGCCCAGTTCGCCGAGATCATGTCCCAGCAGGCCACCCCAGTCCTTGGGCGTGCGCCACAGCATGCAGAGATAGGAAAGCTCGGCCAGCGGGTCGCCGAGCGTGGAGATCTCCCAATCGATGATCCCCAGCACGCGTGGCTCGGTGGCGTGGAAGATCATGTTGTCGAGGCGATAATCGCCGTGGACCAGCACCGTCTCGTCGTTCGTGGGCAGGTTGGCGGGCAGCCAGTCGAACAGGCGGTCCATGGACTCGATCTTCTCGGTCTCCGACGCCTTGTACTGTTTTCCCCAGCGCGAGATCTGGCGGGCGACGTAGCTGCCGGGACGCCCGAAATCGGCAAGGCCGAGGGCGGCGTAGTCGACCCGGTGCAGCCGGGCCAGCGCCTCGAACTTGGCCCGGTAGATGTCCCCGCGCCCCTCTTTCGGGACGTCCGGCAGCAGAGGATCCCACAGGACCCGGCCGTCGCAGTATTCCATGATGTAGAAAGGCGTGCCCACGACGCTCTCGTCCTCGCTGAGCGCATAGGCTCGCGGGGTCGGCACGTCGGTCCGATTGAGCGCCGAGATCACGCGGAACTCCCGGTCGACCGCATGAGCGGACGGCAGCAGCTTACCCGGCGGCTTGCGACGCAGCACGTAGCGGCGGCCGGCACCGTCGGTCAGCCGGTAGGTCGGGTTGGATTGCCCGCCCTTGAATTGCTCGACCCGCACCGGCGGCGTGAATCCGTCCACATGGGCGGACATGAAACGGCCGAGCGACTGCTCGTCGAACCGATGCTTTTCCTGCACCGCCATCGTGCCGATATAGTCGTCCCCTCGCCGTGACACCCGAAAACCTCCTGAACGACCGTTCACATTGGCCGGGAGTTTGCTCGTCCCCCGGGACGCATGCAATATCGACCAACGGGGACATTGACGCGTGGAATCGCTGTTTGCTGCCTATCCGCCCGCCGCCTGGGCGGCGCTGCTCGGGACGGGCATTCTCATCGGCTTGCTGGCCGGGCTCCTGGGGGTCGGCGGCGGCATCGTCGCGGTCCCCATCCTGCTGGAAATATTCGAGTTTCAGGGCATCGCCGAACCGCAGGCGGTGCCGCTGGCGGTCGGCACGGCCCAGGCCAGTATTCTGATTGCCTCGATCACGGCAGCGGCCGCCCATTGGCGGGCCGGGACGATCGACCAAGAATTGGTCCGGGCGTGGCTGCCGGCGTTGATGGTCGGTGCCATCGTCGGGCTGGCCGTGAGCCCGTTCGCACCCACCAGGGTGCTGACCACACTCTTTGCCGTGGTTGCCGCGGCCCTCGCCCTCAAGATGGCAGCGGGCGACCGCCTGATTATCGGGCAGTCCCAACCGACGGGTATGCTGTCGCAGGTGTCGCCGGCCATGGTTGGCGGACTGGCCGCGGCCGTCGGAGTCGGCGGCGGAACCCTGAGCACGCCGGTTCTGACGCTGTTCTCGTTTTCCATCAAGCGGGCGATCGGCGCAGGCGCGCTGTTCAATCTGATCATCGCCGTGCCCGCCACGCTCGTCTTTCTTCAGATGGATCGCGACGTTCCGGGCCGCCCCGCCGATGCGCTAGGCGATGTCGCGATGTTTTGCGTTGCGACCCTGTCGCTGCCTGCGCTCTTTGTCGCGCCGGTGGCGGCCAGATGGTCAGCGAGGGTGCCCGTCGCCCTCCTGCGGCGCTTGTTCGCCTTCTGCCTCGCCATAATCGCAGTCCGTCTGCTGCTGAGATAGTGCACTTAGCACTTGTATTGCACTTGGCACTTGGGCAAAGCGGCCGAATTGTGTTTAGCTGTTGGCGGTCCAGGGGTTCGGACCCAACAACACATTGCAGGCTACGCGTTTCTGGGGAGGCATCGTTGAATCGATTCCTGAGCAAGGACTTTTTGTCCGGGCTGATGTTCATTGGCTTCGGCCTACTCGCACTTTACGTCGGGCAAAAACTCGCGGTCGGGACGCCCGTTCGCATGGGACCCGGCTATGTGCCGCGGATGCTCTCGTTCATCCTGTTGGCGCTGGGTGCACTGGTTTGCATCCTCGCGGTGGTGAACGGCAGCGAGCCGGTCGAACGGCCCAAGTGGAAGCCGATCACGCTGGTGACCATCGGCATCGTCTGCTTCGGTCTCCTCTTCGAGCGTGCGGGTCTTATCCCGGCTCTGATCGTGCTCGTCACGATCGCCTCTCTGGCGGGCGAGGAATTCAAGACCACGGAGGTGATCGGCCTCATCTTGGCGCTCTCCGTCCTCTGCACCCTCGTTTTCAAGGTTGGGCTGGGCATGAATATCTACATCCTGCGCGGAGTCTGGTGAGATGGAGATTCTCAATAATCTCGCGCTCGGCTTCAGCGTCGCCCTTTCATTCCAGAATCTGACCTATGCGCTGCTGGGGTGCATTCTCGGCACGTTGATCGGCGTCCTGCCCGGCATCGGCCCCGTGGCGACCATCGCCATGCTGCTGCCGATCACCTTCCACCTGCCGCCGACGGCCTCGCTGATCATGCTCGCCGGCATCTATTACGGCGCGGCCTATGGTGGCTCGACAACGTCGATCCTGGTGAACCTGCCGGGCGAATCTTCTTCGGTCGTGACGTGTCTGGACGGCTACCAGATGGCACGCAACGGTCGCGCTGGCGCGGCGCTGTCGATCTCGGCCGTCGGCTCGTTCTTCGCCGGCACCGTCGGCACGATCATTATCGTCATGTTCGCCGAGCCGCTGACCCGAATGGCGCAGAAGTTCGGCCCGGCCGACTACTGCTCGCTGATGGCGCTCGGCCTCGTCGCCGCCGTCATCCTGGCCAGTGGCTCCGTGACCAAGGCGATCGCGATGGTCTTCCTCGGCCTGCTGTTCGGCCTGGTCGGCACCGACGTCAACACCGGCGCCCAGCGCTTCACCTTCGACCTCCCGGAACTCAGCGACGGCATCGACTTCGCGCCGATCGCGATGGGTCTGTTCGGCATCGCCGAAATCGTCGTCAACCTCGAGAAGCATCTCACCCGAAGCGGGGGCACCATCAAGGTCACCTCGCTTTGGCCAACCGCGGATGAAGTCCGGCGGGCGATTCCCGCAGCCCTGCGCGGCACGTTCCTGGGGGCGGCCCTCGGCGTGTTGCCGGGTGGCGGTCCGACCCTGGGCGCCTTCTCGTCCTATACGCTCGAGAAGAAAATCTCGCGGAATCCGGAAAAGTTCGGCAAGGGTGCGGTCGAAGGCGTCGCGGCGCCCGAGGCGGCCAACAACGCCGCCGCCCAGACCTCGTTCATCCCGATGCTCACCCTCGGCATTCCCTCCAACGCGGTCATGGCGCTGATGGTGGGCGCCATGATCATCCAGGGCATCCAGCCGGGCCCCGAGGTCATGACCAAGAAGCCGGATCTCTTCTGGGGCATGATCGCCTCGATGTGGATCGGCAACGCCATGCTGGTCATCATCAACCTGCCGATGATCGGCATCTGGGTGAAGCTGCTGACAGTGCCGTACCGCTTCCTGGCGCCGGCCATCCTGCTCTTCTGCTGCATCGGCGCCTACAGTCTGCAGAACAGTACGTTCCACGTCATGCAGGTCGCCGTGTTCGGCGTGCTGGGTTACATCTTCGTCCGTCTCGGCTGCGAAGGTGCCCCGTTCCTGCTGGGTCTCGTCCTGGGACCGCAGATGGAGGAGTACTTCCGCCGCGCCATGCTGCTCTCTCGCGGCGACCCCATGGTCTTCCTCGAGCGTCCGATCAGCTTGGGCCTGCTCATCACGACGGCGCTTCTGCTGCTTCTGATGTCCATACCGAGCTTCAAGAAGGCGCGAAAAGAAGCATTCGTCGAAGAGGAGGGCTGACGCCCTCCTCCAATACTCTGAAAGGGCCCCAAGCTTGCGCTTCGGGGCCCTTTGCATTTTGATGATGGCGTCTGCGTCCCAGTCACTCCACAGCGAGAGGTCGCCGCATGAACGTCGAGACACTGGCCGGCATCGTCCCGGACTCAACCTATGTCGACGTCGCCGGGGTGCCGTGGCTGCCGACCCGCTTCCCCGGGGTCGAGTGGAAGATCCTGATGGAGCAGAAGCAGACGGGACTTTCGACCGTGCTCATGCGCTGGGCGCCGGGTGCCCGCCTTCCGGCGCACGAGCATGTCGCCATCGAACAGACCTATGTGCTCGAAGGATCCTTTGCCGATCATGCCGGCGTCTGCCGCGCCGGCAACTATGTCTGGCGGCGCGCCGGCAGCCGCCACGATGCCTGGACCGACGAAGGCTGCCTCATGCTGGCGATCTTCCTGAAGCCCAACACCTTCTTCGACTGAAGCCCCTGCCCTTCACGAGTGGAACGGATCCCGCCGCGGAATAGAACCGCTCTCCGACCTCTGCTAATGCTCCGTCGCAGCCGCGGCCCGCCAAGGCCGGCGCAAGGGAGGCAGAAGCAATGTCAGGCGTTCTTGAAGGCATCCGCGTACTCGATTTCGGCCGCTACATCGCCGGTCCGTTCTGCGGCACCATGCTGGCCGATCTCGGCGCCGAGGTGATCCGCGTCGAGAAGCTCGAAGGCAGCGAGGATCGCTGGGTGACGCCGGTCGTCGAGGGCGGCGAAGGCGCCATGTTCCTCCAGATGGGCCGCAACAAGCTCGGCCTCACCCTCAACCCGATGAAGCCGGAAGGCCGCGAGATCGTGAAGAAGCTGGTGGCGGCTTCCGACGTCGTGATCGCCAACCTGCCCTACGAAGACCTGCAGAAGATGGGCATCGACTACGAGAGCCTCTCCGCCATCAATCCCCGCATCATCCTCGCCACCACCTCGACCTTCGGCTCGGAAGGCCCCTACAAGACGCGCGTCGGCTTCGACACGATCGGCCAGGCGATGTCGGGCGCCATGCACCTCTCGGGCGACGGCGAGACGCCGACCCGCATGAACGCCCCGTTCGTCGATTTCGGCACGGCGCTGCTCAACACCGTGGGCGTGCTGGCCGCCCTCATGGAACGGAGCAAGAGCGGCAAGGGCCAGAAGGTCGAGACCGCCCTGCTGCGCACGGCCATCAACATCACCAACGGACACCTGATCGAGCAGGCCATGCTCGACCTCAACCGGATCGCCACGCTCAATCGCGGCTTCACCGCCGGACCGTCCGACACGTTCAAGTGCAAGGACGGCTGGATCTACGCCATGACGATCGGCCAGCCGCTGTTCGTGCGCTGGTGCAAGTTGATGGGCGACGAGAGCCTGGCATCAGATCCGCGCTTCAAGGACGATCTCGCGCGTGGCGACAACGGCGAGGCGCTGTCGGCGATCATGCAGAAATGGTGCGACAGCCGCACCGTCGCAGAGGCGCTGGCGGCGCTGGAGGCCAACCGCATTCCGGCCGGCCCGGTCTACACGCCGCAGCAGACGCTCGACGACAAGCACGTGAAGGAAGCCGGGTTCTTCCACTCGATGGACTATCCCGGGGCGAAGATGGGCGTGCCGGTCCTGCAGGAGCCGGTGAAACTCTCCCGCACCCCCCTCACCATCCGGCGCCGGGCGCCGACCCTCGGTGAGCATACGGACCAGATCCTGCAGGAACTCGGCTACGGCGCGGCCGACATCGTCAGGTTGAGGACCGACAGGGTCGTCTGAGGGGGGCTGATCCAGGGGCCTCTCCGGGCGTATAAAGGCTCAGGAGCTGACCCATGATGCGACGTCTACTGCTTGTATTGATGACAGCGGGATTCTGCAGCTCGGCGGGAGCGCTGGCGGCGCAGGACCTGCCGTATGGCCAGAGCCATGTTTTCGCCGCTTTCCGCAACGGCGAACGCATCGGAACGCACACGCTCACCTTCCAGCAGAATGGCGACAAGCGGGTCGTCACCACCTCGATCGACTTCTCGGTCAAGGTGCTCGGCATGACCATGTATCGCTACCTGCATCGCGGTCAGGAAGTCTGGAACGGCAACACCTTCGAGTCGATCTCGACCCAGACCGATGACAACGGCACCAAATATACCGTCAAGGCCCGGCAGGAGGCCGGCGGAGTCTCGGTCGTCCGCGATGGCGGCAGCGCGCCGAAACTGACGGCCAACGATGTCGGCTTTCAGCAGGGCACCGCCCGGAAGGAGACCCTTCCCCCAGGGGTCATGCCGTCGACCCACTGGAACCTGAATCAGGTGAAGCAGTCGGCGATGCTCAACAGCCAGAACGGCGCTCTCGCGAAGATCCAGATCACGCCCAGGGGACGCGAGACCATCAAAACCGCCAACGGCACGCTGGAGGCGACGCGCTATTCTTATACCGGCGACGTCGAGATGGATCAGTGGTTCGACGACCGGGGCCGCTGGGTGAAGGCCTCGTTCAAGGCTTCCGACGGGTCGACGATCGAGTACATACTGCAGGAATGACCCCTGCAGATTGTTTCGCGAAGCTGCCCAACCTCCTGTCTGACGACGCCGACCTGCTGCGGCGCGGCCGTTGGCTGAACGTCGCCTGCCGGATCGACATCGGCAGCGAGCCATTCCATCTGACCTTCAAGGACGGCGCCCTCGTCTCCTTCGAGCGCGGACCGCGCCTGATGCGTTCCACCGCCTTCACCGTGCGCGGCAGCGACGAAGCATGGCGACATCACTGGCGGAAAATGCCCGAACCGGGCTGGCACGACCTGTTCGCCCTGACCAAGCGCGGCGCCGCTTCACTGGAAGGCGACCTGCGGCCCCTGCTGCAGAACCTGCAGGTCTTCAAGGATCTGTTCGCCCTGCCCCGCCGCCTGCCGGAGGCGTCCTGACATGGCGCCCGTTCTCGATCCCATGGTCGGCCGCTACCTGCGGCTCGAAATCGACGGCACGCCGCATCGCCTCTACTTCGAGGAAGCCGGCAGCGGGATCCCCCTCGTCTGCCTGCACACCGCCGGCGCCGACGGCCGGCAGTTCCGCCATCTCCTCAGCGATCCCGAGATCACCAGCCGCTTCCGCGTGATCGCGTTCGACATGCCCTGGCATGGCAAGTCGACGCCGCCCGATGGCTGGGAGAAGACCGAGTACCGGCTGACCACCGCGTCCTACACGGCTGCCATCCGCGCCTTCTGCCAGGCCCTGGAGCTCGACCGGCCCGTGGTGATGGGCTGCTCCATCGGCGGCCGCATCGTGCTCAATCTCGCGATCGCGCACGCCGCCGAGTTCCGGGCCCTCGTGGCGCTCGAGGCCGCCGACTTCCAGCAGCCCTGGTACGACACCGCGTGGCTGCACCGCCCCGACGTCCATGGCGGCGAGGTCTGCGCCGCCCTGATCTCGGGGCTGATCGCGCCGCAGAGTCCTCCCGTCAGCCGCCACGAGACGCTGTGGATGTACATGCAGGGCGGCCCCGGCATCTTCAAAGGCGATCTCTACTTCTACCGGGTCGACGGCGACCTGCGCGAGAAGGTGACGTCAATCGACACCGATGTCTGCCCGCTCTACCTGCTGACCGGCGAATACGACTTCTCCTGCACCGCCGAGGACACGCTGCGCACGGGGGCGCAGATTCCTGGCGCGCAGGTGCAGGTGATGAAGGAGCTGGGCCATTTCCCGATGAGCGAGAACCCGGCCAGGTTCCGGGAATACATCCTGCCGGTGCTGGACGAGATCGCGTCGGCCAAAGGCTAAGCGACGATCCCGTGCTCGTTCCGACCCTGCGCCCCCCCAACTGGAGTTGCGCGCTCTGTTGATGGTCAATGGCGCGAGTCGAACGCCAGCCTCGCGGCCAGACCGGCGAAGACGGCACCAAGGAAATATTGCGACAGGCGGCGCACGCGGCCGATGCCCGAGAAGACGCGCCCGAGGCGGCTCGCGCCCATGATGACCGCGCCGTTGACGACCAGGCCGATCGCGTTCAGCACGGTTGCCAGAACGAGAATCTGCAGCGCGACGGAGCCAGCTTCCGGCTGAACGAACTGCGGAAACAGCGCGAGGACGAACAGCGCCATCTTCGGATTCAGAAGGTTGGTCAGCAGGCCCTGACGGAACATCGTGCCGATCGCGTGACGCGCCTCGCCGGCTCGCGCGATGACCGTCACGGCATCGGATCGTATAGTCTTCCAGGCGAGATAGAGCAGATAGGCGGCGCCCGCGTACCGCACGGCATCGTAGGCGTGCGGCACGATCAGGAAGAGCTGCGACAAGCCGAAGGCCGCCGCCAGAGCGTGGCAGTAGGTGCCGGCTTGAATGCCGGCCAGGGTGGCGAACCCCGCCACCCTGCCCTGGCTCGCGCTGCGCGAGGCGATCAGCAGCATGTCGGGCCCGGGCGTCATCGTGAGCGCGAGCGCCGCCGTTCCGAACAGAGCGAGCGTCGACAGGTCGACCATCAGCGGATACCAGAGTTTGGAATTCGCTCCAGCCCACACGGCTCAAGCAGAGCGTTGCGCCGGCCTGTCAGAAGCTCCTCGGCAACGAATTGGCCAATGGCGGGTGCCAGAGTGACGCCGGAGTGCATGACGGCAATGTAGAGCCCAAGGATACCCGCGGCGCGACCCACGAACGGCAGACCATCTCTTGGAATCGCACGGTGTCCCACTGCGTACCAATCCAGGTCCAGGGAAGCGCCCGAAAGAAGCATCTCCTTCATCTTCTCGCATGCGTTAGCAGCCGGCAGCGCCCCATCTCCGCGCGCGACATCGTCGTCGAGGGCAGTGGCAGCGAGAAGCCGGTGCTCTGCCGTCTGCCTTATCTGAATCCCCGGCGCCATGATGAGCCCGTTGAGCAGCTTGACGCTCGGCTTGGTAGCGACCAACAGGGCCGGAGGGGCATCGACCGGCAGCGTCAACCCAACATCGCCTGCCAGCGCAGCCGTTGCGGCTCCAGCCGCCAGAACAACCTCATCGGCATCTAGGTCACCGACATCCGTGCGCACTCCTCGGATGCGGCCCGCGCGGAAAT
This sequence comes from Reyranella sp., assembly GCF_965227665.1. GTDB lineage: Bacteria > Pseudomonadota > Alphaproteobacteria > Reyranellales > Reyranellaceae > Reyranella. The sequence continues at coordinate 1,015,698 of NZ_OZ245767.1, forward strand.
CGAGAGAGTGCACGGAACGATTTGCAACAATTGTCGCACCGAGGCCTCGCGCGGCCTTCAGAAACGTCAGCGCTGCCTCGAGCGGCTCGACCGCCCCCTCACCGGGCATGTGCAAGGCGAAATCAGGTGGCGCGACGAGCTGCGGCTCTATTCGTCGTGCTTCATCGCGACCAACACGGCGAACATCATAGCCCCAGGCCGCATGTTCGACGGCAAAGGCTTCGAGCTGCTCTGCCGGCAGATCCCATATCAGGCCTCCGCCCCATGCCACCCGAATGCCCGGCAGCCGGCGTTCAAGTCGGCGCCACTCCTCCATGGCTCGGACACGGAGACGGAAATAGGATTCCGCATTGCCCCAGCTCGCATTGATCCATGCCCAGGAATTGCGGGTCGCGACGCCACCCGGTGCACCAGCCTCCACAACGGTGACGCGCGCGCCGGCAGACGCCAAGTGCCACGCTGTCGATGCTCCGATAATACCCGCGCCGACAATCAGAACATGTGGGTGATCGGCCATTACCAGGCGGCCCCGAGCCTCAGAGGATCTGGAAGACCTCGTAGACCGGGCCGGCGGCCTCGCGGCGGCCGGTCGAGACGCAGACGATGCGGTTGAGGAAGCGATACTTTTCCGACGCCGTCTCGAACCAGGGCGTGGCGCGGAAGTAATACTGGCTGGGATCGACCTTCTCGCCCTTGTTGAGCTGCTCGATCACCCAGGCCGGGCCATGCCGCATGCCCCGATAACTCATGTAGACGAGGTGCCCGTCGTCGGTCTTGAGGGTGAGCCGCACGTCGAGCTGCAGGATGCCGTCGCGTCGCTGCAGCAGCCAGTCGCCGGCCGGTGCCGGCAGGACGGTGCCGCGCAGCTCCTCGCCCGCGAACGTGCCCCCGGTCACCGTCGCGATGCGCCGGCGCCCATAGGGCGTCTCGCCGACGTCGACGACGTTCGGGTCGACCTGGAGCGTCAGCGTGAAGAGATGGGTGGAACGGAGTGTCGGTTCGCTCATGCTGATCCTCGAATCTTGGCCGTCAGATCTTGGCCGTCCGGCCTTCCCAATAGGGGGCTCGGAGTTCGCGCTTCATGATCTTGCCTATGGTGCTGCGTGGAAGCGAGTCGCGGAACTCGACGGCGACGAGGCGCTGCGTCTTGCTGAGCTGGCCGTTCGCCCAGTCGCGCACCGCCTCCTCGCTCACCGTTGCCCCGGCGCGGCGCACGCACAAGGCCATCGGCGATTCGCCCCATTGATCGCTCGGCACCCCGATCACGGCGACGTCGATCACGTCGGGATGCTTCAGCAGCAGCACCTCGATGTCCGCGGCATAGACGTTGAAGCCGCCCGAGATGATCATGTCCTTCTTGCGATCGAGCAGGACCAGGAACCCGTCCTCGTCGAGCTTACCCATGTCGCCGGACTTGAAGAACAGCCGGCCGTCGGCGTCGTACCAGAACAGTTCTCGCGTCTTGTCGTCCTGCTTGTAGTAGCCCTTCATCATCATCTCGGCGCGACCGGCGATCTCGCCGACCTCGCCCTGCGGCCGTTCCCGGCCCTCCTCGTCCAGGATCTTGAGCTCGACACCGAAGCCCGGCTTGCCGACCGTGTGGAGCTTGTCGGGATGGAGGTTGGCTTCGAGCATGCAGCTGCCGCCGCCCTCGGTCAGGCCGTAGATCTCGATCAACCGGCCGGGCCAGCGCGCGAGGCAGTCGGCCTTCACCTGGGCCCGCAGCGGCGCGCTGGTCGAGAGCTTTGCTTTGAAGGAGCCGAGGTCGTACTTGTCGAACTCCGGGTGGGCCAGGATGCGCTGATACTGCACCGGCACCAGCATGGCATGCGTCACCCGCTCGACCTGGGCCAGTTCGAGGAACTTCACCACGTCGGACTTGCGCATCAGGATCGACGTGCCGCCGACGCCGACGGTGGCCAGCAGCGCAACGAGCGTGGTGTTGGAATAGAGCGGCGTCGAGACCAGCGAGATCGTGTCCGGGCCGTAGTCGAAGGCCGGGAAGCGCACGGGAAGCTGGCTGCGCAGCGCGTGAGAGTGAAGGATGCCCTTGGGCAGGCCGGTCGTGCCGGAACTGTAGATGATATTGAAATCGTCGAGCGGTCCGATCGCCGTCTCGAACGGCGCGTCGCTGGCCGGCGCCAGCCAGGCCTCGAAATCCTGCCAGCCCGGCCGCGCGAAATCGTAGGCGATGCGGCCGCCGGCCACCAGCTTGCCCAGACGTCCCTCATAGGGTTCGACCAGAGCGCGGTACTGGTCCGACAGGAACAGGACCTTGGCGTCGCAATCGTCGAGCATCTTCTCGAGTGCATCGGTGGCCGCCATCGTCGAGAGCGGCACGACGCAGACGCCGGCCCGCAGGCCGCCCATGAAGGTCTCGAGATACTCGATCGAGTTGGCGGCCAGGATGGCGATCTTGTCGCCGCGTCCCAGGCCCATTTCCGACAGCCGCCGTGCGATCCGGTTGATGCGGGCGTCGAATGCCCGCCAGCTCCGCACCACGCCGTCGCACTTCACCGCCGGCTTGTCCGGATGGCTTCGCGCATGCCGGGCGATATACGCCGGGATCGACGTAAACTCGGGAATGTCGTCGATGACCGGCTGCGGAACGGTAGGCTGGCTGGCGGGCTGGTCGGCGCTCACAGCCGAACCCTACTTCTTGGGCTCGACCGTCTCCACCGGACCGCCGGCCTTCTTCCAGGCGCCGAAGCCGCCTTCGAAATGGGCGACGGGCGTCAAGCCCATGTCCTGCGCGGTCTTGGTCGACAGGGCCGAGCGCCAGGCGCCGGCGCAGAAGAACACGAACTTGTTGCCGGTCTGGAAGTAATCCTTGGCATAGGGGCTGTGGGGATCGATCCACATTTCCAACATACCGCGGGTCACATTGATGGCGCCGGGGATGGTTCCGTCGCGCCACAGTTCGCGCGGATCGCGGATGTCGATGAAGGTCACGTCCGGCTGGCCATGCATCTTCATCGCGTCGGCCAGCGACAGCGTCTCGATCTGGCTGTTGGCCTCGTCGACCATCTGCTGGACCGTCTTCTTGATCTCGAGCGGCATCGAACCCTCCTACGCGCTTGCTTCGAGCGTCAGTAGCATTTTGGCCGCAGCGCGCAAACGACGGCCAGCCCGCCGCGTGAAATCGCGACGGCTATTTTTTGCCGGTCTCGGGGATGGCCTTCATCTCCTCGAGCCAGACGTCCGGGCTGCCGTCGGAGGGCGCCCGCCAGTCGCCGCGCGGCGACAGCGACCCGCCGGACGAGATCTTCGGTCCGTTGGGCACGGCCGAGCGCTTGAACTGGTTGGTGAAGAAGCGGCGCAAGAACAGCGCGAGCCAGCTGCGGATCTCCTCAAGTGAATAGGCGCGCCGCGTTCCTTCCGGCAGGTTGGCCGGCCAGGCGCCCTTGTCGATGTCGTGCCAGGCGTTCCAGGCGAGGAAAGCGATCTTCGACGGCCGGTAGCCGAGCCGCGTCAGGTAGAAGAGATTGAAGTCCTGCAGCGCATAGGGACCGACGAAGCTCTCGGTGGCCTGCACCACGCCCTTCTCGCCCGCCGGGATCAGCTCGGGCGAGATCTCGGTGTTCAGGATGTCGATCAGGATGTCCGCCGTCTCCTTGCTCACGTCGCCCGAGGCGGCGACGAAGCGGATGAGATGCTGGATCAGTGTCTTCGAGACCGAGCCGTTGGGATTGTAGTGGGACATGTGATCGCCCACACCATAGGTGCACCAACCCAGCCCCAGTTCGGACAGATCGCCGGTGCCGACCACCATGGCGCGCTGCTGGTTGGCCAAGCGGAACAGATAGTCGGTGCGCAGACCCGCCTGCACGTTCTCGAAGGTCACGTCGTAGACCTTCTCGCCCCTGCCGAACGGATGGCCGATATCGGCCAGCATCTGCGTCGCAGCCGGCTTGATGTCGATCTCCGCCGCGGAGACGCCCAGCGCCTTCATCAGCCGCCAGGCATTGGTGTACGTCTTATCGGAGGTCCCGAAGCCGGGCATCGTATAGGCGAGGACGTTCTTGCGGCTCAAGCCCAGCTGGTCCATCGCCCGGCAGGCCACGATGAGCGCGTGCGTCGAATCGAGGCCGCCCGAGACGCCGATCACGGCATTTTCCGTGCGGCTCGACCGCAGGCGCTGCGCCAGCCCCTGCACCTGGATGTTGTAGGCCTCGTAGCAATTGTCGCGCAGCTTGGCGGAATCGGACGGCACGTAGGGGAATCGCTCGATGGCGCGATCGAGCGCGACCGGCTCCTTCGGCGGATCGAAGGCGAACAGGACCTGCCGGAAGCGCTCGACCCTTCCCTTCTCCTGCAGCGCGCAGTCGGCGAAACCGTTGTAGCGCAGCCGCTCCTGGCGGATGCGGCCCACGTCGACGTCGGCCTGGATGATCGTCGAGTCCGTCTCGAAGCGCGACGATTCGACGAGCTGGTCGCCCACCTCGTAAATCGCGGCATGGCCGTCCCAGGCGAGATCGGTCGTGGATTCGCCCGGGCCCGACGCCGAGTAGGCATAGGCCGCGACCGCCCGCATCGATTGGCTGCCGCACAGAAGCCGCCGCGCCTCCGCCTTGCCGATCGTGATGTTGCTGGCCGACAGGTTGACCAGGAGTTCCGCTCCCGCCAGCGCCGCGTGGCTCGAGGGCGGGATCGGCACCCACACGTCCTCGCAGATCTCCACATGGAAGGTGAGATCGATGCCGGTCGCCTTGAACAGCAGGTCGGTGCCAAAGGGCACGGTCTGCCCGGCGAGGTCGAACTCCTGGCAGATGACGTTGGCGCCCGAGATGAAATGGCGCTTCTCGTAGAACTCGCGGTAGTTCGGCAGGAAGGTCTTGGGCACTACGCCCAGCACCTTGCCGCGATGGATCACGACCGCCGTGTTGTAGAGCCGGTTCGTCACGCGCAGCGGCGCCCCGACGATCAGGACGGGGAAGAGATCGCGCGATGCCTCGATCACGCTGGCGATCGACCGCTCGACCTCGTCGAGCAGCGCGTCCTGCAGCAGCAGGTCCTCGATGGCATAGGAGGAGAGTCCCAGTTCAGGAAACACCATCACGGCGGCACGCGCCGCATCGCCCTGCGCGGCGAGCTTCAGCGTCTCGCCAAGATTGTAGGCCGCATCGGCCACGCGGGTGCGCGGCACGCAGCAGGCCACGCGCACGAATTCATGGGAATAAAGCGAGAAGAAATCGGACATCGGAACTCCAGCCATTCCCTAGTGGTGCCTTGGACACCGGTTCCGATCAAGGGGGCTGGAAAGAGAAGGCGATGGTGGGCGCGACAGGGATCGAACCTGTGGCCACTGCCATGTCAAGACAGTGCTCTACCGCTGAGCTACGCGCCCATCACCTGCTGCCGCCGGGGGTCGGGGACCAACCGGTAGCGCGGAGGCCGGTCGTCTACATTGCCGGAAACGGATTGGCAAGAGCGCGAAGCGTGACGCGACCGGATTCACGGGCTATGACCACAGAATGGATTTCGCCCCGGTCCTGACCGAACACGAGTCCCTGGATTGCCGGCTGCCGGCGCACCAGACCGTTCCGGTGGTCGTCGCCTCGCCGCACAGCGGCTCGGTCTATCCCGCCTCGTTCCTGGAACAGGCGGCCGTTCCGCTTTCGGCGCTCCGCCGGGCGGAGGACGCCTTCGTCGACGAGCTGTTCGCGGCCGCGCCCTCGCTCGGCATGCCCTTCATCGCGGCCCGGTTCCCCCGCTCCTATGTCGACGCCAACCGGGAGCCCTACGAGCTCGATCCCGCAATGTTCGAAGGGCCCCTGCCGCGGCCGCTGAACCATCGCACGACGCGCGTGGCGGCCGGCCTCGGCATGATCCCGCGGGTCGCCGCCAACGGCGAGGCCATCTATCGTGGCCGTGTTCCGGCCGAAACGATCGAGCACAGGCTGGAGAGCTGCTGGCGGCCCTATCACCGCACCCTCTCGCTGCTTGTCGAGCAGACCTACAGCAGCTTCGGTGGCGCCCTTCTGATCGATGCGCATTCCATGCCCTCCTCCGCCTCCACCCTCGGAACGCGCGACCGGAACCAGCAGGTCGATATCGTGCTGGGGGACAATCACGGCGAAGCCTGCGCGCCCGAGTTCACGGCCGCTGCCGAGCGGTGGTTCCGCGCACGCGGCCTGCGCGTTTTGCGGAACCAGCCCTATGCCGGCGGCTTCACCACCCAGCGCTACGGACGACCGGCTCTCGCCCGCCATACGCTGCAGATCGAGATCAACCGGTCGCTCTACATGGACGAAGCGCGGCACGAGCGGCTTCCGGTCGTGGGAGTCGTCGCACGGATCATGACCGGGCTGTTGGAGACGATGGCCGAGCAGGCAAGGGAAACCCTGCTGCCGCCGCGGCCCCTGGCCGCCGAATAATTATCCAACCAGACGACCGGGCGACCAGACGACCGGGCAAAAAAAGGGCCGCGACAAGCGCGGCCCGAGTTTAGGGAGGAAACGCCCAAGACGGGCATACAGCAAACAATGCGGCTACCGAGGTAGCGTTTGCTGCCCGCTAAGAATGGTGCACCTGCGAAGAGAATGCAAGAGCGAAAAAGAGCCCTGAATTCACATATTTAGCGTTCGTTGATGTCTGATCGGGGGTGTGGCGTTTTTGCAACGCACAAGAATAGTGCGATGCAGCTTTGCACTGTGCGCATTGCTTCAGCAAACGCGCGGGGTATGTGATTTATGTAAGGTGTTCAAATACTTAAGCCAAGGATGGAGGGGTTGTTGCCCAAGAAGTTCGTAGTCGCGATGATGATGCACGAGACCAATACGTTCTCGCCCCTGCCCACCCCGATCGAATCTTTTGCCCGGGCCGGCTCGCTGAGCGGCCCCGTCGCCATCAAGGAGGCCGAGGGCACCAACACCTCCCTGGGCGGCTTCATCGAGGTGGCGCGCAAGGCCGGCGCCGAGTTCACCGTCCCTATGGCCGCCTCTGCCCATCCGTCGGGCCTGGTCACCAAAGCGGCATACGAGCAGATGACCACGGCGATCGTGGACGAGATCAAGAAGGGCTGCGACGCCGTCCTGCTGGCTCTGCACGGCGCCATGGTGGCTGAGCACTACGACGACGGCGAAGGCGAGCTCCTGAACCGCATCCGGAAGATCGCGCCGGACGTGCCGATCGCCGTGGCGCTCGATTTCCACACCCAGATGACCGACGCCATGGTGAACGGCGCCACGATCATGACCGGCTACCGCACCTACCCCCATATCGACATGGCCGACACGGCCCGTCGCGCCGGCCGCACGCTGATGCGTACCCTGGCGGGCGAAGTCGAGCCGAAGATGGTCTGGGGCAACCGCCCGATCATGAGCAGCTCGCTGGTCCATACCCCCTCGCGCGAGCCGATGAAGACCCTGATGGGCATGGCCAACCAGGCCGAGGATACCGGCGAGGTCCTGAATGCGTCGGTGTTCGGCGGCTTCCCGCAGGCCGACATCCCCCACCTCGCCCTCTCCTCCGTCATCGTCTGCGACAAGCGGACGGCCGAAGGCGAGATCCTGCTCAACCGCATCCTCGATACGGCCTGGGAAAAGCGCGAAGGCTTCCTGTTCCATCCCGAGCCGCTGTCGGTCCAGGTCGGGCGCGCCAAGGGCTACACCGACTACCCTGTCGTCATGGCCGACCATGGCGACAACACCGCCTCGGGCGGCACCCAGGACGTGATGAGCGTCATCGAAGAGGCCATGAAGCAGGAACTCGAGGATGCGTGCGCCGGCCCGATCTGCGATCCGGCGTGCGTCGAGCAGATGATCAAGGCCGGCGTCGGCGCCGAAGTCACCCTCGAGCTGGGCGGCAAGATCGACATGCCGGCCATGGGCCTCAAGGGCAAGCCGCTCAAGGTCACCGGCAAGGTCAAGGCCATCACCGACGGGCAGTTCACCGTGACCGGTCCGATGGCCACGGGCACCACGGTGCGCATGGGCCGCACCGCCGTACTCGATACCGGCAAGATGCAGATCGTCGTCTCGGAGAAACGCGCCGAGCCCTACGATCTCGGCGTCTTCACCCATTGCGGCATCGATCCGCGGCGCAAGAAGTACGTGCTGATCAAGTCGCGCCAGCATTTCCGAGCCGGCTTCGAGCCGATCGCCAAGCACATCGTGATGTGCGACGGCGACGGCTGCACCGCCTCCGACCTCAAGCTCTTCAAATACGAGCGCGTGAAGCGCCCGCTCTACCCGTTCGACCTCGACATGCGGCTCGGCCGCAACGAAGCCTAGGAGCCCCCATGGCCACTTACGACATCGTCATCCGCAACGGCCAGGTGGCCGACGGAACAGGCAGGAAGTTGTTCGCCGCCGACGTGGCGGTAAAGGGCGACCGCATCGTCGCCGTCGAGGCACCAGGCACGCTGCGCGGCGACAACGAGATCGACGCCACGGGCAAGGTCGTGGCGCCGGGCTTCATCGACGTCCATACGCACGACGACACCGCACTGATCGACAATCCGAGCATGGCGATGAAGGCGAGCCAGGGCGTCACCACCGTGGTGTGCGGCAATTGCGGCGTCTCAGCCGCGCCCTACGTGCGGCCCGATGTCGGCCACTGGATGTCGCTGATCATCAAGAAGAAGGAAAACCTGTCGAAGGACTTCGCGTCCTTTGCGGGCAAGGTCGATGCGGCGAAGCCCGCCATCAATGGCGCCTTCCTGATCGGCCACGGCACCCTGCGCATCAACTCGATGGGCGACGACCTCAACCGCGTCGCGACGGCGGGCGAGATCAAGCAGATGCGGGAACTGCTCGACCAGAGTCTCGAGCAGGGCGCGATCGGCATGTCGAGCGGCCTGTTCTATGCCGTGTCGAGCCACGCCTCGACGGACGAGGTCGCGGAAGTGGCCGCCCCGCTCGGCCGCTGGGGCGGCGTCTATACCGCCCACATGCGCGACGAGGGCGATCACATCCTGAAGGCGATGGACGAAACGTTCGAGATCGGTCGCCGGGTCGGCGCCGAGATCATCGTCTCGCACCACAAGTGCTCTGGCCGCTCCAACTTCGGCCGCATGAAGGAGACGCTGCCGCACTTCAACGAAGCGATGAAGAAGCAGCAGATCTCCTTCGACGTCTACCCCTATGTCGCCGGCTCGACGATCCTGCGCTCGGACATGCTGGAGCGGGCCGACAAGGTGCTGATCACCTGGTCCGACAAGGTGGCGGGCATGAGCGGGCGCGATCTCCGGGAGATCGCCGAGGAGATGGGCTGCTCGATGAAGGAGGCGGCCGACCGCATCCAGCCGGCCGGCGCCATCTACTTCATGATGGACGAGAAGGACGTGCAGGCCGCGATGTCCCATCCTGGCGCCATGATCGGCTCGGACGGCATCCCGTTCGACGCCCATCCCCATCCGCGCCTGTGGGGCACCTTCCCGCGCGTGCTCGGCCACTATTCGCGCGACCTCGGGCTGTTCCCGCTCGAGGACGCGGTGCGCCGCATGACGTCCTATTCGGCGCAGCGCTTCCACCTCGCCCATCGCGGCGAGGTGAAGCCCGGATTCTATGCCGATCTCTGCATCTTCGATCCGGCGACGGTGATCGACACGGCCACCTTCGAGAAGCCGATCTCGCCGGCCCGGGGCATCGACACGGTCATCTGCAACGGTGCCTTCGCCTGGCGCGAGGGCAAGCCCGGCGGCGGCCAGGCCGGCCGCGCGCTCAACCGCCAGGCCATGCAGGACGAAGCCAGGGCCTGATCGCCGCGTCGGCGACACCCGAGAAAGAAAAGGCCCGCTTCATGCGGGCCTTTTTATTTCCTCAGTCGTTGCCTTCGTCGCGGCGGGTACGCTCCATTCGCTCGTGGCGCTCCTGCGCCTCGACCGACAGGGTCGCGATCGGTCGCGCCTCGAGACGCTTCAACGAGATCGGCTCGCCGGTCTCTTCGCAATAGCCGTAGGTCCCTTCCTCGATCGACTTGATGGCCTGGTCGATCTTGGAGATCAGCTTGCGGAAACGATCCCGCGTCCGCAACTCCAGCGAGCGGTCAGTCTCGGCGGTCGCGCGATCGGCGAGATCGGGCTGCGCGAGGCTCTCTTCCTGCATGTTCTGGAGCGTCTGATTGGATTCCTCGATCAGCTCGTCTTTCCACTTCAGCAGCTTCTGCCGGAAGTATTCCTGCTGCATCGGATTCATGAAAGCTTCACGTTCTGACGGCCGATAATTCTGCGGCAACGTAATCGACATCGTCGGCAACTCCACTCGAAGCCACGACGGTCTGCCCGGGAAGGGCCGACCCTTTTCGAAGCGCGCGGAGTATAGGGATGGGCTTTCGCGGAGCAAGAACGTTTCGGGGCCACGTCCCGATTCAGCCGTGCAGTGCAACAATTACGACGGTTGTAATAATCTGCGCATTTGGAGGCTTTAAGAGGCTCCGGGTCAAACACCATGCCGCAACGCAGCAAATGCCTGCAAAGACAGCAACTTGGCGAACGTAGTGGACGGATCGAAGGCAGGTTCGACGACGAACGCTGCCTCGGCCGCCGCTCCCAGGCTGCCGCCCTCGGTCAGCGCCGCAACGAAGGCCGCCTCCGCCGGGTCGAGGCTCGCGAACGCGGAATCGTCCGGCCGACGCAGGACCAGCACCGATGCCGGCCCCTCCTCCAGGGAAACGGTTCCCGCCGCCGCGCCGGGCTGGGCCGCGTGCCAGATTCGATCGATCGGCCACGGCGAGCGGACCAGTATCGCGCCCGCTGCCAAGGCCAGCTTCAGTTCGAACAGCCGTTCGCCCGCCAGGCCGGCAAGGTCGGAAGCCACCAGCCGCGGCGCCAAGGGTGAGTGGTAAGAGAAGTTCAACGCCCAGTCGAGCCGCGCCACGTCGGCGAGGTAGGGCATCGTCGCCGCCGGACCATAGGCGGAAACATGGGCTGGGAAGCCGGCGCCATACTCCGCCAGGACCGGTTGCCCGGGCAGTTCCTCCCGGACGAATCCCGCTGCCATGGTCCCGAAGAAGGCCTCGCCCACGATTGCCTGGACCGTCGGGAAGGTGGCCGCGAGCGCGCCCGCCAGACTCTGGCGGACATGATGGCGATGGATGCGCAGGCGCGCCGATGCGGCAATCGCATCGCCCACGACCAGATCGGCTAGCGCAGGCCGCTCCTCACCCTCGAGGTGCGCGGCGAAAGCTGCCTGCAGGTCACGCAGCGCGAGCATTGGCCTTGATGCCGAGCGCTTGATCCGCCCGCCGCGCTTCGCCGAGCAGTACGTCGAGAGCCGGAAGATCGGTGTCCCATTCGACGAGCGTCGGGCGCGGCCCGTAGCGCTGCACGATCTCATCGAACAGGGCCCACACGCCCTCGCCCACCCGGCTGCCATGATCGTCGATCAGGACCGTCTCACCGTCGGCATCGTTCACGGCATGGCCGGCGAGATGATACTGGCCGACGGCGGTGACCGGCAGCCCGTCGAGCCACGTGCCGGGATCGAGCCGCAGATTGTGGGCCGTGACGACGATGTTGTTGGCGTCGAGCAACAGCCCGCAGCCGGTTCGCCGGACGAGCTCGGCCAGGAACGCCGGTTCGGACAATGTCGAATGCGCGAACGCGAGATAGCAGGACGGGTTCTCGACCAGAACCTGCCGCCCGAGCCGCTCCTGCAGCCGGTGGACATTGTGCTCGACGACACCGAGCGCTTCTTCGGTATAGGGCAAGGGCAGCAGGTCGTTGAAATAGCGGCCGCCCGCAACGCTCCAGGCGAGATGGTCCGATACGAGCGCAGGCTCAAGCTGACGGATCAGCGTCGCGACACGATCGAGATGCACCTCGTCGAGCCCGTCGACCGAACCGAGCGAGAGGCCCACCGCGTGGACCGAGACTTCATAGTCCTCGCGCAGGCGCTCGAGGGTCCCAAGCGCCGGCGAATGCGCGAGGTAGTTCTCGGCATGGATTTCGAGGAAGCCGGTCGCCGGCCGGTCGCGCACGATTTCCGCGAGATGCGGCGACCGCAGCCCGATGCCCGCGACCGGCTTCATGCTCAGCTCGCTGTGAGCTTGCCGCCGACGATCTTCTCGCAGGCGCCCTTGGGCACGGACACCCAGGCATCGGCCTGCGCATCCTTCTTGGACGTCCCGGCACACGACGACTTCGCCGTCTGGCAGTCGTTCTTGCCGGCCTTCGCAATGCCGTAGCACTTCTCCATGTTGCCCTGCGCCTGGCTGGTGGCAGCCGGCAGCACGAGAGCGGCGGCGAGAGCCGAGGCGATGGCGACGCGAGTGCTGTTCATTGTGTCCTCCATGACATGATGACGCCCAGTCTATACTGCAGATTGAGGCGGCAGGGCGTCAGGCAGCCGCCAACGTACCCACAGAGGCGGAGTAACGATAACTTGTTCGACAAGCCCGGCAATGGGCTGCTGAGCCCCGGCGACTTCGTCCGTCATCCCGCTCGACCGGACTGGGGCCTGGGCCAGATCCAGTCGATGATCGGTCATCGCATCACCGTCAATTTCGAGAATGCCGGCAAGGTCGTGATCGATGGCAACGTCATCGAACTCGCTCCAGACGACGCATCGCCTCGCTGAGTTCGGCGGGCGTGTTGACGTTCAGGAACGGCGCGGCGTTGCCCGGCCAGACCAATTCCTCGAAGGCGTAGCGCTGGGCGAAGGTCTCGACCCGCCGCATGCCCTCCTCGAGGATGGCGCGGCGCAGATCCGCCGCGAGCTTCACCGACCAGATGGCCAATGTATGTTCGCGGCGTTTGCCATGACGCACCATCAGCACGTCCGGCTCCGGCACGTGCATCAGGCCGCACAGCCGGACGGTGAGATCGAGCGGCAGGAACGGCACGTCGGCGGGCGCCGTAAGGATCCAGCCGCAATGGGGATGATGGTCCCGCGCCCATTCCATCCCCGCCAGGACGCCGGCCAGAGGCCCCAGGCGTCGTCCCTCCCGTCGGGCCATCTCCTGGATATCGGGCGGGTCGGCGATCACCGGCACTCCCAGCCCGCGAAATTCCGGCGCCGGGTCGTTGGCCACGATGACGAGATCCATGACCTGCGGACGCAACCGGTCCACGACGTGCGCTACCATGGGCCGGCCCGCCAGCAGGCGTAGCGGCTTCAGGGCGCCCGGTCCCATGCGTCGCCCCTCGCCGCCTGCCAGCACCACGCCCACGACGGCACCGCTGCGCACGGGCCCGAATTTCTGCAACGCTTTCGTCGACATGGTGGCACTATGCGACGATGAAGAAATCAAGCAAGGGGGAGCCTCCAATGACGTTCAGCATCGCCAAGGCGGCAACGTGGCTGCATCAGGTCGACAAGGCGCGCGCCGTGGTCGGATGGTGGCCGGAACGGTTCGCGACCGACGACGAGCGCCTCGCCTACAAGGTCCAGGATGCCTTTCTGAAGAAGCAGGTCGTCAAGCAGGGTCCGCTGGTCGGCTACAAGATCGCGCTGACCTCGCCGCAGATCCTGGCGCAGACCGGACTGAAGGGCCCGGCCTACGGACCGATCCGCAAGAAGCGCGTGTTCGAACATAAGGCGACCGTCCGTGCCGATCGCTGGACGCGCCTGGGGGCCGAACTGGAGATCATCCTGATCGTCAACGCCGACGTGCCGGCGCCCAAGGCCAAGCCCTACGACAGGGACTCGATCGCGCAATATGTCGGCGAAGCGCGCGCCGGGTTCGAACTGATCGAGGACCGTGGTGCCGACTACAGCCGCCTCGCCGTCAATCCGCTGATCATGGATGCCGGCTGGAACGGCGGCTCGCTGCTCGCCAAGCCCAACAAGGATTGGGCGAAACTCGATCTCGGCAACCTGAACGGCGCCGTCTCCTTCGACGGCAAGGTCGTGCGGGAGGGCCACTCGGGCGACGTACTCGGACATTGCTACAATGCGCTGGCTTGGCTGGCGAACAAGCTCGGCGATCACGGCAAGCGCCTCAGGAAGGGCATGATCGTGTCGTCGGGAAGTATGGTCGCCTGTCAGTTCGTGCCGCCGGGCAGCACCGCCACCGGCAGGATCGAAGGACTGGGCGAAGTCACGCTGAAATACGAATTGCCCAAATAAAGACGCTCATCTGAAGGTCGCGTCGGGCCGGAGCTGCCGCCACGACAGGCGGCGCACCGCCTCCCGCCCGACCACGAGCGCCTCGTAGTCGTCGGGAAAGAGCTGCGCGATTGCCGGGTCGAGCGCATTGAGACCGCCGGCATAGGCGCCGAACGCCGGGAGGATGAGACGCCTCCCGTCCGTGAGGAAGCATCGCCGCCGCAAGCCCCGCCCCCGCACCGTGAGCGCCGCCACCGGATGATAGTGGCCCGAAATCTCGCCATCGGCCGGCCCGAACAGCGCCTCGTGCCGGAAGATCAGCGAACCCGCCTTGACCTCTTCGGCAATCTCGCCCCAGCCCGCCGGTGGCGGTGCCGGATCGTGGTTGCCGGCAATCCAGACGAAGCGCGCCTTCCTCGTCAGCCGCTCGATTTCGGCGCGCTCGGCGTCAGGCAGGCGATCCACGGCGGCACGGTCGTGAAATGAATCGCCCAGGCAGACGACCGTGCGTGGCTGCACGGCGTCGATCAGCGCCGAGAGCATGCCCAGCGTCTGCTTGGTATCGTAGCGCGGCAGCAGCTTGCGGGCATTGACGGCGTAGGACGACCCTTTCTCCAGATGCAGGTCGGCCACGGCCAGCCATCGCTCCGCCGGCCAGTAGAGCGCGCCCATCGGCAGCGCCTCCAGGCGCTCGCCTGCGCAGATGAATTCCAGGCCTTTCATGGATCGACCATCACCGGCGAGCGGCCGCTCCCATGTGTGCCGCGCCATGCATATTCTGGGACGGCTCAGGGCTTCGCCAGAATGCTGCCACGATGTCTCGGAATTTCATGCGACGCACGATTGACCTGATCGGAGAGCATGCGCAAGCTGGCGCAATGCGTCGCCTGGTGTGTTTCGTCGTCGCTGCCGTCCTCTGCGGACCGCAGCTCGCTTTCGCGCAGATGCAGCCGCATCGTGCCGAGTATGTGCTGCGTCTCGGGGCCGCCGCCAATGCACCGCGGATCGGCACGGCAATCCATGACCTCACGCAGGATTGCGCGGGATGGCACCTCAAGCGCGATATCACGTCCGAGATCGCGCTGACCGCCTCGTGGAAGATGAGCCTGTCCTCCAAGCTGGACGCCGAGGAGCCTCGCAGCGGCAACAGCCTGCGGTACCAGACCACGCAGGTTCAGAATGGCAACACGCGCGAGACCAAGGGGCGCGTCCAGCGCACCCAGGGCGAACTGCGCGCCGAGATCGCGACGGTCGGCGCCCAGCCCTCCCAGTTCTTCCTGCCCTTCGCCACGTTGATGCCGGTGGCCGCGATCGACCACCTCACCGAACGGCTCCGCGCCAACGCCACTTCGTTTCCGGCTCTGATGTTCGATCCCGAAGTGATGAGCGACGGGTTCCTGATCGACGTGACGCAGCTGGAAGATGGCCGTCTGCGGTCGTCCCGGCCGATGGAAAAGCAGGTCGCCCTGCCCAAAGGCAAGTCCTGGCCGGTTTCCATGAGCTTCACCCGCGGCCGCGACCAGGCACAGCGTCCTCTCTTTTCGGTGACGGCGCAGGTGTTCGAGAACGGCGTGCTCGACCGGCTCACCGTCGATACCGGTCTGCTCACGGTGACCGCGGATCTCCAGAGCCTGGAGATGCGACCGGCGCCCAACTGCCCCCGCTCCTGACCTAGCGCACGGCCGATCATCCGTTCGTCCGCCATGTGCGTATCCAGCGCATGTCGGTTTCGATCGTCTGGTTCCGCAGCGACCTTCGCCTCTCGGACAATCCCGCGCTGATCAAGGCGCTGGAGGCCGGGCGTACGGTCGTGCCGGTGTTCGTTCTGGACGAGGAAACCAAGGGTCTGCGGCGGCTCGGCGGCGCTTCGCGTTGGTGGCTGCACTACAGCCTCCACGCGCTCGATGCCTCCCTGCGCGGCCTCGGATCCCGGCTGGTCCTGCGCCGAGGTCCGGCCGAGAAGGTCATCGCCGAACTCGCCGCCGAATGCGGGGCCGAAGCCGTGTTCTGGAATCGCGTTTACGACCAAGGCTCGCGCGAGCGGGATGCGCGCCTGAAGAAGTCGCTCTCCGATAGCGGCATCGCCGTCGAGAGCTGCAAGGCCAACCTGCTCTTCGAGCCCTGGGAGGTCACGACACAGAGCGGCGATGCCTTCAAGGTGTTCACGCCCTTCTGGCGCGCCTGCCGCGCGCTCGCCCCCCCGGCGGCCCCGGCACCCTCTCCGAAGAGCGTGCCGGCGCCCAAGTCCTGGCCGGCCGGCGAGCCGCTCGCCTCCTGGCGCCTGCTGCCCACCGCGCCCGATTGGGCCGGCGGCATACGCGCCGCCTGGACGCCGGGCGAGGACGGCGCCCAATTGCGCCTTACGCATTTCCTCGACGAGGCTCTCGCGGATTATCGCGAGGCGCGAGACCGCCCGGCGATCGAGGGCACGTCCCGCCTGTCTCCCCATCTCGCCTTCGGCGAGATTTCACCGCGTCAGATCTGGCACGCCGCGATGACCCGCGGCGCCTCGGCCGCCACCGAGAAATTTCTGTCGGAAGTCGGGTGGCGCGAGTTCGCGTACCACTTGATCTTCCACAATGGCGATCTGGCGGAGCGAAACTTCCGGCGCGAATTCGATGCCTTCCCGTGGGCCGATCAGACGGGAGCGCTCACGGCCTGGCAACGCGGTGGGACCGGTTATCCCATCGTCGATGCCGGGATGCGCGAACTCTGGACGACCGGCTGGATGCACAATCGCGTGCGGATGATCGCGGCATCCTTCCTGACGAAGGACCTGCTGATCGACTGGCGCCGCGGCGAGCGCTGGTTCTGGGACACGCTCGTCGACGCCGACGTCGCGAACAATGCGACCGGCTGGCAATGGGTCGCCGGCTGCGGCGCCGACGCGGCTCCCTACTTCCGTGTGTTCAACCCGGTTCTCCAGGGTGAGAAATTCGATCCCGACGGAGAGTACGTCCGGCGCTGGGTGCCCGAACTCGCCCACCTGCCCAGCGCTACGATTCATCGTCCCTGGGCGGCCGCCGTCCCGGCTGAAGTCTATCCGGGGCGGATCGTCGAGCACGGCGCCGCCCGGGATCGGGCCCTGGCCGCCTTCCAAACCATCAAGAAATCAGCGTAGAAGCATCCGGGGGAGCGTACGAAAATGAAAATCGCCGTCATCGGCGCCGGCGTGTCCGGTCTCGGAGCCGCCTGGCTCCTCAGCCGCAGCCACGACGTGGTCGTCTACGAGCGCGAGAACCGTTTCGGCGGCCACTCCTGCACGGTCGACGCCCCGACGAAGCACGGGCGCCTGCCGGTCGATGTCGGCTTCATCGTGTTCAACGAGCGCAACTATCCCAATCTGATCGCCCTGTTCGATCATCTCGGCGTGCCGACCGAGCCGTCCGACATGTCGTTCGCCGTCAGCCTCGACGATGGCGGCTTCGAGTATGCAAGTTCGTTCGCCGGCTACTTCGCCCAGCGCCGCAACCTCGCCCGCCCCTCGTTCCTGCGCATGACCCATGACATCCTGCGGTTCAACCGGATGGCCCCGCAGCTTCTCGACCAGGCGGAGAACCTCGACTTCACGATCGGCGACTTCGTCGAGCAGGCGGGCTTCGGTGCGGCCTTCCGCGACCGCTATCTCGTGCCGATGGCGGCCTGCATCTGGTCGACGCCGCTTGGACGCATGCTCGACTATCCGGCGCAGACGTTCGCGCGCTTCTTCAACAATCACGGCCTCCTGACGATCGGCCCGCAGCTGCAATGGCGCACTGTCAGTGGCGGCAGTCGCTCCTACGTGGAGCGGATTGTGACGCCGCTGCGCGCCCGCGCACGCCTGTCGACGCCGGCCAGTGCGATCCGGCGCCTCGGCGAAGGCGTAGAAGTCCGCGACGCCGGCGGACACTGGGATCGCTTCGACCGGGTCGTGCTCGCCTGCCATGCCGACCAGGCTCTTTCGCTTCTAACCGACGCCGACCAGACGGAGCGCGACCTGCTCGGCCGCTTCGCCTATTCGACCAACGAGGTATGGCTGCATGGCGACGAGAGCCTGATGCCGAAGCGCCGGAGCGCCTGGGCGAGTTGGAACTACGTCGCCGACAGCCGCAGCCGCGATACCAACGTCAGCGTGACCTACTGGATGAATCGCCTGCAGAACCTGCCCGACAGCGTCCCGTTGTTCGTGTCGGTGAATCCGGGCCGTGTTCCGGCGCCGGCGACGGCGCATTCGCGCTTCTCCTTCGAGCATCCGATGTACGACGCGGCGGCCATCCGCGCGCAGCGCGATCTGCATCGCATCCAGGGTGTGCGGGGCACCTATTTCTGCGGCAGCTATTGCGGCTACGGTTTCCACGAGGATGCCTTGTCGGCCGGCCTGGACGTCGCCGAGCAACTCGGCGTCCATCGCCCCTGGCCGCGGCCCGACGAGCACCGCCGGATCGGCGATCCGCCTCGGGTCGTGGCCGACCGGCCGGCGATCCCGCCGCTGCCGGTTCCCGTGGCCGCCCGCACCGCGGCCGAGACACCGTGAGCCCCGCGTCTCCTCATTCGATCGTCGATGCCACGATCGTCCATCGGCGGCTGAGGCCGCGCGAGAACGCCTTCCGCTACGAGGTCGGCTATCTCTGCCTCGGCCTCGATGCGCTCGAAAGCGCCGCCGGCCGCTGGCTGAAGGTCGACCGCCGCGGCGCCGTCTCCTTTCGCCGCGCCGACCACGGCGCCAGGGATGGGTCGGACCTCAAGCGCTGGCTGGAGGAAATCCTGCGCCAGCGAGGCGTCGCGGATTTCTGCGACGGCGAGGTCTTGCTGATGACCATGCCCCGCATGCTGGGCTACGTGTTCAATCCGGTGAGCTTCTGGTTCTGCCGCGATCGAGCCGGCGTGCTCCGGGCCGTCCTGTGCGAGGTCAACAATACGTTCGGCGAGAGCCACTGCTACCTCGTCCATCACGACGACGGCGCGCCCATCGAGGCCGACCAGTGGTTCGAAGGCCGCAAGGTGTTTCACGTCTCGCCGTTCCTGCCGATCGAGGGCGGCTATCGCTTCCGCTTCCGTCTCGACGCCGAGCGCGCGCATGTCGACGTGAACTATCATGACGACCAAGGCCTGATGCTCGCCACGTCGGTGGGCGGGCGGCGCGAAGCGTTGGACGATCGCGGCATCCTGCGGCGCTTCCTCGCCAACCCGACCATGACTCTCGGCGTCATGGTCCGCATCCACTGGCAGGCCTTGCATCTGTGGCGGAAGCGGGCGAGATTTTACACTAAGCCAGCACCGCCGTCGGAGCTCGTGACCCGCTGACTTGCACTTCGGACCGCATGCCCCTCGCCGCCCGGTTTATCCTCAAATCCCTGGAACGCCTGTCCGTCGGACGCCTGACCGTGCGACTTCCCGACGGCAAGGTGCGCACCTTCGGAAACCCAGACGCTGTGCCCCATGCCGAGATCGACGTGCGGGACTGGCGATTCTTTCGCCGGGTCCTGCTCGACGGCGACATGGGATTCGCCGAAGCCTACATGGAAGGCTTCTGCGAATCGCCCGACCTTCCGACGCTCATCACCCTGCTTCTCGCCAACGAACAGGCGCTGGGCAAGATGACACGGACGAACTTCTTTCACGGGCTGCTGCTCAAGTTCCTGCACCGGCGGCACGAGAACACGCGAGAGGGGTCGAAGAAGAACATCCACGCCCATTACGATCTCGGAAACGAATTCTACGGCCTGTGGCTCGACCCCTCGATGACCTACTCCTCCGCCCTGTACGAGGGCGAAGCCGAGAAACCGCTCGAGGCCGCCCAGATCGCCAAATATGAGCGTATACTGACCCAGCTCGGCGCTCGCCAGGGCGACAGCATCCTGGAGATCGGATGCGGCTGGGGCGGCTTTGCCGAGGTGGCCGCCCGGCGCGGGATGCGGGTCACGGGTGTGACCATTTCCAAGGAGCAGCTCGAGTACGCGCGTGCGCGCCTGCAGCGGGCGGGCCTGGCCGACAGGGTCGACCTGCAGTTCCGCGACTATCGCGACATCGAGGGCCGCTACGACCATATCGTGTCGATCGAGATGATCGAGGCCGTGGGCGAGCGGTTCTGGCCGGACTATTTCGCCACCCTCAAGCGGCATGTGGTGCCGGGCGGGTCCGCGATCGTCCAGGCCATCGTCATTGCCGACGACTTCTTCGAGCGCTACCGCAAGCACCCGGACTTCATCCAGACCTACGTATTCCCCGGCGGCATGCTCCTGTCTCCTGCCAGCCTGCGCGAGCAGTGCCGGCAGGCCGGCCTGAAGGTGGCGGAACTCTACAGTTTCGGACTGGACTATGCGCGGACCCTGGAAACCTGGCTCGGCCGCTTCGACGGGGTGGCCGACCAGGTCGGCCGCATGGGCTTCGACGAGCGTTTCCGCCGCATGTGGCGGTATTACCTTGCCTATTGTGCCGCAGGCTTCTCTACGCGCCGCACGGACGTTTTGCAGGCACACTTCAGGCATATATAACGGTCGGCAATCAAAAGGCCGCCAGTCAAAGGTGAGCCGAACAGGAAGGCAGAATCCGCGTGCATGCGCCCAAGTCCGGCCTCGGCTCGACGACGTCCATAAGGCTGCGTTTCGACCGTCTCGTCGCCTACTCGACCAATCAGCTTCCGCTCAACATGGCGGCGCTGCCGGTGGTCCTGAACGTCAGCCATTTCTATGGCGAGGTGCTCAAGGTGCCACTCGGCATCATGGGCCTGATCTTCATCACGACGCGCGTGATCGATGCGATTCAGGATCCGGTGATCGGTCTGATCAGCGACAAGTTCACCCATCGCGGCCCGCGCGGGCGCCTCACCTTCGTGGCCCTGATGCTGCCGCTGCTGGTCGGCGGCTTCTACATGCTGTTCCATCCGCCGGTCTCTCTGTTCACCCAGCCCGTGTGGCTGGCGACCTGGCTGTTCGTCGCGCTCCTCGTGGTGCATCTCGGCTATGCCGGCGTGTCGATCAGCTATCACGCCCACGGGGCAGAGCTGACCGATGACTACAATGAGCGAACCAGGGTCACGGTCGGCCGCGAGGTTTTCGGCCTGATCGGCATGACCCTCGCGGTCGTGCTCCCCACCTACTTCACCGCCCAGATGGGCGAGCACGCCGGCTACGTCTACATGGGGCTGATCTTCATCCCCATCGCCGTGCTGTTCTCCCTGCCGACCCTGCTCTGGTCGCCCCCCTCGGTCCATCCGCCGGTCGTGCGCGAGAATCCGGAAATCCATGTCCGGTACTTCCGCGACTGGTTGATCGGCCTGATGCCGTCGCTGGCCCGACCGACCCGCAACATGGAGCGAAGCGCCTCGATCAAGACTTTGATCCCGTTCTTCGCGCCGCTGAAAAACAGGCTGTTTCGCCGCCTGCTGCTCGTCTTCATCGTCAATGGCGCGGCGCTGGGCGTCGCGGTCTCGGTGATGCTCTTCTACGTCGAGCATGTGCTGAAGGGGAACAAGCTGCAGGCCGGCATCATCTTGCTGGTCTATTTCGGCGCCGCCGCCGCCAGCGTGCCGCTCTGGATGCTGTTGTCGCGCCGCTTCAGCAAGACGGCCGCGTGGTTCATCGCCATGGTTCTGACGGCCGTGGCGATGTCGTTCGGCGTCTTTCTCGGCGCCGGCGACTTCGTCTGGTTCATGCCGATCGCCATCATCACCGGCCTTGGCATCGGGGCCGACTACGGCCTGCCGCCGTCGGTCCTGGCCGATATCATCAACTCCGACGAGGGCAAGGACACCAAGGGCGACACCGGCGCCTATTTCGGCCTGTGGGCACTTTCGACCAAGCTGGCGACGGCGATCGGCGCCGCCGGCTCGCTGCCGGTGGCGGCGGTCCTCGGGTTCAATCCGTCTCAGGGCCTGTACAGCGGGACGGCGTTGATCTTCGTCTATATTGTCGTTCCGGTGATCATCAAGATCATCGCCGCGCTGCTCATCTGGTACATTCGGATCGAGGCCGACCGCGGCTCGGTGCGCGACGAGCTCCTCGGACGGGGCGTCTCCAGGGTCAACTAAGCGAGGAAGTCGAGCCTCAGCGGCTGGCGCAGGCCGAAATCGTACGACTGGCCCCAGCAGCCGCGGGCCAGCGTGGCGAAGACGTTGCGGAAGTCGACCGTGTGCCTGAGGTCGCCGTCCGGAAGATCCGACAGCGACGGATAGACTCCGTGCAGGCCGCCCTTCACGCCGCCGCCCATGACGAATTGCGGCGCTGAGGTTCCGTGATCGGTGCCGCCGCTGGCGTTCTGCCGGGCGCGCCGGCCGAACTCGGAATAGGTCATCACGACCACGTCCTTCCACAGGTCGGCCGCGATCAGGTTCCGGCGCAACGTCGCGAGGTTGGCGGCAAGAAAAGCCAGGAGGCGTTCGTGTGTGGGCGCCTGGTTGGCATGGGTGTCGAAGCCGCCCAGCGCCACCTTGATGGCCACGACCGGCACCTTGGCCGCAAGGATTCGCGTCGCGAGGTCGAGCTGTCGGCCGAGGAGAAACTCCTGGCCATAGGCCTCGGCTGGCGCCGGAACGTCGTGCAGCCGGTCGCGCAGGCCCGCCGCGGCGGCATTGATCTCCCGCCGCACCGACAGCAGGTGATGGAGGGCCGGATTGCCGCCATCGCCGGGCATTGGAGCCGGGCGGACCGCGTTGGCCTGTCGCAGGAAGTTCTCGGCATCCTGCATCACGATGGTGCGCAAGGACGGTCCGGTCGCGGGCAACGCATTGGTGTCCGCCACGATACAGTCGACGCCGACGCCTTTGGCCAGGCTGGCACCGTTGAAGGCCTGGGCAACCCAGCCCTCGCTCAACGTCTGCGACGATGCGGAGGCCGTGTCCCATATTTCGATCGACCGGAAGTGCGAGCGGTTCGGATAGGGATAGCCGACACCCTGGAGGATCGCGAGATCGCCCGCCTTCCACGACTCCATCAAAGGCAGGAGCTTCTCATGCAGGCCGACCCTCTCGTCGAGCTGCAGGACCCGCTCGCGGGGCACGCCGATCCCGGCGCGCAGTTCGCGGTACTTCGCGTCGGCATAGGGCACGAGCGTGTTCAGCCCGTCATTGCCGCCCTTCAGCTCGATCAGCAGGAGGGTACGATTCATGGTCCCCTCCTCACTTCAGCTGGTAGGACGTGTCGAGCAGCGCCGACGCCACGACCGCGCCGGCCGACCCGTTCATGGCCACGCCGTCGACCGGTTCGACCGGCAGAAGCGTGCGTAGCAGCATTGCATTGTCGATGCCGGCCAGGGACGGGCCGAGGCGCAGTTCGTTGCCGGCATTGCGCAGGCTGCGGCCTTCGACGGGACGCGACGGTTCCATCGCCATCTTGGTGTCGACGGCAGGAAGCTGCTCGCGGCGGTCGGCACGACGGTTGGGGCGGTCTGCCATCCGCATGCCCCCCTCCATCGGCGCAACGGTGGTTGCCTCGATCATGCGACGCACGAACTGCTGGCGCAGCAGCAGCGTATAGGTCGAGATCCAGCTCTCGCCGCCGGCCCAACCCTTTACGTTCGGCGGGTTGAACGGCACCTGGCCCAGGCCCTGCAGCATACGGACAAGCCCTGTCTTCTCCGGCACCGGCAGGCCGAGCACATGAACCGATCCGACGATGAGGTCGACAGGCGACTTGATGAGGGCGCCGCGGTTGGCGCGGTCACGGAAGGCGGTGGACAGGAAGAGATCACGCATCAGTGGCCTGATCTCGTACCCACCCTGGCGGAAGCTCGCGGCGAGGCGCGTTACTTCGGCAGGGTCCGGCCGCAGCGACACGAACTCCCGCCACAGCTTCTCGACGACCATCTCAGCGGTGCGCGGATGCGCGAGCAGGATATTCAGGATCGCGTCACCGCCGAAGCGGCCGGACTTCCCGAGAAACGTCTTCTGGCCGTCGTCGTGACGGCCCGGTTGATCGACGAAAGCCCCCGAGTCGCGATCGACGCTCCAGCCGGTGAAGGCTCGCGCCGCCGCCTTGATGTCGGACTCTCCATAATTGCCCTCGCCCAATGTGAAGAGCTCGAGCAGCTCGCGGGCGAAGTTCTCGTTGGGCTGGCGCGCCACCGATCCCCTGCCGTCGAGATAGATCAGCATGGCTGGATCGCGTGCCACCGCCTTGAGCAGTGTCGCATAGTTGCCGAGCGCCTCCCGCCGGAACAGTGCATTCTGGCGGAACAGGGACGACGGATAACGCACCTTCTCCAAGGAGGAGGTGAAGTGCCCGTGCCAGAAGAGCGTCATGCGCTCGACCAGCGGCTGATCGGTCGCAATCATCTCCTCGACCCACCAGTTCTTCAGTTCGCGGCCCTGCTCGCGTACCGGCAGCACGACTTCCAGCTTCTTGCCGTCGATGCCCTGCTTGCGTCCCGCCTCGGCCGCCCGCTGACGGCGCTGGAGTTCCGCCGGACCCATGTCGATCCAGCCCGGCGCGGGCGTCACGGCCTCGCGGCGGGGATCGGCAAGCAGCCGATCGACCGCGGCCGCGTAATCGAGCGCTTCGAGCGCCTGGATTTCGGCCGGCGTCACGCCGAATGATGTGCGCGACAGCAGGTGCCGCGCTTCGTCGAACCCCATCGCCGGTGCCGCATATACCGGACCGGCAGACCGCAGACCGGAGGCCAGCCCGGCCGAAAGCGCCAAGCCGCCTCCCATGAAGTTGCGACGGCCCAGCTGCGCGCTCATGACGACACCCTCCTATTGCGGGGGTCGCGGGGGTCCCCCCGCCGGCGGACGGGGCGGTGTCGGCGGCGGTGCGACCCGGTCGACCAGCAGCTCTTGCAGGCGTTCGCGCTGGTCGGGCCGCAGGGACGGCTGGAGCTCCAGAAGGGTGCGCAGCGTTTCCTTCTGCTGCTCGGCGCGCAGGTGGCTTACCTGATCGATGAGACCGTCGACCTTGGACATGTCCACGGGCGTACGTCCCAACTCGATACCCGTCTGCTCGCGGACGCGCTGGATGTCCTGCAACCGCTCGCGGCGTTCATTGGCGTAGCGATCGAACAGGTCCTTCATCCGCTGGCGCTGTTCGCCGTCGAGGCCGAGATCGCGCACGACCATCTCGACGGGATTGAAGCGGGGACCGCCGGGCTGCCCGGGTCCTCGCGGCGGTGGCGGCGGATGCATCTCGAATGGCGGCGCGATCCAGCTCCGGTAGACGAAGCCGACGAGCACGAACGTGTTCAGAAGCAGCGATAACGCCAGCAGGGTCTGAAGCAGACGCGAATTCATGTCAGATGCCGTCGCCCGCGAAGAACTCGCCGACCTCGTTCGAGGCCGTCGTCTTCACGTTGGCCGAGTCGATCGTGGAATTGCCATCGCGCTGCTGCGCGAGCGATTCGCCCAGGCCGCCACCGACCATGAAGCCGCCCGTCGCGATGACCAGCGCGGCCGCCGCCATCACTCCCTGCTGAAGCATATGACGCGGGCCGGGAAAGAGGCCGCGCCCCGAAAACCATCTCCCGAAGAAACCGCCGCCGGACGCTCTTCGCTCGGCCTCGAACCCCACCAGCGAGCGAGCTCGCACGACCATCCTCTCCGGCGCGGCCGGCAGGGGTTTGCCCAGAATATCGGCAAGATCGAGCGCAGCCTGCCGCAGCGTCGGATCCGCTGCCACCGCCGCCTCGATCGGGGCAGCCGCCTCTTCCGAAAGCCGGCCGTCGAGCCAGGCGGCGAGGTCCATCTCGCTTAACACCGCAGGCGCGACATCGGGCCGGCTGGCGAGGCTCCGCCACAGCTCCTTGTCGCTCCTCGGGGTCCGCCGCTGGGTGGTCATGGGTCGCTCCTGCTCATACTACGCCAAAACATCGCGCTTCATCCCCTGTCACCGGGATCTTCCTCGCGAAAATGCGCCCGCAGCCTCAGGAGGGCCTTGTGATGGGTGCTGCGAATGGTCTGGGCATCGACCGACAGCAATCGTGCGACTTCCATGACGTCCCGCTCCTCGTCGTACAGGTACCTGAGGATCAGGACCTGTCGGGCGGTGAGCAGCCCCTCCGGGATCTTCAGCTTTTCGACATGCCGGTCCTCGACGCCCAGAAAGGCCTCGGGCACGTCGTCGATCGGCTCAGTCGCCTGCCGACGCCTTCGCATATGATCGATGGCGCACGACCGGGCCACCACCGACAGCCAGGTCGGAAGGCCGGCCCGCGCCGGATCGTAAGTTTTCAACAGCCTGAAATCCTGCGCGCACAGGCGCACGAACACGTCCTGGGCGGCGTCCATTACGTCATCCTCACCCACCCGATACGAAGTGAGGGTCCGCCGGACGACGGCATTGATCAACGGCGCGGCCGCAAGGACGAACGCATCCCACGTTCGCTTGTCGCCTTTGGTGAGCGCCTGCAGATCGATCTGGTTCAGTTCAGCCACGCCACGATCTTTCTGCCTGTCCGCCCTGCAGTTTAACAGGCTTTGTGGCGAAAAAGGGTCCCGCTACAGTCCCTCCCCCACTTGAGGAGTATCGATGAGCGAATCGCTGACACGGCAACTGAAATTCACAAAGCATGCGGTTCGCGGCAAGGGCGTCGTCGTCGCCCAGAATGCCAAGGCTGCGGAAGTCGGCGCCTCGATCCTGCGCAAGGGCGGCAATGCCATTGATGCGGCGGTCGCGACCGGCATGGCCATTGGCGCCCTCGAGCCCTGGATGAGCGGCATCGGCGGCGTCGGGTTCATGACGATCTGGAGCGCCAAGGAACAGCGCGCCTGGACGGTCGACTATGGTCCCGTCTCGGCGAAGAAGCTTGATCCGTCGGTCTACGAGATCGTCGGCCCCGGCCCCGCCAACCCGTTCGCCTGGCCCGACATCAAAGAGCAGCGCAACGAAGTCGGCTATCACTCGATCGCCGTGCCCGGCATGGTCGCGGGTCTGGCCAAGGCACTGGAGCGCTTCGGCACCGTCGCCTGGAAGGATGTCCTGCAGCCCGGCGTCGAGATCGCCCAGCGCGGCATGGAACTCGACTGGTACATGCAGGTGATGATCGCCAACGGCGCCAAGCATCTTGAGAAGTTCCCTGCCTCCAAGGCCAATTACCTGTGCGACGACGGCCGCGTGCCGGCCAGCGACTGGGCCGGCACCCGTCGCTACATCAAGCTCGGCAACCTCGGCGAAACGATGCGGCGGCTGGCCGAAGCAGGCCCTCGGGAATTCTACGAGGGCAGCCTCGCCCGCGACATTGCCGCCGATCTGCAGGCCGGCGGCTCGGCCATCTCCTATGACGATCTCGCCGGCTACGAAGCCAAGATCGTCGATCCCCTCGCCTTCGAGCACAATGGGGTCACCATCAATGTCGCGGGCGGCCTCACGGCCGGTCCGACCCTGCGCCGCGCCATTGAGCTCGCGGGCGCCGCGACCAAGGGCAAGGGCGCGCCCGGCGCCGAATTCTTCGCCGCCATCGCCGAGGGCATGCACAAGGCCTACGACGAACGCCTGAAGACCCTGGGCGACAAGCCGACCGACACTTGCACCACCCATTTCTGCGCCGCCGACTCAGAAGGCAACATGGTGGCGCTGACCCAGACCCTGATGAGCCTGTTCGGCTCGTGCGTGATGCTGCCCAAGACCGGCATCACCATGAACAACGGCATGCTGTGGTTCGATCCCGAGCCCAACCGCCCCAACTCGATCGCGCCGGGCAAGAAGCCGCTTTGCAACATCTGCCCGGTCGTCGTGGTCAAGGACGGCCAGCCGTGGTTCTGCATCGGGGCGTCGGGCGGGCGGCGCATCGTGCCGGCCGTTTCCCAGCTCTCCCTGATGATGATCGACCGCGGCATGGACGTCGAAGCGGCCTTCCATCAGCCGCGAGTGGATATTTCCGGCGTCGGCCCGATCCGGGTGAATCGCGACCTGCCCGACGAGGTGAAGAAGGCGATCGCCGCCAGGCTGCCGATCGTCGAGGTCGACAATCCGGTTTCGCCGCTGGGATTTGCCAATCCCTCCTGCATCGTTCGAGATCCCAAGACCGGTGAACTGACCGGCATGAACGAGGTCATGTCACCCTGGGCGGGCGGCGCGGCGCAGTAATTACAAAAATCCTCCCGCCGGCGCCCTGTCGGCGGGAGGGCATCCGGCAACCCACGCCGGCCGTCAGTGATGGCGAGCGGGCGGCTGGGAGATACGGTCGACGATGGCAATGCCCACGGCCGAGAGGATAAACAGGGCGTGGATGATCGACTGCCACATGATGGCGGCTTCGGTATAGGTCGCGTCCGGTTTGCCGAGGCTGCCGGCTTCGATGAACGTCCGCAGCAGGTGGATCGACGAAATCCCGATGATCGCCATTGCCAGCTTGATCTTGAGGACGCTCGCATTGACGTGGCTCAGCCATTCCGGCTGGTCGGGATGGCGGTTCAGCTCCATGCGCGACACGAAAGTCTCGTAACCGCCCACGATCACCATGATCAGCAGGTTGGAGATCATGACCACGTCGATCAGGCCCAGCACGATCAGCATGGCCTGCAACTCGGTCACGCTGGGGCTCTCGACGACGAGGTGCAGCAGCTCCTTCAGGAACAGGAAGACGTAGACGACCTGCGCCACGATCAGCCCCAGATAGAGCGGAAGCTGAAGCCATCGTGACGCGAAGATGAATCGGGGGATCGGCCGCAGGCTGCGGGGGTCACGTAGCGGTTCTGAACGCGTGTCTTCGGTCGCCATATGTGCACTCTCCAAAGTTTCGGGAGGCGCATTTGCCCGATCTCATCGGGCGCCGCAACCGGCCTGCGATTACATTCCCAACGCAGCCTGATCTTTGTCGACAGCCAGCAAGGCGGAGAGTTCGTCGGGGTCCACAGGCACGACCTGGCGGGTCTGGCCGGGCGCCGGGGCTGCCGGAAGGTAGATCATCGTCGCCGTGCGCAGGTAGGCGCCGAAGCTAAGTCCCTCCAGAGGCTCCTCCTCGGTCACGACGCGATAGGTGCCGGCGGGCTGCGCGCCCTCCACCGCTGAGAGCGAGAACGGCCGGGTGAATGTTACGGAGGTGAGCGTGGTGCGCGTGGACATGATCTCTCCAGGCGCAAGACTTCGCGGGACGCTGCGCAGCCGCCCCTTCTCATATGGGGCGACGGCTCGGGATTGTCAGGAGCGGGGGCGGATTAATCGACCCTGTCAGCCCACCGCCGCAGCAGGCACATTCGCGGGCGTCGGCAGCGGGGGCAGCGCCTCCCCTCCCGGGTCGTTGGACGGCGAGCTGGTGTGCACCACGACATTGGCGCCATCCTTCGCGAACTCGAAACCGAGCGCCGGGAAAGTGCTGAACATGCGCTTGATGGCCTCGCGCTGGATCGCCGCCGGATTGCCCGGCCGGGCCGTAAACTTGAACCGCACGACGATGGCATTGCCGGTGATGTCGGCGACACCCTGCATCTTGAAGGGCGCCAGGATCTGATCGGCGAGGGCGGGCATCTCCATCAACTCGGCACCGATCTTCTTGGAGGCCTTGCGCAGCTTCTCGATGTCGGTGTCGCGGGCGAAGCGCAGGTTGAACTTCGTGGTGATCCAGTCGCGGCTGAAGTTGGTGATCTGGCCGAGCTGACCGAACGGGATCGTATGGACCTGGCCGTTCTGGTGCCGCAGCTTGATCGATCGCAGGGTGAAGCCTTCGACCGTGCCCTTGGCCTTGCCGCAATCGATATACTCGCCGACCCGGAATGCATCGTCGGACAGGTAGAAAAGGCCCGACACGATATCCTTCACCAGCGTCTGGCTACCGAAGGAAATGGCAATGCCGAACACCGAGGCGCCGGCGATCAGCGGTGTGATGTTGATGCCAAAATCCTGCAGCGCGATCATCACCGCGATCAGGATGATCAGAACGGCCGCGGTGCGCCGGATCAGCGGCATCATGGTGCTGAGCCGCGAAGCCGGTCCAGTCGCCGCGTCGCCGTCGGCAATCGCCTGTGCGGCATCCTTTGTCTTTGCCCCCATATAGGGATCGGTCATGTACTTGAAGAGTTCCCAGGCGACGAACGCCACGAACAGGGTGACGCCGGCGGTCCGGGAGGACCTGGTGAGCTGCTCCCACTCGTTGTCGCTCACGAGATGCAGGACCTGAACGACCCAGCTCTCGGCGATCAGCACGGTCACCCCGATCAGCACCGCCACACGGATGCAGCGCGCCACCACGTCGGGCAGCTTCGGCGTCGAGCTGGCCGGTGTCCGCCCGGCAAGTTGGGAGTCGAGACGGCGCACGAAGGCCTGCATCAGCGTCTCGAAGATCAGGACGCCGACGACAAGGTTGAGCGTGAGAACCATCGCCGAGCCGACATGCATGGACCCGGAAACGGCTCCGTAGATGAGCGTCACGCCCAGCGCGATGAAGAACAGCGGAGCGATGGGAATCCACCTTCGGCCCAGCCCACCGATCACCGGCGCGAGCTCCCGCAGGCCGCCGAACCACTGCTGCGCGGCAACACGCGACCGGAAGGCCAGCCAGAGGAACGCCGCGAGATAAAGGAAGCCGCCGAGCACCTGGAAGGCCGCAAGGGCGTCCGTCGGCGTGCGAATGGCGACGAGGACCTGGCCCAGGATACGCATGAGGACAATGACCAGCATCACCACGGAAATGCGCAGATACATGGCCTTCGCCTCCCGATCGTCGACCGTACAGAGGCGCGCAGTCGGCAGCTCGGGCTGCAGAATGATGCGGAACAGCAGGATATACAGGCGCCAGGAGAAGATGCCCGCCAGCACAGCGGCAGCCAGCCTGTCCTGGCCCGTCGTACCCGTGAACCAGGCCCCGGTGGCTGCATTGCAGATCAGCCAGACGGCCAGCACGCCCAACCCGTCCAGGATGGCGAGCCCCACGAGGTGGGCGATCGAACGCCCGCCGTATTCCGCCCCGGTGCTCGCGGCGAGCCGCGCCCGGAAACGGTGAAGCAGGAGACGCAGAAGGGCCTCGGCTGCGACGGCGACCACAGCCACGGCACAGAGAAGCAGCAGGAAGGCCGAAGCCCCTCGCCCACCTGCGGTCTGCTGGTCGAGAAGGCTCGGAATGCGGGCGAGTTCGGTGCCGAGCATGGGAAGTGCGTTGACCACCTTGACCGTGCCATCGATCAGGGCCGCGAACGGATCGGGCCCCGCCTTGGGCTCGACCCTCACGATCTTGGGCGGCGGCGGCGCCTTCGACTTCGCCTTGGATTCGGACGCGGCGGGCGCCGGAGCAGGCGCGGCGGCAGGTGCCGGTGCCAGCGCACCTTCGGCCTTCAGCTTCTCGGAGACTGAATTGCTGATCGCATCGACCAACGAGTCGAACTGGTCCTGCGAGAGCCCGGCGGGCGGAGAGGCCGGCGCCTGAGCCTGTGCCGACACGCCCCACCCCAGGGCAAGCGTCAACGCCAATGCGAGCATGCGAAGAGCGTTCACGATCCAGATCCTTCCGTAAGCCAAGGTGCCGTACAGCCAGTCGTTTCCGGCTCTTACACTACTTCTGTAAGTTTTCGAACCCTGTTCACGATTGGGAGGCACGGGGGCAGGCAGCGCCGGCAGGTCGGTAACCTTGTTCCGCGCGCAACAGCCTGGTCGGCCTTGTCGTCAGGCGAGCCGCGGGTCAGATTCCATTCGATCGAGGAACGGGCTCCGCGCACGACCATGGACAAAGAACAGCTCGAACGGGCGAACCGGGCGCTTGCTCCCTGGATGCCGGCGCGCCGGATACACCGTCATCTTGTGATGGCGCTGATCGGTCTCGGCATGATCCCACTTCTGCGGCCGGACATGCACATGGAGTTTCTGCTTCTGGCGTGGCTGGCGCTGCCCTTCACCTCGCCGAGGGTTAGGGACATAGTCGCGCGCTGGTTCGGGCGCTGACTATCCCAGCTCCATCTCGCGGTAGCCAGCCGCGGCGACCTCGTCGCAACGGGCACGGTAGGCCGGGGCGCTGCCGCTGTAGCGCGAGATGCGCCGGGTCTGCTTGCCCTCGACATTCGTGTTCACACCGGTGAACCACGAATTCACCTCGTTGGACAGAAGGCCAACCGACGCTTCCTGGACGGTCTTCATCCAGGCCTTCACCCCTTCCGGCCGGGCATCGATCCTGGTCAGGCCGCGGTCGCGCATGAAGCGCAGCAGGTCGGTCACCCATTCGACGTTGTATTCGATGCTGCGCGGGATGTTGCCCAGTGCCGTGTGCGGTCCGAGCAGCATCAGCATGTTGGGAAAACCCTCGACCGACATGCCGACGAAGGTCTCTGCGCCCTCCGCCCACTTGTCCTTGAGCCTCTCACCGCCGACGCCGCGGATGTCGACCCGATCGAAGGCGCCGGTCAGGGCGTCGAACCCCGTGGCGTAGATGATCATGTCGAAGTCGTAGTCGCGGGCGCTGGTGCGGATGCCAGTCGGCGTCACCCGCTCAATCGGCGTCTCGGTGAGATCGACCAGTTCGACGTTGGGCTGGTTGTAGACTTCGTAATAGCGGGTCTCGAGCGGCACGCGGCGGGTGCCGAACCCGTGGTTCTTTGGAATCAACTTCTCGGCGACCTTGGGATCGTTCACCCGACTCCGAATCTTGCGGGCCACGAAGTCGGAGATCAGGGCGTTGGCGTCCTTGTTGGTCAGGATGTCGTTGAAATTGCCGACCCAGATCCCGAATCCGGGTTCGCCATAGAGCTTCTCGAAGAAAGCCTCTCGCTCCTCCGGAGTCACGTCGAAGGTGCCGCGCGGATCGGCGGTGTGCAGGAAGCAGGCGAAGGTCTCCTGGCAACGCCGGAAGATCTCCGGATAGTCGGACCGGATACGCGCCATCTCGGCGGCATCGATCTTGCGGTTGTGGAGCGGCGCGCACCAGTTCGGTGTGCGCTGGAACACGGTGAGGGACTTCGCCGTCTTGGCGACCTCCTGGATGGTCTGCACGCCGGTCGCACCGGTGCCGATCACGGCCACGCGCTTGCCCTCGAAGCTCACCGGCTCGTGCGGCCAACGCGCGGTATGGCAACTCTGGCCCGCGAAACTCTCGACGCCCTCGATGCGCGGCATGGTGAAGGCCGACAAAGGGCCGATGGCGGTGATCAGGAAGCGGGCGGTGCTGCGACTTCCATCCTCCAGCGTGACCTGCCAGCTTCGCGTCACCTCCTGCCAGTGGGCCGCCATAACCTTGCTGCGGAACTGGATGTCGCGCCGCAGGTCGAACTTGTCGGCCACGTGGTTGAGGTAGCGCAGGGTCTCAGGCTGGGGCGAGAAATGCTCGGTCCAATCCCACTCCTCCAGCAATTCCTTCGAGAAGGAATAGCCGTAGGAATAACTTTCCGAGTCGAACCGCGCGCCGGGATAGCGGTTCCAGTACCAGGTACCGCCGACGCCCGTTCCAGACTCGAATACTCGGACTTTCAGTCCAAGCTCGCGAAGGCGGTAAAGCTGGAAGAGGCCGGACATGCCGGCGCCTACGATGATTGCGTCGTAGTCGGGACTCGGATCGGAAGCCATGTCACACCCTAGCGGCGACTGTGGCCCATCTGCAACGCAGCACCACCGCACAGCGATCCATTGCGCGCGGACGCAACCCGCACGCAACGCTCCCGTTGCGCTGCATCAATTGCAGGCACAGGAGCCCCCATGATCAAGTCAATCGTTCTTGTTACGCTGGTCGGCACGGTCGTCGCTGGATGCTCGGTCCGCAGCGAACGCGTCGTCGAGGTCCCGGCCCAGACCACGACCCAGCGCACCACGACCGTCTCGTCCGATCCCTATACCCCGACGACGACCACCACCACCTACTCGACCCCGACCCGCTAGCCTTTTCCAACGGCGTGAAAGGGCGCGGCTTCACCCTGTTTCAGGGAGCCGCGCCTTTACTTTGTCCGCGCGGCGGCTGCGTCAGGCTCTGCCGCCACGCGGGATCTAGGCCAACTACCGCCCGGGGCAGGTGCCACCATAGTAGGCCTCGGCCTCGCAGACCTTGCCGTCCTGGAGGGCACAGGTTCCGAGTTCCGGCATTGCGCCGGGAGGGGACGTGACCGAATAGCGCCCGCCGGTGATGGCGCAGTACCGCCCCGCCGGAGTGGCGAAGCCGGTTACCCGCAGGCCTGTCTTCGGGCACTCCCCGCGAAAAAGCGCCCATTCCTCGCACTGATAATTGTCGGCGAAGATGCAGACTCCGAACTCGCCGCCGTCGGGCCGGCGCTCGATCGTCAGCGTACCGCCCTGCTGCGTGCAATTGACGGACGCCGGATTCGCCAGGCGAGGCTGCGCCCCGGCGGCGGTCGCCCACAGCAGAATAATACCTGAAACGAAGATCCGGTACACGAGGGCCTCCCGCCCAACCCTATACGAATCGGTGCATTGCGTCTTCAACAGGTCCGGGGCCAGACTGCAGCCGAATTGAACATGAGCACGCCCGCATCCCCCTTGCCCGACGTCAACATCAAGCGGCTGCTGCCCTGGCTGGTCGCCGTGGCGTTCTTCATGCAGTCGCTCGACACGACGATCCTGAACACCGCCGTCCCCGCCATTGCCAAGGCCATGGACGTGACTCCGCTCAACGTGAAGTCGGTCCTGGCGAGCTACACGTTGAGCCTGGCCGTGTTCATTCCGGTGAGCGGCTGGATGGCCGACCGGTTCGGGACGCGGCGCGTCTTCGTGGCGGCGATCGCCGTCTTCTGCCTCGGATCGCTGCTCTGCGGCCTGGCGACAAGCATCGAGATGCTGGTCGCCTGCCGCGTGCTCCAGGGTGTGGGCGGCGCCATGATGATGCCGGTCGGACGCATGACCCTTGCCCGCACCTACGGCAAGGCCGACCTGGTGAGGGCGATGAGTTTCGTCGCCATTCCCAGCCTGATCGGCCCCATGATCGGTCCCGTGGCCGGCGGCGCGATCGTTCACTGGCTGCACTGGAGCGTGGTCTTCTTCGTCAACATTCCGGTGGGGCTCGTCGGCCTCTATTTCGTCGGCCGCTACCTGCCCGACTATCGCGAGCAGAAGACCCATCCACTCGACGTACTGGGCTTGGTTCTGTTCGGCGGGGGCATCGCCCTGCTGTCCTATGTGCTCGAGGTGTTCGGCGACAACACCCTTTCGGGCCAGGAGATCGTCATCCTGCTGGCGGTCTCGGCCGCCATGCTGGCGGGCTACGGCATCCGCGCCATGCTGACCGAGTTCCCGCTGCTCAATCTCGGCCTTTTCAGGATTCGCACCTTCCGGGCGGCCGTGAACGGCGGCTTCTTCACCCGGCTGGGCCTGGGCGGCATCCCGTTCCTCTTCCCGCTGCTCTACCAGATCGGACTGGGCTTCTCGCCGATCCAGTCGGGCCTGCTGGTTCTGCCGCAGGCCATTGCCTCGATCGGGCTGAAGAGCTTCATGCCGGCGATCCTGGCGCGTTTCGGTTATCGCAACGTGCTGGTCTTCAACACGATCGTCGTCGGCCTGCTCATCATGTCCTTCGCGACCGTGGGAGCGGAGACCCCGATCTGGCGCATCGTCCTGCAGGCCTTCGTGCTGGGCCTGTTCACATCGATGCAATACACCAGCATGAACACGCTGGTTTATGCCGACGTCTCCGGGTCGCAGACCAGCGGCGCCAGCACCATCGCGTCCACCGGCCAGCAGCTCTCGATCAGCTTCGGCGTCGCCGGCGCCTCCCTGATCGCCGCGATGTTCGTCCCGTCGGAGCTGCACTCCCACGCCGGCGCGATGATCTACGGCGTGCAGCGGGCGTTTCTGATCCTGGGGGTCATGACGATCGCCTCATCGGTCGTGTTCATGGAGCTGAAGTCCGATGACGGCGGCGACATCAGCAAGCACGACAAGTCTGCCGACCATTCGAGCGAGCACTAGTTCAAGCGCCAGACGGCCACGTTCAGAATCGTCGCGAAGGCGATCCAGGCCAGGTACGGCACCAGCAGGAGTGCCGCCAGACCGTCGATTCGCCGGAACATGAGCGCCGTCGCAAGCACCAGCAGGTCGAGCACGACGATTACCACAACGGCGAGGCCAGGGTCTCGAAGCCCGAAGAAGGCGATGCTCCAGCCTAGGTTGACCGCGAGTTGGAGCGCGAACACGGCGAGCGGGCCCCGGGCAGTGTCCCGCTCTACCGCCCGCCAGACGCGCCAGGCCGCGATGCCCATCATCACGTAGAGTGTGGTCCAGACCGGCCCAAACACCCAGTTCGGCGGATTGAACGACGGCTTGTTCAGCGTCGGATACCACTCGGCCACGCTGGAGGCCGTCACGGCACCCCCCAGTCCTCCTATGGCGAGGCAGATGCCGACGAACAAGGCGAGGGCCAGCAGGTCCCTGCCGGTGCCGAGATCAGGTCGTTTTATGGTCATGACAGCAGGCTCGCTCCGACGTTGATGGTGAGGGCGAGGATCGCCGTATTGAATACGAAGGAAACGATGCCGTGGACGAGTGTGATTCGCCTCATGGCCGGCGAAACCGTGCCGACGTCGCCTGTCTGGGCGGCGCAGCCGATCACGAATGAATAGTAGAGGAAGTCTGCGTAGTCCGGGGGACGGTCGCCGGGAAACTCCAGCCCGCCCGGCCCGTCATCGTCGGGCCGGTAATAGATGTTGGCATAGTGCAGGGTGAACACGAGGTGCGTGAACGTCCAGGACAGCGCCACGGTTGCCCCGGTGAGGACGAGCGCGTGCCACAGGGAGCCGTGCGGCGTCTTCAGGGCCGCGAGTTCGGAGAAGATCGTGGCGAAGCTCGCACTCGCGCTCACGACGACCACCAGGAGGATGACCCAGTCGCCCTCGTCATAGTAGGCCGCCCGCGCGTAGCAGGTTTCCACCGTTGACCTGGCGATCATGACCAGCGTCATCACGATGTAGGCCAGCGCCGTCAGGTCCCAGCCCAGCAGCCCCCTCGTCTCGATTCTCATGTCCTGCGGGAGAAGCAGGAACAGCGCGAGGCCCGCAGCCAACGCGATCAACAGCCGCGTGCGGGCGTGGACGAAGCGGCGAAAGCCGCGGGGTGGGACGGTCGACTCGGTCATGCTGGCTCCATGTATCACTCTGGCAGCTCGGCGGCGGGCGGCAATCGCTGTAAAGTGCGGCATGCTCTTCGACGCAATGGATCTGGTCGCCACCTTCGTGTTCGCCATCAGTGGCGCCACGCGAGGTGTGCGCAAGCAGCTGGATCTGTTCGGCGTGCTGGTCGTCGCCTGGCTGGCCGGGGTCGCCGGCGGGCTGGCGCGCGACCTCCTGATCGGGGCCGTGCCGCCGGCCGCCATCGTCGACTGGCGCTATCTGGCGGCGACGGCAGCGGCGGGGCTGGTCGGATTCTTCGCTTCCGACAGGATCGACCGGTTGCGGACGCCAGTACTGCTGTTCGACGCGGCAGGTCTCTGTCTTTTCGCCGTCACCGGCACCGAGAAGGCCCTTCTTTACGGACTCAACCCCTTGATGGCAGCCATGCTGGGTACGGTGACCTGCATCGGCGGCGGCGTCGCGCGAGACCTCCTCACCCTCCAGGTCCCGACGGTCCTCCGCTCCGAACTCTATGCCGTGGCCGCCCTGGCGGGTGCCGGCACGATTTCCCTCGGGTTCTGGGCCGGCTGGCCCATGCTCCCGACGGCGCTGGCCGGTGCCGGTCTCTGCCTGTTCCTGCGTCTGATGTCGATCTACCGGGGATGGCGCCTGCCCGTGGCCGTCACCCGGCACAAGTTTCACCCTGAGACTGACTAATATTTCGCCTTCTTGTCGCCAGAATGCTCGCCGCGCCCTTGCCGGTCCGGTGCATGGACGCTAAACACACGGCCGTCATTTTGTCGCAAGCGGCGTGGGGGAAAGAGCAGCATGGCGACGAAGAAGAAGCTCAAGTCGACTGAAACTGCGCCCGCAGCCAAGGCCGCCAAGAAGTTGACTCCAAAGGCGAATTCGGACCGCGCCAGCGGCACGCCGGAAGCGCGGGACACGGCCCGTCTGCTGCTGGAGATCGAGGCCATCCACTGCCGCCCGGAGAACCCGTACATCTTCACGTCGGGACGGGCGAGCCCGGTCTATATCGACTGCCGCAAGATCATTTCCTTTCCGGAAGCCCGCGCCAAGATCATGGCGCACGCCCACAAGGCGATCGAGAAGGCCATCGGCTGGAACAAGATCGACGTGGTCGCCGGTGGCGAAACTGCTGGCATCCCGTTCGCCGCCTTCCTCGCGGCCCTCTCCAAGAAGCCGATGATCTACGTGCGCAAGCAGCCCAAGGGCTTCGGCCGCATGGCTCAGATCGAGGGTGAGCTGAAACCCGGCAAGCGCGTCCTGCTGGTCGAGGACCTCGCCACAGACGGCGGCAGCAAGCTGGTCTTCATCGAGGCACTGAAGAAGGCCGAGGCCAAGGTCACGGACTGCTTCGTGGTCTTCCATTACGGCATCTTCCCGCAGAGCATCGAGATGCTGGCCGCGGCCGGCGTGAAGCTGCATGCGCTGGCCACCTGGTGGGACGCGCTGGAAGCCGCTGAAAAGCACAAGTACTTCGACGAGATGGGCCTCACCGAAACGCGCGCCTTCCTTGAAGCGCCTGAAAAGTGGTCGGCCAGCCATGGCGGCCGACCGCCGTCGCGCGTGCTGGGCCGCTAGCCGGCTCTTTGCTACGGTGCGGCGGACATGATCCGCCGCCTCCTCTCGACCTTCCTGGCGCTTGGCGCCCTCGCCTCTCCTGTCGCCGTCAAGGCGCAGGCCAAGGACGAACTCGTCGTTGCCATGACGCAGATGCCGGGGACCTGGAACCCGATCATCAGCTCCATGCTGGCCAAGTCGCTGATCGCCAACATGACAGCGCGGCCGGTCACGGCCTACGACGCCGACTGGACGCTGGTCTGCCTGGTCTGCACCGAATTGCCCACGATAGAGAACGGCAGGGCTC
Source organism: Reyranella sp. (assembly GCF_965227665.1). Classification (GTDB taxonomy): domain Bacteria; phylum Pseudomonadota; class Alphaproteobacteria; order Reyranellales; family Reyranellaceae; genus Reyranella. The sequence continues at coordinate 1,054,447 of NZ_OZ245767.1, forward strand.
GCGTGATCGATCTTGCCGACGGCAAGAAAGGCATGGAGATCGACGTTGAACTGCGCGACATGCGCTGGGGCGACGGCACCCCCGTCTCGGCGAAGGACGTCGCCTTCACCCTGGAGGTCGGGCAGCATCCTCTCTCGGGCGTTGCTTCTTCAGAAGGGTACAAGCGGATCATCAAGCTCGACGTGAAGGACGACCGTCGCTTCACCATGACGATCGACCGCGTCACCTTCGACTACAACAGCATTGGCCTCCAGTTGCTGCCGGCGCACATCGAGAAGCCGATCTTCGACGCCAATCCGGCCGAGTATCGAAACACGACGGCCTACGACACCCAATCAACCAATCCCGGCCTCGCCTTCGGCCCCTTCCGCATCACCGAGATCGTTCCCGGCAGCCGGATCGTGCTGGAGCAGAATCCGACCTGGACGGGCGAGAAGCCGCATTTCAAGCGCATCACGGTCCGCATCATCGAGAACACCGCGGCGCTCGAAGCCAACCTTCTTTCAGGCAGCGTCGACTATGTGCTGGGCGAACTAGGCCTGTCGCTCGACCAGGCCATCGCTTTCGAGAAACGCCACAAGGACAGGTACAACGTCGTCTACAAGCCGGCGCTGATCTGGGAACATATCGACGTCAATCTCGACAACAAGCTGCTGTCCGACCGGCGGGTGCGCCAGGCCATGCTGCTGGCGATCGACCGCAAGGCCATCTCGGAGAAGCTGTTCGAGGGCAAGCAACCGATAGCCCATGGCGGAATCAGCGACCTAGACCCGATGTTCAGCCCGGCGGCCCGCCAGTACGGCTACGACCCTGCGGCCGCCCGCAAGCTGCTGGACGAGGCCGGCTTCTCGACGCTGCGCAACAATGTCCGGCAGAACGCCGGTGGCGAACGTCTCTCCGTCGAACTCGGCACCACCGCCGGCAATCGCGTGCGCGAACTGGTGGCGCAGGTGATCCAGAGCCAGCTGCGTCAGGTCGGCATCGAGGTGCGACTCAAGGCCGAGCCGCCGCGCATTTTCTTCGACGCCATGGGCAAGCGGACCTATGGCGGGCTGGGCATGTACGCCTGGGTGCAGCGGCCGGAGGGCGTGCCGCGCTCGTCGCTCCATTCCAAAGAGATTCCCTCGGCTGCCAACGGGTGGAGCGGCCAGAACTATCCGGGCTACGCCAACCCTGAGATGGACAAGGCGCTCGACGCCGCCGAACGCGAACTTGACGTCGTCAAGCGACGTGCGCTGTTCGCCGAGATCCAGAAACTGGCGGCCGACGACCTGCCTTCCCTACCGTTGTTCTTCCGGGTCGACCCCTTCGTGATCCCCAAGCCGCTCAAAGGCGTGACGCCGACCGGCACGCTCAACAGCTCGACTCTGTGGGTCGAGCAATGGCGCTGGGAGAACTAGATGGCGGCAAGTTTGCCAGGATGAGGGCATGACCCGCTATTTCGTGACGCGCGCCGTCCAGACCGCCGTCACCCTCTTGCTGATGAGTCTGGTCGTCTATCTGCTGATCGGGCTGATGCCGGGCGATCCGATCGACATGATGATTTCGGGCGACCCGACCATGACCAGCCAGGACGCCGCCCGCCTGCGCGCCGCCTACGGTCTCGACAAGCCGCTGTTCGAGCGATACCTGGCCTGGCTCCTGCAGGCCCTGCAGGGCAATTTCGGCTACTCGCGCTCCTTCGGCCAGCCCGTGCTGACCGTGCTGTGGCCGCGCCTGCTCAACACGCTGCTGCTCGCCGGCATCGCCTTCGTCATCTCGGTGGCGATCGCCCTGCCGCTCGGCATGTGGGCCGCCGCGCATCCGCGCAGCCGTGCAGACTACCTGATCAACCTCCTGTGCTTCGGCGGCATCTCGGCGCCGCCGTTCTGGCTGGCGCTGCTGCTGATCACCCTGTTCGCCGTGAAGCTTGGCTGGCTGCCGGCCGGCGGCATGGCCGACATCCGGACCGGCACGCCGTGGACAACGGCCCTGGCCGAGCAGCTGCGCCATCTGGCCTTGCCGGTCCTGACGCTGACCCTCGTTCAGCTCGGCGGCTACACCCGGTTCATGCGCGGCGCGATGATCGAGGCGCTGCGCCAGGACTATGTGCGAACGGCCCGGGCCAAGGGCGCGTCCGAGCGCATCGTGCTGTGGCGTCACGCCTTCGCCAATGCGCTGTCCCCGGTCCTGACGATCCTCGCCCTCTCCTTCGGCGGCCTCGTCTCGGGCGCGCTGATCACCGAGACGATGTTCGCCTGGCCCGGCATGGGCAAGGCGATCTACCAGGCTATCCTGGAGAACGACTACAACCTCGCCCTCGTCGGCCTGCTGGTGGCGACGGCCGCCACCATCGGCGGCAACCTGCTGGCCGACCTGACCTATGCCTGGGTCGACCCGCGCGTCTCGCTGGCCGAGGCCACGCCATGACAGCAGTGGCCCTCCCGCCGACGGCCTGGCGGCGCATGCTGCGCCACCGCCTCGCCTGGATCTCCCTCGCCTTTCTCGCCGTCATGCTCGTGCTGGCGCTCGCCGCGCCCCTCATTGCCGAGCTGCGCGGCATCGACCCGACTCAAACCGACCTCTTTCGCCGCTTCGAGGGCCCATCCGCCCGCCACTGGCTGGGCACCGACGATCTCGGCCGCGATCTCTTCCAGCGCCTGCTCGACGGCGGCCGGGTCTCGCTGCTGGTCGGCATTTCCGGCGCGGTCCTATCGGCGATCCTGGGCGCCTTCATCGGCGTGCTCGCGGGTTATCTCGGCGGGCACCTGGATGCCTTCCTGATGCGCCTCACCGACGGCGTCATCTCCCTGCCGCTGCTGCCACTCCTGATCGTGCTGGCCGCCGTCGATCCGCGGAAGCTGGGCGTGCCGGCGGAGATCGCCCAATCGGAGATGTTCTCGCTCTATCGCATCGTGGTGATCGTGGCGCTGACCGGCTGGACGACCGTGGCCCGCCTGGTGCGCGCCGAAACCCTGTCGCTCAAGGCACGGGATTTCACCCGCGCGGCCGTGGCGCTGGGCGCACGGCCCGGCCGCATCATGTTCCGCCACATCCTGCCCAATACGGCCGGCACGCTGGTCGTCGCCACCACCATGTCAGTCGGCACGCTGATCCTGTTCGAATCGACCCTGTCGTTTCTCGGCCTCGGCATCCAGCCGCCGGCGGCGAGCTGGGGCAACATGCTGACCGGTGCCCAGGAACTGCTGCAGGAGGCCCCCGTGCTGGCCCTGTGGCCGGGCCTGCTGATCTTCCTGACCGTGATCGCCTTCAACTTCCTGGGCGACGGACTGCAGGATGCCCTCGATCCCAGAAGCGAGAGACGCTGATGACCGACGCGACGCTGAAATCCACCGAATTCACCGCGATGAGCCGGCTCACGCCGGACATCGACCTCAACGCCGAGGGCAAGGCCACCGGCTTCGTGCGCGTGCCGCACTCCGTGCATCGCTCCGCCTACGGCTGGATCCCGATTCCCATCGTGCGCATCAAGAATGGCGAGGGGCCGAACGTGCTGATGCAGGCCGGCAACCATGGCGACGAGTGGGAGGGACAGATCGGCCTCGGCAACCTGATCCGCGCGATCGAACCGAAGGACATCAAGGGCCGTCTCGTGATCCTGCCCTCGGCCAACTTCCCGGCCGCCATGGAAGGCCGCCGCACTTCGCCGATCGACGAGGGCAATCTCAACCGCTCCTTCCCTGGCGACGCCGAGGGCACGATCACGCAGCAGATCGCCTACTGGATCGAGCACGCGCTGCTGCCGGGCTTCGATTACGCCTTCGACTTCCATTCCGGCGGCAGCTCGCTCACCTACATCCCGAGCGCGCTGGCGCCGCGCCATCAGGATGCCGCGCGAATGGACAAGGTCATGGGCCTGCTGAAAGCCTTCGGCGCGCCCGTCAGCTACATCTCGGCCGCGCCGCAGGGGGGCGGCCGTACCTTCACGTCGGCCACCTATCGCCAGGGCGTGGTCGGCATGGGAACGGAGCTGGGCGGCGGGGGTCTCGTAACGCCGGGCTCGCTCAAGGTCGCCGAGGACGGCATGCGTCGCGTGCTCGCCCATGTCGGCCTGCTGCAGGGTGCGGTGCCGGCACTGACCGAGACCCGCTTCACCGAGATCGGCGGCGACGACTACTACGTCTACGCGACCGACGGCGGCCTGTTCGAGCCGCTGGTCGAGCTGGGCGACGAAGTGAAGGCCGACCAGCCGGCCGGCCGCATCCACTTCCATCACACGCCCTGGCGCGAGCCGGAGGTGGTGACGTTCAAGCGTGCCGGCCTCGTCCTCTGCAAGCGCGTCCCGGCGCGCTGCGAACGCGGCGACTGCCTGTTCCATCTGGCGACGGATCTGGCGGTTTAGTTTCATTGGAGCGCGCCACTCCTGTGGCGCTCTTATCTTGAGAGCTTGAAGCGCCACGGGAGTGGCGCGCTCCATTGCTACGCCGTGCGACAGCTCTTGCAGGAGAGCTTCGGCGCGATGCGTCGCCCGTCCTTGCGCGGCCGCGCTTCGGCGTGGCCGCAGGCGTTGCAGCCATCGATCTCGAAGTCGATCCAGTGGGTGGGATCGCCGCAGACCTCGCAGGGCAGGCCGCGGCGCGACTGGATGCGGCCGAAGCCCGGCGAACGGCATTTCGGGCAGAGACACTGCAGGCGCCTGGCGAGCTGCCAGCCTGCGGCGCGCAGCACCTTCATGCGGGTCGGGTTGCGATGGGCGCGCATGTCCGAATAGAGCACCGCCAGCCCTTCCGTGGAGCGCTCGGCCTCGCGGTCCATGGTGGCGATCACCTCTTCCTCGGTGGCGAGGCCCTTCACGGGATGGTCCATGTCGCTGCTGCAGGCGACGAACACGCCATAGCGCGGGAAGCCCATGGCACGGAGCACGGCAAGGCGGGCCGGGTCGCCGGCGCGGAAGCGCGACAGCCGCCAGCTCGTATGATGAGTCGGATAGGTATCGATCAGGCGCAGGCCGCGCTTGCGGTCGATGAAGGCCAGGATCTCGACGCCGCTCGAGACCAGAGGCACCCGGTCGATCGGCCCGTAGCTGCCCTCGCTCGCGACCGCGCAGTCGACGTCCATCGTCCGGAAAGCCATCTCGGCCTTCAGCAGCGAGGTCTCCACCAGCGCGTCGGGCCTCGGGACCTCTCCGGAGAAGGTGCCGAGCGTGTCGGTGTCGAGTTCCGGGACGGAAACGATTTCCGCGCCGAGCACGCGCCGGAAGGCGGGCCCCAGGGCCCGCTCCTTCTCGTGCATCGTCGCCAGTGCGATGCGGGCACTGGCGTATGGATGCGTGCCTGACACGGCCGTGACCGAATCGAAGCTTCGCGTTACTCCGCGGCCTGCGGCAGAGCCTGGCGGGCGAGTTGCTGCTCGACCAGGGTCGCCCAGTAGGACGCGCCGAGCGGCAGGATCTCGTCGTTGAAGTCGTAGCCCGGGTTGTGGACCATGCAGCTGCCGACGCCGTCGCCGTTGCCGACCCAGATGTAGCAGCCCGGCTTCTTGAGCAGCATCCAGGCGAAGTCCTCGGAGCCCATGGCCGGCGTCGGATTGCGGTTGACGTTCTCCAGCCCGACCAGCGAGGCCGCGGCCTGGGCGGCGAACTCGGTCTCCTGCACGCTGTTCACGGTCGCCGGATAGCGCTTCTCGTAGCGCCACTTCACCACCTCGGCGCCGAAGCCCGCCGCGACATTGCGTGAGATCTTCTCGATGTTCTTCTCGATCAGGTCCTGCACCGGCTTCTTGAAGGTGCGGACCGTGCCGCGCAGCACGCATTCCTGCGGGATCACGTTCCAGGCGTCGCCGGCATGGATCTGTGTCGTGGAGACGACGGCGGTGTCCATCGGATCGACGTTGCGCGCCACGATCGACTGCAGCGCCGTCACGATGTGCGCGCCGACCACGACCGGGTCGATCGTGTGCTGCGGCATCGCGCCGTGGCCGCCGACGCCCTTCAGCACGACCTCGAAGATGTCGTAGGCGGCCATCATCGGCCCGGGACGGACGGCAAACTTGCCGACCGGGATGCCGGGAATGTTGTGCATGCCATAGACGCCCTCGACCGGGAACTTCTCGAACAGCCCTTCTTCCACCATCACGCGCCCGCCGCCCTCGTTCTCCTCGGCCGGCTGAAAGATGAAGTAGACGGTGCCGTCGAAATTCTTGGTCTCGGCGAGGTACTTCGCGGCGCCCAGCAGCATCACCGTATGACCGTCATGGCCGCAGGCGTGCATCTTGCCGGGGATCGTCGACTTGTGATCGAACTGGTTGGTCTCGTGAACATCGAGCGCATCCATGTCGGCGCGCAGGCCGATCGCGCGATTGGACGTGCCCGAGCGCAGCACGCCCACGACACCGGTCTTGGCCAGGCCGCGATGGACCTCGATGCCGAAGCTCTCCAGCTTCTCAGCGACCACGTCGGCCGTCCGCACCTCCTCGAAGGCCGTCTCCGGGTGGCTGTGAATATCATGGCGCCACGCGGTCATGTCCTTGTGGAACGAGGCAATGCGGTTGATGACCGGCATCCTGAAATCTCCATTGAAAATGTTGCGCCGGATCGTAAGCGACCCCCGCCACAGATCAAGCACGCTCGGCGTCCGCCGACGCACATCAGGTCTGATGGAGGAAGCGCGAGCCAGGCGGCTTCAGGTGTTCAGCGCGTAGGTCCGGTCCTCGATCGGCAGCCGGCCTTCCTCGATCGCGTGGCAGGCGACCGTGCCGCCCTCGATCGGCAGCGCCTTGGGCCGCTCGGCCTTGCAGCGGTCGTTGGCGAAGGGACAGCGCGGGTGGAAGGTGCAGCCAGAGGGCGGATTGATCGGGCTCGGCACCTCGCCGCCGACCGGGCTCCGCTGGCGGCCCGTCATCTCGAGGTCGGGGATCGTGTCGAGCAGCATCCGCGTGTAGGGGTGCTTGGGCCGCCGGAACAGCGTGTCCGTCGGCGCGACCTCGACCAGACGGCCGAGGTACATCACGCCCACTCTCGTGGAGATGTGGTAGACGACCGCGAGGTTGTGGCTGATGAACAGGTAGGTGAGCTGCAGCCGGCGCTGCAGGTCGACCATCAGATTCAGGATCTGCGCCTGCACCGAGACGTCGAGCGCCGAGGTCGGCTCGTCGCACACCAGGAATTCCGGTTCGCTGGCGAGGGCGCGCGCGATCGAGATGCGCTGGCGCTGGCCTCCCGAGAACTCGTGCGGATACTTGCGGCCGTCGGCCGGGTTCAGCTTCACCTGCCGCAGAAGCGCCGCGACCCGGGCCTCGAGGTCGGCCTTGCCGGTCGAGAGGCCGAAGGCGCGGATCGGTTCGGCGATGATGTCGAACACGCGCCAGCGCGGATTGAGGCTGGCGAACGGGTCCTGGAAGATCATCTGCATGCGCCGCCGAAGTGCGGCCATGTCCGACCGGCTGTGGCGGCCCGCCATGTCGTTGCCGTCGAACTCGATGCGGCCGGCCGTGGGCGGATAGAGCCCGACCACCAGGCGCGCCACCGTCGACTTGCCGCAGCCGGACTCGCCCACCAGCGAAAACGTCTCGCCCTTGGCGATCTCGATGTCGATCCCGTCGACCGCCTGCACGACCTGGCGCGGCCGGCCCTCGAGCTTGCGCACCAGCCACGGCGCCGACACGTCGAAATGACGCTTCAGCCCTGCGATACGGACAAAATCGGCGCCGCCGTCAGGCATCGACCGTCTCCTTGAGGATGGGGGCGCCGACGCCGCCACTGTCATGCAGCCAGCAGGCCGCGCGCGTGGCGCCGGCCGGCATCAGGTTCGGTCGCTCGACCAGACAGCGCTGGCCCTTGAAGGTGCAGCGCGGATTGAAGGCACAGCCCTGAGGGATCTCGGTGAGACGCGGCATGGCGCCGTCGATCTGCGTCAGCCGGTCGGTGCGCACGCCGAGACTCGGGATCGAGCCCATGAGGCCCTTCGTATAGGGATGCTTGGCGTGCTTCACGACCTCGCGCACCGGGCCGATCTCGGCCACCCGGCCGGCATACATCACGGCGACCCGGTCGGCGGTCTCGGCGATCACGCCCATGTCGTGCGTGACCAGCATCACCGCCGTGCCGTGCTCGCGGCAGAGCCGCTTCAGCAGAGCGATGATCTGCGCCTGGATCGACACGTCGAGCGCGGTCGTGGGCTCGTCCGCCACGATGAGTCGCGGGTCGGCGCACAATGCCAGCGCGATTACGACCCGCTGGCGCATGCCGCCGGAGAACTGATGCGGATAGTGGTCGATGCGCATCTCGGCGCCGGGAATGCCCACTTCCTTCAGGAGTTCGATCGCCCGCGCCTTGGCCTGGCTGGCCGAGAGCGGCATGTGGGTTTGGATCGTCTCGATGAGCTGGCGGCCCACCGAATAGAGCGGATTGAGGCTGGTCAGCGGATCCTGGAAGATCGCGCCGATCTGCGCGCCGCGGATCCGGCGCATCTCTTCATAGGGCAGGTTGTCGATGCGCCGCCCTTCGAGGCGGATCTCGCCACCGGCAACGCGGCCCGGCGGCTCCAGCAGGCCGATGATGGCGTTACCGGTCAGCGACTTGCCGGCGCCGGATTCGCCCACCACCCCCAGCACTTCGCCGGGCGCGATGTCGAAGGAGACGTCGTCGACGGCGAGCAAGGTGCCCCGGCGCGTCGGAAACTCGACCCGCAGGTTGCGGACTTCGAGGAGCGGTTGATTGTTCGATGCGGCGGCCATCTGTCGTGACTATCGCAGTTTGGGATTGAGGGCGTCGCGCAGCCAATCGCCCAGCAGGTTGACGGCCAGGACGAGCGCCGCGAGCGTGGCGGCCGGGAAGACGGTGATCCACCAGTCGCCGGACTGCAGCACGTCGTTGCCCAGCCTGATCAGCGTTCCGAGCGAAGGCTCGGTCGACGGCAGGCCGACGCCCAGGAACGACAGCGTCGCCTCGGTGATGATGGCGAGGCCCAGGTTGATGGTGGCGATCACGAGTACCGGACCGGTCACGTTGGGCAGGACGTGACGCACCATGATCAGCAGCGGCGAGAGGCCGATCACCCGCGCCGCCTGGACGTATTCCTTGTTCTTCTCGACCATCACGGAGCCACGGACGGTGCGCGCGTACTGGACCCAGAAGCTGAGGCCGATGGCGCCGACGATCACGAAGACCGCGATCTCGTCGTGCCGCTGCACCGAGATCACGCTGCGCACGATGCCGTCGATCAGCAGCGCCACCAGGATCGCCGGGAAGGTGAGCTGCACGTCGGCGATGCGCATGATCAGGGCGTCGACGGCGCCGCCGAAGTAGCCGCTGAGCAGGCCCAGCGCGATACCGATCGTCATGGCGACGACCACCGAGGCGAAGCCGACGACCAGCGAGAGCCGCGTGCCGTACATGATCGAAGAAAGGATGTCCCGCCCCTGGTCGTCGGTCCCGAGCGGGAAGGCCCAGTCGCCGTCGGGCGACAGCAGCACCGGCGGCTTCAGCCCGTCGCTCAGGCTGAGCGTCGCGGGGTCAAACGGCGTGTGCGGCGCCAGCACCGGCGAGAGGAAGGCGATGACGATGATCAGGATCGTCCCGATCGCGGCGACGACGGTGAGCGACGAGGACTTGAAGCTCCACCAGATGTCGCTGTCGGTAACCTTGTGCAGCCAGCCGGGTTGAGAGGTTGAACGGTCGGTCATCTCAATGCCCCGCCACGCGCGCCGCTCCGCCCTGGCTGCGCAGGCGCGGATCGACGACGAAATACAGAAGATCGACCGTGAGGTTGATCAGCACGAACAGAAGACCGATCAACATCAGATAGGCGGCCATCACGGGAATGTCGGAGAACTGCACCGACTGGATGAAGAGCTGACCGACGCCCGGCCAGGCGAACACCGTCTCCGTCACGATCGCGAAGGCGATCAGGGCGCCCAGCTGCAGGCCGGTCACGGTGATCACCGGCACCAGCGTGTTCTTCAGCGCATGGCCGAAATTGATCGCCCGGTTGGTGAGGCCCCTCGCCCGCGCGAACTTGATGTAGTCGGTGCGCATCACTTCCAGCATCTCCGAGCGCACCAGCCGCATCAGCAGCGTGAGCTGGAACAGGCCCAGCGTGATCGACGGCAGGATCAGCGCCTGCAGGCCCTTGATGGTCAGGAAGTTGGTGGGCCACCAGCCGAACAGCATGACCGTCTCGCCGCGCCCGAAGGATGGCAGCCAGTGCAGCCAGACCGCAAAGACCAGGATCAGCAGGATGCCGATCACGAAAGTAGGCAGCGATATGCCTATGAGCGAGACGGCCTGCATCAGCCGGCTCGACCAGTGCTTGGGATAGAGGCCGGTATAGACGCCCATCGGCACGCCCACGAACAGGGCGAAGACGGCGGCGCAGAACGAAAGTTCCAGAGTGGCCGGCAGGCGCTCCAGGATCATCCGGCCGACCGGCTCCGACGTGCGGTAGCTCAGGCCGAACTTGCCCTGCGCCGCGTTGCCGATGAAGCGCAGGAACTGGATCGGCGCCGCGTCGTTCAGGCCGAGCCGCTCACGCAGCGCCTCGCGTTCGCTCGCCGGCGTGTCCTGGCCGACCATCGAATTGATCGGATCGCCGACATAGCGAAAGAGTGAAAAGGACACCAGACCGACCGTCAGCAGGACGGCGATCGATTGAAGAAGACGTCTGAGGATGAAGGCGAGCATTTGCTGTTCTTGGCCTGGCGCAGCCCTAGCAGGAATGACGCCATAACGGAACCGGCCCCGGTCGCAGGGTATCTGCGCCGGGGCCGGGCCTGGGTTGCCGGAGCTACTTCAGGTTGACGAAGCGCAGCGGGAAGCTGTTGTCGGCCGGCTGGACAAGGTCGACGTTCTTGCGGGTCGCCCAGACCAGCGCCTGCTGGTGCAGCGGGATGTACGCGAAGTCGTCGACGTAGATCTTGGTGGCCTCGGCGATCATCGCATCGCGCTTGGCCTTGTCCGTCTCGACCTCGACCTTGTTCGACAGCTCGTCGAACTTCTTGTTCGAGTAGCCGCCGGCGTTATAGAGGCCCTTCTTGGCCTTCACGTCCGGCGTCTGGATGATCTGCTCGAAGACGTTGTGCACGTCGTAGGTCGTCGCCGGCGACCAGCCCAGCATGTAGAAGCTGGTGTTGCTCGGCTTGCCGTCCGCCGTGCTGCGCAGGATCTTGGCGAAGTAGAGATTGCGCGTCTGGGCGCGCAGATTCACCTTGATGCCGATCTTGGCGAGCATCGCCACGACGGCCTGGCAGATCTTCTCGTCGTTGACGTAGCGGTCGTTGGGGCAATCCATGCCCGTCTCGAAGCCGTTCGGATAGCCGGCGTCGGCCAGCATCTTCTTGGCTTCCTCGGGCTTCAGCAGCGCCGGGCGCTTGTCCAGCTCCTTGGTGTAGCCGTTGATGCCCGGCGCCACCATCAGGTTGGTCGGGAAGGACTGGCCGCGCATGACGGTGCGCTTGATCGCATCGACGTCGATCGAGCGGTGCATCGCCTCACGGACGCGCTTGTCCTTGAAGGGGTTCTTGCCCTTGACGTTCGACTCGACGAGTTCGTCGCGCTCCTGGTCGAAGCCGAGGAACACGACGCGCGTCTCCGGCCCTTCCAGGACCTTGATGTTGGCGTCCTTCTTGAGGTTGTCGGTGTCGGCCGGCGGGACCTCGTAGGTCATGTCGATGTCGCCCGCCTTGAGCGCGGCGATGCGGGTCGCGGCGTTCGGAACCGGCGTGAACACCACTTCGGTGAGGTTATGGACCGGCTTGTCCCACCAGGTGGGGTTCGGGACGAGCACCGTCTTCTCGCCGGCGCGGCGCTCCTTCAGCATGAAGGGGCCGGTGCCCATGGCATTGCGGGTCGCGAAGTTCTCTTCGTTCTTGATCATGTCCGCCGGCTGCATGGCGTTGTTCTTCTCAGCCCAGGCCTTCGACATGATCGAGATGGACGCCCACTTGTCGGCGAGCAGCGGATCGGGAACGTTGGTCGTGACCTCGACGCGATGGTCGTTGACCTTGCGGATCTCCTTCATCGAGGAGAAGTTGCCGTTGACGTTAGAACCCGGGCCGTTGGCGCGGTTGATCGAGAAGATGACGTCGTCGGCAGTGAACGGCGTGCCGTCGCTGAACTTCACGCCCGGGCGCAGGTCGAAGAACCACTCGGTCGGGCTGGTCTGGCCCCACTTGGTGGCGAGCGCCGGCTCGAGCTTCAGGTCCTTGTCGCGGCGAACCAGCGGGTCGTAGATGTTGGCGGTGAAGGTCAGGAGGAACGTCTCCTGGCGGGCGTAGGGATCCATCGAGCTGACGTCGCCCGAATTGGCCCACTTGAACGTCTTGGCGTCGGCCGCCGGCGCGAACGCGAAGCCGGCGCAGGCGAGCGCCGCCAGCGCCACTGAATGCCGCAGTTTGAAGTGCATGAATACAACCCCTTCGATAGTCCCCGTTCGCATGCGCAAGAGGGCCTCCCCGGCCACCGGCCCTGCGTCAGCGATATTTCACACAAATTGCACCGCGGCTCTGGGGCCGTCAATTGCACAAAAAATTTGCATGGTCAGATACAGTGTACTTCGGCCTCGGGCGGGCTATCGTGCGCGCCACCATAGTTCAGGGGTACCGGTATGAATGACGTTTCTCGCAGCTTCCGCGGCAATTCCAACGCCTCGCGGGACATCGCCCACCATCTCCACCCCTACACCAACTTCAAGAAGCACGAGCAGACCGGTCCCCTGACCATCGTGCGCGGCCGCGGCGTCTACGTCATGGACGACGACGGCAAGGAATACATCGAGGGCATGGCCGGCCTCTGGTCGGCGGCGCTGGGCTTCAGCAACGAGCGGCTGGCGACGGTCGCCTACGAGCAGATGAAGCAGCTGCCCTTCTATCACGCCTTCAACCAGCGCTCCCATGAGCCCGCGATCAACCTCGCCGAGAAGCTGAAGTCGATGGCGCCGGTCGAGATGTCGAAGGTGTTCTTCGCCAATTCCGGCTCCGAGGCCAACGACACGGTCGTGAAGATGGTCTGGTACATGAACAATGCGCTGGGCCGGCCGCAGAAGAAGAAGATCATCTCGCGCACCAAGGGCTATCACGGCGTCACCGTGGCCTCCGCGAGCCTGACTGGCCTGCCGGCCAACCATCGGTCGTTCGACCTCCCCATCCAGGGCGTGCTGCACACGACTTGCCCGCACTTCTACCGCTTCGGCGTCGAGGGCGAGACCGAGGAGCAGTTCGCCACGCGCTGTGCCGAGGAACTCGAGGCGCTGATCATCAAGGAAGGCGGTGCCGACCAAGTCGCCGCGATGATCTGTGAGCCGGTGATGGGCGCCGGCGGCGTCATCGTGCCGCCCAAGGGCTACTACGAGAAGATCCAGGCGGTCTGCAGCAAGTACGACATGCTGTTCGTCGCCGACGAGGTGATCTGCGGCTTCGGCCGCACCGGCAACGTCTGGGGCAGCCAGACGATGAACATCAAGCCCGACATCCTGACCTGCGCCAAGGCGCTGTCGGCGTCGTTCCTGCCGATCTCGGCAGTGATGGTGAGCGAGAAGGTCTACCAGGCGCTGATGAGCGAGAGCGACAAGATCGGCACTTGGGGCCATGGCTTCACCTACTCCGGCCATCCGGTCGCCGCCGCCGTCGCACTCGAGGCGCAGAAGATCTACGACGAGACCGACCTGTTCGGTCACGCCAAGCGCATGAGCCCGGTCTTCACCCAGCACGTCCAGTCCTTTGCCGATCACCCGCTGGTCGGCGAGGCGATGAGCATCGGCATGATGGGCGCGATCGAGATCGTCGCCGACAAGAAGACCAAGGCGCCGTTCGAGCTCGGGGCGCCCGGCGCCGCCGGTCTGCGCGTCTACAACCACGCCGTGGCGCGCGGCCTGTTCATCCGCAACATGGGCGATCGTGTCGCCATCTGTCCGCCGCTGGTCATCAATGAGACCGAGCTCGGCGACCTGTTCGGCCGCCTGCGTCAGGCGTTCGACGCCACGCTGGCCGACCTCAAGTCGGAAGGCCTGTTCAAGGGCTGACCGTGAGTGCCGGTTCCGAAGGCGGCGGCGCGACGGCCGTTCGACCGCCGCCCTTCGGAACGGGCCAGCGAATCCGTACCCGCGCGATCTGGGCGGTGTCGCTGTTCACCGCCGCGATCCCGCCGGCCGTCGTGGGCTTCGGCATCTCGACGGCCACCGACGACCAGGTGAACGTCGCAATGCCCCTCGCCCTGCTGTTCTGGGTGCTGGGGTTTTTGTTTGCCCTTTGGGCTGCCGTACCGACGCTGCGCCACTGGGAAGGCCTGCCGCCCCAGACGCGCTGGCTCGGCGCCCTCCCTCTTCTCTCGGTCTCGCTTTTCCTCAGCGTCGCGCTCTTCCTTCCGCTGCTGCGCTGACGGTCGCTGCGAATCGTTCTCGTTTGACGCACGTCAACGCGACCAATTGTGACTGCGGACAAAAAGCGCCTTGCGCCTGGAGTGAGTGCGCGGGAGACACTTGGCCATGGACTACGAAGCCTTCTTCAACGGCCATCTGTGCCGCCTTCGCGACGAGGGGCGCTATCGCGTCTTCGCCGAACTGGAACGCATCGTCGGTGCCTTCCCGCGCGCCCGCCTCCATCGCGAGGGCGAGGCGCCGCGCGACGTCACGGTCTGGTGCAGCAATGACTATCTCGCGATGGGCCAGCATCCGGCCGTGGTCGAGGCGATGCAGGCCGCGATCGGCGCGCAAGGTTCGGGCGCGGGCGGCACGCGCAACATCTCGGGCACCAACACGCTGCATGCCGCGCTGGAACGCGAACTGGCCGCGCTTCATGGCAAGGAGGCCGCCCTCGTCTTCACCTCGGGCTATGTCGCCAACGAAACGACCCTGCAGACGCTGGGCGCCCTGCTGCCGGGCTGCGAGCTCTATTCCGACGCGTTCAACCACGCCTCGATGATCGCCGGCATCCGGCACTCGGGCGCCACCCGCCGTATCTTCCGGCACAACGATCCGCGGCATCTCGAAGAGCTTCTCAGCGCCGCCGATCCCGCGACGCCGAAGATCGTGGCCTTCGAGTCGGTCTATTCGATGGACGGTGACGTGTCGCCGATCGGCGAGATCTGCGACGTCGCCCACCGCCATGGCGCCCTCGCCTATCTCGACGAGGTCCACGCCGTGGGCATGTACGGCGCGCGCGGCGCGGGCGTGGCCGAGCGCGACGGCGTGCTCGACAAGGTCGATATCGTGCAGGCGACGCTCGCCAAGGCGTTCGGCGTGGTCGGCGGCTACATCGCCTCGACCGCGGCTACCGTCGACTTCGTACGCTCCTGCGGCTCGGGTTTCATCTTCACGACCTCACTGCCGCCGGCGATCGCCGCGGCAGCGCTCGCCAGTGTGCGCCTGGTCAGCGGCCAGCCCGAGCTGCGCGTCCGCCACCAGGAGCGCGCCAACACGCTGAAGCGTCGCCTTGCCGCCGCCGGCCTACCGGTGATGCCCTCGACCACGCACATCGTGCCGGTCTTCGTGGGCGACGCCGCCCTCTGCAAGCAGGCGAGCGACCTGCTGCTCGAGCGTCACGCGATCTACGTGCAGCCGATCAACTACCCCACCGTGCCGCGCGGCACCGAGCGCCTGCGCCTCACACCGACCCCGATGCACGGCGACGACGAGATCGCGCGCCTGGTCGCCGCCCTGCAGGACGTGTGGCAGACATTGGGCCTCGGCTCCCGCGCCGCCGCCGAGTAGGCGAGGCCGGGCCGGGCAGGTTTCCCGGTCAGGTCACGCGCTTTCGCATGTCGCGAGCTTGCGTCAAGGCGGACCTGGAAGCGTCTGAAGGGCTTTGATGCGGGATCTCGTCTCGACTATGAGGCAGCCCGTGGTGAATATTCCCACCCACAGACCGCCACCCTGCATAGCTCCGACAAACGCACAGCTTTCTTGAGCGTAGAGGTGCCATGCCTCTTGCGCCTTTATCAGGTGCGTCCTGAGTTGCGCGGTCGTCTTCCGCGAATCCAGAACGGCGGACATCGGCCGTTCTGGAAGTCTGTCGAGTGCCGCCTTGAAGGCATCATCGAGTTTCCTTTCCTCCTCGATCAATACCGCCGCCATGCATTGAGCATAGGCCACGGTACCTTGGCCGCTGTCGCAGTTTGTAACATCTGCATGCGCATCGATTGCCAAAAGGAGGATTGGGAGAAACACGACAATCAGACGCCAGGTCATCGCGAACTCCAGTTATGCCGCTCGCGTCACAACTTCTCCGAGTACGCACGATGATGCAAGCGGATCGCCTGTCTATCAGACAGCTCGTTGGTCGACGCCAGCCCTACTCCACCGTCCGCATCGACCAGAGGCGCGAGCGCAGCAAGACGATCGCGATCATCAGCAGCATCGCGATCGCGGGGATCAGCAGCGCGGCCTTGAGGCCCCAGATCGAGCAGATCGTGCCGGTCAGGAAGGCGCCGATCGGGCCGCCGCCGCTCAGGCCCAGCTGGAACAAAGACATCAGCCGCGCCCGGTGCGTGGCCGGTGCCACGATCTGCACCACCGTCCGGCTCTGCGTCATGGTGATGCCGGCCCCCAGGCCCCAGACGAAGATCAGGACGAGGAACACCGGGAACGGCGGCAGCGTCGCGAGCAACAGCAGGACCACCGCGCCCGTCAGCACCGCGCTGCCGATCAGGCGTCCGCGCAACGTCAGCCGCCGCGCGAGACCGACCAGCGCCATGCTGGCCACGATGGTCGCGGCCCAGAAGGCCAGGTTCATGTAGGAGAGCTCGGCCGCACCGCCGGCATAATGGTCGCGGATCGCCAGCGGCAGCACCGCCATGAACGGCCCGACATAGAAGATGCCGACCCCGAAGTTGAGCAGCAGGACCGGCCATATCTGGTCGGACTTCGCGGCGGCCGAGACGCCCTCGCCGATGCTGCGCCAGAAGCCGGGGTGTTCGGTCTTCGGATGCGGCGGCGGGTCGGGCAGCTGGCGCACGAAGATGCAGCCCGCCAGCACCATGCCGGAATGCAGCAGCAGGAGCGGCAGGGCGCCGAACCGGTCGGCGGTCGAGGCGCAGGCGATGCCCAGCAACTGGCCGCCGAACTGCAGCGCCGTCGCCAGCGCCACCGCCTTGGGCAGGCCGCCCTTGGGCGCCACCACCGGCAGCAGGGCATCGCGGGTCGGGATGGCGAAGGCGCCGATCGCGCCGGCGGCGATGCCGTAGGCGATCAGAAGCGGATAGCTCAGCCCGTCGGACCACAGGACCGGCGCCAGGGCGAGCGGCGGCAGGGCATAGATCAGGTGGTAGCGCAGCAGGAGCCGGCGGGCGTTGCCCCGGTCGGCGACCAGGCCGCCGAGCGGCAGGAAGAGCAGCGACGGAGCCATGACGGCCGCCTGCGCGACGCCCACGGCGAAGGCATCCATGTGCAGGACCACGGCGACCAGCCACGGGAACAGCACCATCTGAATGCCCAGCGGCACGAACCAGGTGGCGAGACCTGCAAGATAGACCGGGAAAGCGTTGGCGGGGGGCTTGCCTTGATCCAAGGCACATCCATCTATATGTTGTAGGGACTTAGTGCCCGTTGCTCACGCGATAGTCAAAGGCGCCGAACGCAAGTGTCCACCTTCAATCGCAACACACTGGTCAAGGTCCTCGAGATCCTCGACAGCAGCCACGCCCAGGAGGCGCTGGCCGCCGCCAAGCTCGCCTCGGCCATGGTGCGGGAGGCAGGCCTCACCTGGGACCAGGTGATCGACGACGCCGTTCTGCCGCGCGTCGCCGCCCCCTCCTCCGCTGCGGCGCAGGAGCCGGCTCAGGCCCGCACGCCCGGCGCCGGCCCGTTCGGCTACCGGCGCGAGCGCGAACTCTCGCCGCATGAGCAGTTCTTCATGGTGCTGCTGAGCCCGCGCACGCCGGTCGACATAAAGCGCAAGCTGCGTTCGTGGGAAGGCCGCGTCCTCGACGGCGATATCACACCGCAGGAAAGCGCCGACCTCCAGTTCATGTATCAGAGTTTCGTCGTCGGCTGATTGCGGCCCTTCCTCACCTCCTGAGGAAGAACTGTACGGGCACGACGATCTCCAGGCTCTCGCCCGGCTGATCCTGGGGCAGCGGCGGCAGCGGCTGCGCCCGCTGCAGCAATTCCAGTCCCTCCTGGTCGAGCGCGGCATGCCCGGAGGGCCGCTCGATGCGCGCCGCGAGGATGCGACCGTCGCGGCTCATCGTGAACCGCACATAGGTCACGCCCTCGTGGCGCGACCGCTGCGCCTCCGACGGGTAGCGCTTGTGCCGTTCCAGGTGTCGCAGCAGCAGCCCCTTCCAGGTCGGCAGCGTGTTCGACGGCGGCTCGACCGAGGCGCCCGGCATCGGCGCCGCTGCGACCCTCGACTGCTCCGGTGCCGCCTGCGGGGCCGAGACCTTGGGCTGCGGCGGCTTCTTCTCCACCTTCTTCTTTTCCACCGGCTTGGGCGGCGGCGGCGGCTTGAGGTCGAGCGGCGGCGGCGGCTCAGGATCGGGCAGCGTCACCTCCGCCTGCACCGGCGGCGGCATCTCCACCGGCGGCGGTTCCTCGGGCTCGGGCAGCACCTCGCTCAGCTCCGGCCCCGGTGGCGCCTCGTTGGGCAGGGCCTCGGGCGCCGCCGGCAGCGGCGCCAATTCCAGCATGATCGCCGCCGGCGGCGGCGAATACGGCACCTCGCCGTGCACCCAGCCCAGCGCGATCCGGATCGCACCCGCGTGCAGCGCCAGCACGAACGCGAACGAGCCGATCCAGCGGGCCGCCTCCCTCATTGCTCCAGCCCGACCAGCGCCACCTTCAGGTAGCCCGCCGTCCGCAGCACGTTCATCGCCTGCATCAGCTCGCCATAGGGCACCGCCTTGTCCGCCCGCAGGAAGATGCGCTCGTCCTTCTTAGCGCCCGTCGCCTCGTCCAGCGCCTTGGCCAGCGCCTCGCGGCTCACCGGCGTGTCCTTCAGCGTGAACGACAGGTCGTCCTTCAGGGTCAGATAGAGCGGCGTATCGGGTTTCGGTTGCCGCTCCGCCGTCGACACCGGCAGGTCGACCGGCACGTCCACGGTGGCCAGCGGCGCGGCCACCATGAAGATGATCAGCAGCACCAGCATCACGTCGATGAACGGCGTGACGTTGATCTCGTGGTTCTCCGCCAGTTCGTCGTCGCCGTGGTCCAGCTTCACCGACATCGGGCTACCTCCGTCCCAGGTCGCGCGAGACCAGCCGCAGCACCGCAGCCGACGTGTCGCCCACCAGCGCCCGATAGGCCGTCACGCGGCGCGAGAAGTGGTTGTAGATCACCACCGCCGGGATGGCCGCCGCGAGGCCCAGCGCCGTCGCCAGCAGCGCCTCGGCGATGCCGGGCGCCACCACCGCGAGGTTGGTCGTCTGCGAGCGTGAGATGCCGATGAAGGAGTTCATGATCCCCCACACCGTGCCGAACAGGCCCACGAACGGCGCCGTCGAGCCGATCGTGGCCAGCACACCCGTGCCCTTCAGCATGCGCCGGCCGGTCGCCGCCTCCAGCCGTTCCAGCCGAGAGGCCACGCGCTCCTTTAGCCCGTCGCGATCGTCGACCGTGTCGGCGCTCAGCCTCTGCTCGGCCTCTGCCGCCGCCACCAGGTCGCTGGCCGGCGCCTTGTCGAGCGAGGGCGCTGAGTCCAGCGCGGCCAGCAGCCGCCGCTGACGCCGCACCGCCATCGCCAGTTCCAGGCTCTTGGCCACGAACACCGTCCAGGTCAGCACCGAGGCCAGCACCAGCCCGATCATCACCCCCTGCACCACCCAGTCCGCCGCCATGAACATGCCCCAGACCGACAGGTCCTTCGGCAGCACCGCCTGAGCCGCAGCCGGCGCCGCGGCAGCAGGCGCCGGTGCGGTCGCGGCCGGTAGCGCGGGATCGGTGGGCGCGGTCGTTGCCGCGGGCGGCGCTACGGCGGAAGGCGCTGTGGCGGGCGCCGGCGCAGCCGACGGCGTGGCCTCCGGGGCGGCCGGCGCTTGAGCCCAGGCCAACGACGGGAACAGCAGGAGCAGAACCAGCAGACGACGAACAACCTTCATGAATACCATCGGCTATCGGGCATGACGTTGACAGACCAGGGCGAGCGGGCGGAGCCAACGCGGTCGCCATGTCAGCGTACAGACGATGGCGAACGAGGCGACCGTCAGCGTCGTCGCCCACACAAGCGAGCCGAATCCCGGGCCGTCGCGCAGGAGCGCGAGACACAGGCCCGCGGCCAACGAGGCATAGCCTGCAACCCGCAGGCGGCCCGCGATGCCCGGCGGGCAATGGCGCTCGCCGCAGAGATGGAGCCAATGCCGGTCCTGGCTGAGGGCCAGCAAGGCAAAGCCCAGGTAACAGATGGCCAGCACGGCAATGATGAGGGCCGCCTCCATCAGTGCGGCTTGGCCGGGGGCGGCGCCGGCAGAGGTTCGATCCCCTGCGGCTGCACGACCGTCAGCGTCGTCACATAGTTCGCGAAGTCGTATGCCTGTTCGCCGCGCTTGCCGGCCGCGTTGTCGTCGTGATGCACCTCGAACACATAGGCGCCGCGCCACGGCAGCTTGACCTCGAACTCTCCGTCGGCGCCGGTATGCTCTTCACGCCCCCACCCCGACGGGGTGACGACCACGACCTTCGCCTTGGCCAACGGCTTGCCCTTGAAGAAAACCTGGAACTTGTCGCCGCCGGCGGGGACGATATCGAGCGTCAGCGCCGCAGCGCGCGCCGTCCGATCCGGCACGAAGCGTGCGGCCGGCATATAGATGCCGGTCTTGTTGTCCCGCTTGCGCTCGAAGGACGGCCAGCGAACGTCTTCGGCGACGATGCTGTCGGTGCCGTCGATCTTGCCGGTGGCAACGTAGGCGTTGGCCGACTTCTGGACGGTCAACGGACGCTCGCCGCTCGATGAGACCACCTTGGCCTGCGGCTGCAGCTTGTCGAGCGTCCCGGGCGAGGCCTCGCGCAGGTTCTCGCCGAACTCGCCGAAGTAGATCTTGCCGCCCTGCCCGTCGAGTTCGAGCCAGATGTGATGCGCCGAGGCCGGCACGGCGATCGAGAAGGAAAGTGCCGCGAGGGCGGCGATGCCGAAGATTGGCTTCATGACGATTGTCCCTCCAGAGGATGATGTCGGAATTGCTTGGATGCGGTTCCCTGCCGGCGGTGCTGCAGGCGCCACGCCGTGACCGCCGCGGCAAACCCGCCGAACAACAGCACGAGATCCATGCCGGCGACCGCCACCTTGCCGTCGGCCCAGGCCCGCAGGATGTGATCGCCGGTCGTGGTCCCGTTGAGCACGACGGCAAGGATGCACAGCGCGGCCGCCAGCCAGCACTGATCGATCCAGGCGGTGCCCCGCCTCACCCAGCCATGCGCGAAGCTCAGCACCCAGACGGCGAAGAAGACCCAGATCTCTAGTTCGTAGCGGGCACCGCCCATGAAGGTCGCCGCCGAGGGCAGCAGCCGGTTGGCCACGAAGAACGCCAGGGTCGCCAGGACCATGCCGCCGGTGCCGCCCACCGTCAGGCCCTCGACGAATCCGCCCCCTCTCCAGCCGACCGCCGCATGCGCCTTGCGCCGGGACTCGATCCAGAACAGGAAGCCGGTGACGATGAGGACGCAGCCCAGCAGGCCCAGCGCGAAGTAGAGCCAGCGCAAGGTCCAGTGGTGAAACTGCGCGAAGTGCAAGCCGGTCAGGAACTGCTGCACCTGCGACGTCTCGCGGATGTAGGTGCGGTACAGCACGGCCCCGGTCGCGGCATCGAAGAAGAAGGGGTCGGTGCGCATCGCCACCTCGGCCTCGATCGACGGTCGCACTTCGACATAGGAATTCCGGTCGCCGTGGTGGAAAACCCGCACCAGGCCGGGATTGAGACCTCCCCATGCCTCGCGCGCCGTTGCGACCATCGCGTCGAGCGAGCCGAGCGGCGGGCCCGGCTGATTGAGGCGCGGGCGGCTGAATACGTCGTAGGTGTCGCGCACGTAGCCCGACCGGCCGCCCTCGAACGCCACCCACACGCCTGACGGATAATAGACCGACGCCAGGATGGTCACGCCCGAGAACGACATGACGAAGTAGAAGAGGACGCCCAGCGTTCCCGTCGTGTTGTGCAAATCGAGCAGAAGGCGCTGCGGCTGGCGTGAACGGCGCAAGGTGAAGAAATCCACGAAGATCTTGCGATGGATGATCACGCCGGAAATGCAGAGAGCCATCATCGCCACGCCGGCCAGCCCGGTGAGCCAGGTGCCGAGATTCCACATCCTGAGATGCAGCGTGTGATGGAAGGGGAAGAAGAACCGCGTGCCGCCCCAGCTCTCGGCCGGTGCGACGGGCTTCAGGGTGAGTGGATCGAACAGGGTCCGTTCGAAGCCCCCTCGTCCGCGATAGCCGATCCAGAGCGCCGGATCGCGCGGCGTGGGCATGACGATCGCCCAGGGCGCCGTGCGCGGCGAGAGCCGGCCCGCCTCTTCCCGCAGCCCGTCGATCGCGATCGGCTCGCCGGCGTAGACCAGCCGCGTCGAGGGATTCATCCAGCGATCGATCTCGCGGTCGAAGACGCAGAGCGTGCCGGTCCAGAAGACCGCGAACAGCAGCAGGCCGACGACCAGACCGGACCAGGTGTGCAGCCAACCCATCGATTCACGGAAGGTCGCACCCATCTCAGGCTCCGCCGATCAGGGAGGGCAGAAAACCGATCCCGGTTCCCACCGCCGTGACGAGCAGGAGGGTGCCGACCATCGGCACCAGCCGGCGCGCCGCGGCCGCCCAGAGCGCCAGTCCCACATAGAGGAGGAAGCCCAGGATGCTGCAGACGGTGAAGGCGTCGCTCTTGTTCACGCCCGCCAGGATCAGCCCGGCGACGCCCGCCGCCACCACCGCGGCACTGGCCGCGTAGGCGCCGAACACGATGGCGAGGACGCGCACGACCACCTTGCCCGCGCCGACGGGTGCGGAAGAGGAAGAAGCAGCCCTTGCCATGCGATGCTAGAAGTCGGCGGTCAGCGACAACAGGAAGGTCCGCGGCGGATTCTGGAAAAAGAAGGACGTCGTCGCGATCCAGTAGTTGGCGTCGAACAGGTTGATGACGTTCGCCCGCAGCGTCACCGGCTTGCCGTCGGTGCGATCGAACGTGTAGCGCAGGCCGGCATCGAACCGGGTCCAGGGCGGCGCCGCCTGGGTATTGGCGGCATTGAGATAGACCTGGCCGTTGTAGACGGCGCGGCCCATCACCCCCAGCCCCTTGACGTAGGGCGTATCCCAGTCGAGGCCGAGCGACGCCTGGAAAGGTGTCGTGCCCACGACCTGCTTGCCGTTGGTCAAACCACCCTGCGTATTCACCTGGATCGCGTTGAGCGCGGTGAACCCGCCCAGCAGCTTCAGACCCGACGCCAGCTCGCCGAACGCAATGAACTCGATCCCCTGGTTGCGCTGCTGCCCGTTGGTCACGAACGTGTTCGTCGCGACATCGGTGTAGGAGGTCGGAAGCGTGATCTGGAAGGCACTGAGCGTCGCGCCAATGAAGCCGAAATCGGCCTTCACACCGACCTCGAACTGGTTGGTGACGAACGGCGAGAACTGAAGGCCGGCATTGAGCGTACCCGCAGGAGCGATCGGTCCCTGTTGCAGCGCCTGGATGTAGTTTCCGTACAGCATCACTTCCTTCATCGGCCTGAAGACGAAGGAAGCAGACGGCGACAACACGGTCTGGTCGTTGCCGTTGGTGGGCAGCCCGGTCGCAATGCTGTAGTTCGCCGTCTGCAGGCGCTGCACGCGCGCGCCGCCGATGATCTGGAACATGTCGCCGTTGAACGAAATCGCATCGACGATGCCGATGCTGCCGTAGACGGAATCCGAGGTGAGCGGCGGCTGCGTGCGGAAGCCGAAGAAGCTCGGCTGCGATATGAAGGTCGGGTTGTAGATGTTCGAATTCAGCGCGGCGACGATCGGGTTGTTGAAGGTGAAGTTCTGCGTCTTGAGGTAGTCGCCAATTAACGCCGCCTCGTGCTTGACCGGCCCGGTGTGGAAGTTGGCGCGCAGGCCTGCTTCGAGCGAGAGCGACTCGACTGTGGATGCGTACTGCCCGGCTGACAGAACGGTCGTGTTGCCGTTGTAGTTCACGATGTTCTGGTTGAAGAACACCGACGTGTAGTTGCTGCGGCGCGCACCGGCCTTGATGAATCCGGTGAGCCCCTCGACGATGTCATGCTCGAACTTCAAGGATCCGTAGACGTCATTGCCTTGAAGCCGTTCCCAAGGCTGATAGGAACTCTGGCGCGCATAGGGGGCCGGCGGCAGCTGGACGCCGGCTGCCAGGAAGATGCCGCCCTGGAATGCGCCCACGTCGCGCTTGAGGTAGCCGAGATCGGCCTCGATACGCGTGCGATCGCTGCGGTAATCGAAGCCGAGGGTGAGCGCCAGGCGCTCGGCGTTCTGGTTATTGACGGCCGTGTCGCCGGAATAATACGTCGCGCCGGCGCGCAGGCCGAGTTCGTTGTCGGGTCCAAACCGGCGACCGACGTCCAGTGAGCCGCCGAGCTGGGAATCGGAGTTGAAAAGGAGCGTGCCCTGGGTGATCGGTGCATCGGTCGCGCGCTTCGGCACGAGGTTGATGGTGCCGCCGACAGCATTGGGCAGCGCCCCGTTCAGGAAGGCTGTCGGGCCGCGGAAAACCTCGACCCTCTCGATGCCCGTCGTATCCACCTGGTTCGGAACGATGCCGAAGAGGCCGCCGAAGCCGAAATTCGGATTGGTCACCGTGATGCCGCGGATCATCACACGATCGTCGAAGACGTTGCCGTTGGGGACGCCCGAGCGCAGCGTCGGATCGCCGGCGAGGACGTCGGTCAGCGTGCGAGCCTGCTGGTTCTGGATGTACTGGTTGGTGTAGGTCGTCTCGCTGAACGGCGTGTCCATGTAGTCGCGGTTGCCGAGCAGGCCGACCTTGCCGCCGCGTGCCACCTGTCCACCGGCATAGGCCGGCGACTGGTTGCCGATCTCGCCCTGCGGCGGGGTGGTGGGGACGGCCTGCACGCGAACCGGATCGAGAATTAGAGTGCTGGAGCCCGGCACGCCGGCCGGCGCCGGCACGGGGGCGCCGGCAACGGTCACCGCATTGGCCGACGTGAAATGATAGGTGAGGCCCGATCCCGAGAGGAGCTGGCGCAGGGCCTGATCTGGCGTCATCGAGCCCGCCACCGAGGCGCTCGTCTTGCCCGCCACGGCCGCGGAGTCGACGGCGATCTGCATGCCCGACTGGCGGCCGAAGGCCATCAAGGCCTGGGAGAGCGGCTGCGCCGGAATGTCGAACGTCGCCGTCCGGCTGGCCTGCGCCTCTTGCGGGGTCTGGCTTCCCGCCGCCCCTGCCTGCGCGAATGCGGTGGGGGCCCCCATCGCCAGGGCGACTGTGGCGATGGCAACTGCATGGGCGACGCTACCGGACCGGTCCTGCAACACAACGAACTCCCCCGCTGCTCCAGACCGGCGGGCCATGGAGACGCTAAACTAACGCGAACGATTCGCGTTCGCGCTCAGAGGACGGGCGGAGGTGCGCCGATTTAAGGGGCGCCGAAAGAAATATTCAGGGTTTCGACGAAGAGACGATCGTGAGGTACGGCGAGATCTCCAGGACCGACCCGTGCT
Source organism: Reyranella sp. (assembly GCF_965227665.1). Lineage (GTDB taxonomy): Bacteria > Pseudomonadota > Alphaproteobacteria > Reyranellales > Reyranellaceae > Reyranella. Next base: position 1,079,986 of record NZ_OZ245767.1, read on the forward strand.
GGGTGCGCGCCACCGTGTGCAGCGCTTCGAGCGGCCGGCGAAGATCGAACACGCCGGTGATGCGACGGTCTGCCAGGCTACGGTCGCTCACCAAGATGACACCGCGATGATGGCGACCCAATTCGTCAACGACCTCACCCAGGGTGGCGCCATCGACGACCAGCCTGTGTTCTCGCCACGACGCCACATCGTCCGGAGAGACCTGCGAGCGCGCAAAGGCTCCCTGCCTGTCCACCACCATGCGCTCGCCTCGCATCAGGGTGGACAATACGTTTCGGTCGCTGCCGGAGACCAGGACCTCAACGGTCCCTGACTGAACGGCGACGGAGACCCCGTCCCGGGACGAACCGACGTCGAAGGCCGTGCCCTTGACGGTGACAGCCACGTTGCCGGCCGTCACGACGAACGGCCGGTCGCGGGCGGACACGACCTTGAAGAACGCCTGCCCAGCCAACAGTTCGACCTCGCGACGTCCCTTGTCGTAGCGGACGGCAATGGCGCTGGCGGCGTCGAGATGCACGATGCTGCCATCCTCGAGCGTCAGCTCGCGCAGCTCGGCAACGCCGGTCAGATGATCGGCCTGGAAATGCAGCCTCAGGGTCGGGAAGAACCAGAACGCGACACAGGCCGCGAGAACCGCTGCGGCGAGGCCCCAGGCGCGTCGCGTCCGCCGTACGCGCGACAGGTCAACCACCTTGTGCGCCGGGGAAGGCGCCGCCGACGGCAGCTCGCCCGAAAGCATCCAGACCCGCTCGACACTGCGATAGGCACGGCGATGCGCCTCGTTGGACGCCAGCCACGCCTCCAGGCCTGCGCGGGCATCGGAATCCTGCGGCGCGCCATTGATGCGCACCAGCCAGTCCGCCGCCTCGCTGCGCAGGAGATCGCTATCGTCCACGTCGGAAGTCACCCGTCTTCAAATCCGCTCGCCCGGTCCGGAGATCACAACGGACAGACGGCGGGCGATGTCGAGTTTTAAGGGCGCCACCAGGAAACTTCCACGGGATCAGCCATTCATGCCATCCAAACGGCGTGCGGCATGGAGGATCGCGTCTTTCACAAGTTGGTGCGCCCGCACGACGGAGACACCGAGCCGGTCCCCCACCTGCTGCAGCGTGCAGCCTTCCAGGCGATACATGGTGAAGGCGATGCGCGTCCGCTCGGGCAACGCGGCGAGCGCGTCGGTCAGTATCCGCAGCTCGTCGCGATAGTGAAGAACGTCCTCGGCCGTGGGCCCATCCTGGGCGACCTGCTCAAGCGCCGGCGCCTGCCCTGCCGAAGCGCTGTCCGAGGTCCGGTGAACCCAGTCGAGCGCGAGATTGCGAACGATGCGGTACAGGTAGCTGACGGGACTGGTGATCAGCCTCTCATCTCTGCTGGCGGAGCTGAACCGAAGATAGGCCTCCTGCACGACGTCTTCCGCGCCCGCCCGGTCCCGGACGATGCCGTTGGCGTAGTTCACCAGCGAGCAACGATGCTCCAGATACAAAGCCAGGGTCGGATCCGCCGAACTCACGCTCACCACCACCCTTACATGCGAATGCTTCTCACTTCACTTATACGGAGGGCACGCAGGGGCGGCAAGCATCGCGAGCCGCGATGCCGAACGAGGATGCGATGGAGCTTCCGTCAGGCAGCGAGCAGAATGCTCTGCTCCCGCTCCAGGACACGCTTCACGGCCGGGCGCGCGAGCATGCGGTCCTTCCAGGCCGTGTAGTTCGCGAGCTCCCCCATCGGCAGGCCGATGCGCTTGCCCCAGCCGTAGAAGACGAGCGCATAGCCGTCGACCACCGAGAACTCCTCACCCAGGATCCAGGTCTTTCCCGCGAGGAGCCCGTCGATCTCCTTCAGATTGGCGAAGAAGTTCTCACGGCCCACCGCCTTGAGATGGTCGAAGACGGCAGCGTCCGTGGCGAAGCGCTCGGGGCGACCAATATGGGTGAAGTTCGGATGCACGGCGTTGGAAAACCAAGCCATAAGCGACAGCGCGCGGGCACGCGCCACCGGATCCTTCGGCATCAGATGCGGCGCGTACTCGGTGGCGACGTAGTCTAGGATCGCCGTGTTCTCGACGATCGTGCCCTGGTCGACCACCAGCGCCGGCACACGCCCGCGCGGGTTGACCTTTAGATACTCCGGCGTCCGCTGCTCGCTCTTGGCGAAGGAAAGCGCCTGCGAATCGTACGTCGCCCCGCTTTCCTCGAGCCCGATGTGCGATGCGGTCGAGCAGGCGCCGGGGGCGAAATAGAGCTTCAGCATATGTCTCTCCGTGAGATCAGAGCGGCTTGGTCGCGTCCGCCGGCCGGTTGCGGTGCAGGAATTCGCGGCCGATCTTGACGCGCTTCTCGCCATCGTACTCGACGATATCCGCGGTGGCGTAGGTCTCCGACCAGTTGGACGGCAGGAACGAACCCGAGCCCACGACGTCGATCGGCGCCTTGGCCTCGGCCATGATCCGGCACTTGGCCGGACCGAAGCCGGAAGACGCCACGATTTTCACCTTGTCGAAGCCGTTGCGGTCGAGTTCGGCGCGCAGGTGGAAGATCGCCGCCGCCGATACGCCGGTGCCGACGAGATAGCGAAGTTCTTCCTCGCTGCGGTAGCCGCGGATCGATTCCGGGGAGAAGCGCTCCAGCACGGCATAGGACGAGGCCGGATCGAGCCCTTCGATGTAGCGCCCGCCCGTCGTGTCGAGACGCAGCGACAGGCTTCCCTGCGCCGCCAGTTCGGGAAAGCGCCGGCAGACGTCGAGCGAGTCGGAAATCTCGCGCGCGAAATAGTCGACCAGCACCGTCATCCCCTCGTCGGGGAAGGTCTCGTGGAACATCTCCGCGGCCCGCAAGGTCGAGCCGGCATAGCCGATCAGGGCGTGCGGCATGGTTCCCAGCCCGTACTCGCGACCGAAGTAGTGAGCGGTGGCGTGCGTGGCGTTGCCGATGAATCCGACGGCACCGACCTTTCGCTTGGCGCGCGCCGAGCCGACGGACGCGGCATAGGCCATCATCTCGGCCATCTCCTGGCCGGCACAATGACGCGCATCCATGGCGAGGAAGGCCGATTTCGGCATGTCCGCGCACATCGTCCAGGCATTGTAGGCCGCCACACAGGCGGGGCCGAGCTTCTGAAGGAAGATCGTCTCGAGATCGACGAGATGGAAGAACGAGCCGGTGATGTACATCATCGGTTCGCCGGCGCCGACCCACTTGCCCTCGCGGTAGCGCAGGTCGAGTTCCACCGTCGCATTGCGGGCACGGCAGGTTTCTTCGAGCCATTCCAGCGCGAGCCGCGGCGCGAACACCACGGGCCGGCGCATGAAGATGGCATAGGTGACCTGGCAGTCTCCAAACTTGCCGACCACCTGCTTCGAACGGTTGAAGTAGTGATCGGTGTAGCGCGCGATCTCGCCATTCTCAGGATGCGTCATGGCCCTCCCCCGGCCTATCGCGCAAACGCAGGACGTCGCTCAGACGGCCGGTCGCGCCCTTGCGACGGACAAGCGCTCCGCCTTGAGCTGCTCGGCGAGCAGGAACGCGAGTTCGAGCGCCTGGCTGGCATTCAGCCGCGGATCGACCAGCGTCTCGTAGCGCTCGTTGAGGTTGTCGACCGTGATCTCGGTCGAGCCGCCGATGCATTCCGTGACTTCCTGGCCGGTCATCTCGAAATGCACGCCGCCCGGATGGGTCCCCTCGGCGCGGTGCACCGCGAAGAACTCCTTCACCTCGCGCAGGATCGCGTCGAAGGGACGCGTCTTGCGGCCGTTCGAAGCCGTGACCGTGTTGCCATGCATGGGATCGCACGACCACACAACCGTGCGGCCCTCGCGCTTCAGCGCACGGACCAGCGCCGGCAGCTTGTCACCCACCTTGTCGGCACCCATACGCGCGATGATCACGACGCGTCCCGCCTCGTTCGACGGATTCAGCGTGTCGATCAGGCGCAACAGATCGTCGGTCGGAAGGGTCGGACCGGCCTTGAAGCCGATCGGGTTGCGAACCCCGCGCAGGAACTCGACATGGGCGCCGTCGGGCTGACGCGTGCGGTCGCCGATCCAGAGCATGTGCGCCGAGCAGTCGTACCAGTCGCCGGAGGTCGAATCGACGCGGGTCAGCGCCTCCTCGTAAGGCAGCAGCAACGCCTCGTGGCTGGTGAAGAAATCCGTCTCGGCGATCTGCGGCGTCGTCGCGGAATTCAGCCCGCAGGCGGCCATGAAGTTCAGCGTCTCGTCGAGCCGGGCCGCGAGGTCTTCGTAACGCGCCGATGCGGGCGAGCTACGCACGAAGTCGAGATTCCAGCGGTTGACCTCGTGCAGGTCGGCATAGCCGCCCTGGGCGAAGGCGCGCAGCAGGTTGAGCGTCGCCGCAGACTGGTTGTAGGCCTGCACCATACGCTCCGGGTCGGGCAGGCGCGCGGCGGCCGTGAACTCGATGCCGTTGACGTTGTCGCCGCGATAGGACGGCAGCTCGACGTCGCCGATCTTCTCGACGTTGGAGGAGCGCGGCTTGGCGAACTGGCCCGCAATGCGGCCGAGCTTCACGACCGGCATGCCGGCGCCGTAGGTCAGCACGACAGCCATCTGCAGCAGCACGCGGAACGTGTCGCGGATGTTGTTGGCGGTGAAATCGACGAAGCTCTCGGCGCAATCGCCGCCCTGCAGCAGGAAGGCCTCGCCGTTGGCGATCTTGGCCAGAGCTGTCTTGAGCTTGCGCGCCTCGCCGGCAAACACCAGCGGCGGATAGCGGCGCAGGCGTGCCTCGGCATTCGCCAAGGCAGCGGCATCCGGATAGACCGGCATCTGCAGCGCCGGCCGGCTGCGCCAGCTGGTCGGCGACCAGTCGGCAGCGCTCGACGTGCGGGACTGGCCCTTCGCGGTACGCGAATCGGCCCTTGAATGGCCCTGGATCGCGGTCATCGACTCCTCCTCGACCCGCGGGCCGAAGGGGCCGGCGGGGTGGGTGAACCTATACGTGCTGTGGATAAAAGACCAGCCGGCAGACCCGTCCCGTTCTACTCCGCGGCTGCACGCGTCGGTGCAGAATCCTGTCGCGCCGTGCGCATCGTCACGAACTCCTCGCCGGCGGTCGGGTGAATGCCCACGGTGGCGTCGAAATGGGCCTTTGTGGCCCCCGCCTTCATGGCGACCGCCAGCCCCTGGATCAGCTCGGCCGCATCGTCGCCCACCATGTGAATGCCGACCACCCGGTCGGTCGAGGCCTCGACGATCATCTTCATGAAGGTGCGCTGGTGGCGTCCGGAGACCGTGTACTTCATCGGCCGGAACGCGGCCGTATAGATACGCAGCTCGCCCAGCTGCAGCTTCGCCTGCTCCTCGCTCAGCCCGACATTGGCCATCTCGGGCTGACAGAAGACAGCCGACGGCACGTCGTGGTGGTTGGCCTTGCGCGGCTTCTTGCCGAACTCGGTGTCGGCGAAGCAGTGGCCTTCCATGAGCGCGACCGGGGTCAAGTTGATACGGTCGGTCACGTCGCCCACCGCCCAGATATTGTCGGCCGTGGTCTTCGACCACTCGTCGACCGCGATCGCGCCCGCCTTGTTGAGCTGCACGCCGACCTTCTCCAGCCCGATGCCGGACGTGTTGGGCGCACGGCCGGTGGCATACATCACGCAGTCGGTCTCGAACATGCCGCCCATCGGCGTGTGGACCTCGAACGGGCCGCCCTTGCCGTCTTCACCCTTGGCGACGATGCGGGCGATTTCCATCTCGGTGCGCATGCGGATGCCGCTTTCCTTCAGGGCTTCGTGCACGAAGGTGCGGCATTCCTCGTCGAAGCCGCGCAGGACGCGGTCGCGCCGGAGGACAATGTCTACCTTGGCGCCGAGCCCGCGGAAGATGCCGGCGAATTCGACGGCGATGTAGCCCGCGCCGACGATAGTGATGTGCTTCGGCAGTTCGGGCAGATGGAAGGCGTCGCTCGACGTGATCGCGAGTTCGCAGCCCGGGATCGACGGAATCACCGGATGGCCTCCGGTGGCGATCAGGATCTTGTCCGCGGTGATCGTCTCGTCGCCGACCTGGATCGTGTGACGGTCCATCAGGCGACCACGCCCCATGTGCAACTTCACCCCTGCCCCCTCGAGCAGGCGCAGGTAGAGCGCGTTCAGCCGGTCGACTTCCTTGTTCACGTTGTCGCGCAGCGTCGCCCATGAATGGGTCGGCTCACCGACGGTCCAGCCATAGGCCGCCGCATCCTCGAACTCGTGCGCGAACTTCGAGCCATACATAAGCAGCTTCTTCGGCACGCAGCCGCGGATCACGCAGGTGCCGCCGACGCGATAGTCCTCGCAGATGCCAACGCGCGCACCGTGGGTCGCGGCGATGCGCGACGCGCGTACGCCGCCGGAGCCGGCGCCGATGACAAACAGATCGTAATCAAAGGCCATGGGTTATCCCCAGAGAGAACAAAACCTCAACGCGGCCATATTTCGGTCGCCGGGCAGACTATATCCGCGCCTAGACCGCCCGGTAAGGGAAATGGCGCGTGCATTGCCGTCTCCTGATACAACCAACGAGGATCGACAATGCCGAGACTTTCCCTGCTGGCGACCAGCTTCCTGCTCTTGGCGGGCCCCGCCCTCGCCGCTCCAGGCGACGCGCCGGCGCCCGCGCCCCAAGGCACCCAAAGCGCGCCCGCGCCGCGGCCGGCCCGCACCGACGGTGGCGTCATGCGATATGACGCCAACAAGGACGGCGCGGTCACGCTCGACGAATGGAAGGCCGGCCAGCAGGCGCGCTTCAAGAGGCTCGACACGAACGGCGACGGCAAGCTCAGCCCAGACGAGCTGTTCGCCCGCACCCCGGCGGCCGGCAACAGCGTTCTGCCGACCGACCGCCAGGCCGGCCGCCAGTCGGGTTACTTCCAGCTTCTCGATGTCGACAAGGACGGTTCCGTCACCCTGACGGAGTTCCTGGCGGGTAGCGAGCGCAACTTCACGCGCTGCGACCTCGACAAGAATGGCCGGATCGATACCGCCGAGTGCCGCCAGGCCCTCCAGCGCAAGCCCGCCGAACGTTAGCTCACGCTGGCCGAATCGAAAGAAGAGGCCGCCGGGATCGCCGGCGGCCTCCCCTTCGCTCGGGCCGAACGCTCAGGACCCTTCGGCAGACATGATGTCTCCGAACAGTTCCCAGGTCTCGCCCTTGAAACGGGCAAGCTTTACCGACTGGATCGGGTAGTAGTCGGTGGCGCTGGTGCTGACCGTGATGCCCGGCAGCAACAAGGGCACCCTGTACTTCTTGAAGCTGGTGGCCTGCTTCATCAGGTTCTCGCGGGTCAGCGTGTCGCCGCACCGCTTCAGCGTTTCTTCCATCAGAGTCGCGACGGCATAGGCGAAGACGTAGTTGCCGTCATCGTGGTTGGCGCCCGGCATGTACTTGTTCATCCAGGCACGCCAGGTCTTCATCTCCGCATTGTCGTTCCACTGCTTGTCTGTGGGATCCATGAGATAGAGCGCCGTGATCAGGCCCTGGCTGTTCTCCAGGCCGGCCGGCTTGAGCGTCGAAGCGACCGAGGAAGAAACATTGTTCAGGTATTGGATGGGCTTCCAGCCGATGTCGGCCGTCTTTCGAATGGCCTGCGCCGCGAACTTCGGGATCGCAATGTTGAAGAACACGTTGGCCCCGGCATCCTTGAGCTGGATGATCTGGCTGTCGACGGTCGGGTCAGTCGTCTCGTAGGTGACATGCTTGACCACCTTGTTGACGTCCTTGCCCAGCCCTTCCTTGAAGCCTTCCCAATAGTCCTTCCCATAGTCATCGTTCTGCATCAGCACGCCGATCTTCGGGTCCGTCACCGTTGCCAGGATGTGCTTGGCATAGATGACGGCTTCCGTGTGGTAGTCGGGCTGAAAGCCCATCGTCCACGGGAACTCCTTGTAGTTTCCCCACTTGGAGGCGCCGGTCGAGACATAGAGTTGCGGCACCTTCTTCTGGTTCATGTAGCGATGGATCGCCGAATTGGTGGGCGTTCCCAGCGAATTGAACAGGCATAGTATCCGGTCCTGTTCCACCATCTGACGGACAACCTCGACAGTCTTGGCCGGGTTGTATCCGTCGTCCATGGTTACGAACTTGACCATGCGTCCGTTGATGCCGCCGCGCTCGTTGACGCTCTTCCAGTAGGCTTCCTCGCACTTGCCGATGACGCCGTAGGACGAGGCAGGGCCACTGTACGGGTTGGTGTGGCCGATCTTGATCTCATTGTCGGTCGCCCCGTCGCCGTATTTTTTCTGCGCAAAGGCCTGAGCCGATACCGACAATGCAGCGGCCGCGGAAATCCCTCCCAGAAAGCTACGCCTGTTGGTCGTCAATTCTGCCTCCCTTGGTTATAGCGTTTCGTCCCCATCGTTCGTTTTTGTTATGCGGAATATCGTTGCGCAGAATTGGGGCGTTGGAAAGGGAAAACCCACCGCCTTCGCAAGGTCTTTGAGGCCGCGCACAAAAAAAGGCCGCCGGGGTCACCGGCGGCCTTTCGTCGTTGAGGAAGGGAGCGTCAGGAACCTTCGGCCGACATGACGTCGCCGAACAGATCCCAGGTCTCGCCCTTGAAGCGTGCGAGCTGCACCGACTGGATCGGGTAGTAGTCGGTCGGGCTGGTATTGATCGTGATGCCCGGCAGCAGGAGCGGCAGCTTGTACTTCTGGTAGTTGGCGGCCTGCTTCATCACGTTTTCACGCGTGAGCGTGTCGCCGCACTTCTTGAGTGTCTCGAGCATCAGGTTGGAGACGGCATAGCCGAACACGTGGTTGGCGTCGGCCTTGTTGGCGCCGGGCATCCACTTGTCCATCCAGGCGCTCCAGGCCTTGAAAGCGTCGTTGCTTTCCCACTGCTTGTCCGTGGGATCCATCAAGTACTGCGCCGTGATGATGCCCTGGCTGTTCTCGAGGCCGGCCGGCTTCATCACCGAGCCCACCGAAGCGGACACGTTGTTCAGATACTGCGCCGGCTTCCAGCCGATGTCGGCCGCCTTGCGGATCGCCTGGGCCGCGGCCTTGGGCGTCGCGATGTTGAAGAAGACATTGGCGCCGGAGTCCTTCAGCTGGATGATCTGGCTGTCGACCGTCGGGTCGGTGACCTCGAAGGTGACGTGCTTGACGATCTTGCCGGTCTCCTTGCCCAGGCCCTCGCGGAAGCCCTCGTAGTAGTCCTTGCCGTAGTCGTCGTTCTGCATGAGGACGCCAATCTTTGCGTCCTTGATGTTGGCCAGGATGTGCTTGGCGTAGACGACGCCCTCGGTGTGATAGTCGGGCTGGAAGCCCATCGTCCACGGGAACTCCTTGGGCTTGCCCCACTTTGACGCGCCGGTGGCGACGTAGAGCTGCGGCACCTTCTTCTGGTTCATGTAGCGATGGATCGCCGTGTTGGTCGGCGTGCCCAGCGTGTTGAACAGGCAGAGAACCTTCTCTTGCTCGACGAGCTGGCGCACCAGTTCGACCATCTTCGGCGGCGAGTAGCCGTCGTCGCGCGTGATGAAGTTGATCTGGCGGCCGTTGACGCCGCCCGCCTCGTTCACCGACTTGAAGAACGCCTCGATCGTCTTGCCGATCTGGCCATAAGACGAAGCCGGACCGCTATACGGACCGGTGTGGCCGATCTTAATTTCCTTGTCGGTCGCGCCGTCATCGTACTTCTTCTGCGCGAAAGCCGAGTTCGCACCCAACACCGCGAACGCCGAAGCGCCCGCCACGAAACCACGCCTGCTTGTACGCATTTCTTTTCCTCCCAATTGACTTAGGCCTGACGGAGCTTCGTCCGAATTTTGGCCAGAAAGAAGGCCGCCTTCCGGCGACCTTCCGACGAAGAGGCCCGGGTTACGCCCGTGCACCCCGCAGCTTGCGGTAGGCCATGTAGAGCCCGCCGGCGATGCCCATCGGCATCAGGTAGATGATCGCGATCAGCAGCACGCCGAAGACGGTGTAGGCCGAGAGGTCGAACGGCAGGCCGAGGTCGTTGCGGATGAACTGGGTCAGCGACTGTGCCGAATTATCGACCAGGACGTAGAAGATGCCGCCGAGCACCGATCCGAACAGGGAGCCGATGCCGCCCACGACCAGGCCGATCAGGAACTTGATCGACAGGAAGATGCCGAAGCTGTCGGGCGCCACGAAGGCAATGGCGCAGGCCGAGAGCGCTCCGGCGATGCCGGTATAGGCCGCGCTGATGCCGAAGGTCACCGTCTTGTAGAGGGCCGTGTCGATGCCCATCGTGTCGGCCGCCATGTACTGGTCGCGGATCGCCATCATGGCGCGACCGCTGCGGCTGTTCAGCATGTTAGACGCGCCCCAGAAGAGCACGACCATGACCAGCAGGCAGAAGTAGTAAAGCCACTGGTCTTCGCTGAGCGGCAGACCGAACGGCACCTCCGGCTTCATCAGCACGATTCCCTGCACGCCGCCGGTCAGGCCTTCGAGCCATTTGTATTTCAGGATCTGCGGCACCGCGAGTGCCAGCGCGAATGTCGCGAGCGCGAGATAATGCCCCTCGAGCTTGAGGGCCGGCAGGCCGAACAGGTAGCCGACGATGAAGCACACGATGGCCGCCGCCGGGATCGTCGCCCAATAGGGCACGTTCAGCTTGTCCATCAGGATCGCCGCCGTATAGGCACCGACCGCGTAGAACGCGCCGTGCCCCAGCGAGAACTGGCCGTTGAAGCCCGTCAGTAGATTCAGGCCGAGCACAGCGATCGCGGCGATGATCATGGTGCTGATCAGGAACAGGCGGTAGTTGGAGACCACGTCCGGAAAGACCGGCTGCAGCAGCGGCACCAGCACCGCGAGGACAATGACCCCCAGCACCCATTTTTTCGACGAGGCGGCCATGGTCAGACCCTCTTCACGACGACGCGGCCGAACAGGCCGGCGGGCTTAACCGTCAGCACGAAGATCACGATGATGAGCGCCACCGTGAGCTTCTCGCCGTTGCCGATGATGTAGATGCCCGTCGCCTTCTCGATTTGGTTGCCCGCATAGGCGACCATGTTCTCGAGGATGCCGACGATGAAGCCTCCCGCCACCGCGCCAGCCGGATTGGAGATGCCGCCGACCAGGGCGCTCGCGAAGGCATAGAGCAGGATGCCGCCCATCATGTTCGGCTCGAGATAGACGATGTGGGCGACCATGATCCCGGCCACGGCTCCGACCGAGGCCGCCAGGCCCCAACCCAGCGCCAGCATCCAGTCAACACGAACGCCGACCAGCCTGGCCATCTGCGGATTCTGGGCCGCGGCGCGCATGGCGAGGCCGAGCGGCGTGTAGCGGAAGAACACGAACAGGAGCCCGAGCACGATCAACGTGACCAGGACCACGCCCAGCTGATGGGGCCCGATCACGCCGGCAATGCCGAACTCGGCCTTGGGGAACGGCGAGGGGAATTCCTTGATCAGGTAGCTCCAGAAGGCGCCGGCCATCGAGTTGAAGATCGCAAGCAGGCCGATGAACACCACGATGATCGACAGGACGGGGGCATTGTGCAGCGGTCTCAGGATGAGCCGCTCGATCAGCACGCCCATGGCGAAGGAGATCAGAACGGTGAGGATGAAGGCGACCCAGAAGCTCATCCCCCAATCCATGAGCTGCCAGGAGATGTAGGCGCTGAACATCGCCATCTCGCCCTGGGCGAAATTGATATGGTCGGTCGACACGTAGATCATGACCAGCGCAAGGGCCACGCAGGCATAGATGGCGCCGTTTGCGAGCCCCGAGGCGATCTGCTGAAGAAACTGTTCCATTTACATCTGCCTCAGTAGCCGAGGTAGGATTTGCGGACGTTCTCGTCGTTCTTCACGACGTCCGAGGGACCCGACATCACGACCTTGCCGGTTTCGAGCACATAGGCGTGCGTGGCGAGGTCGAGCGCGAGAGCGGCGTTCTGCTCGACCAGCAGGATGCTCACCTTCTCTTCCTCGTTGATGCGGCGCAGGATGCGGAAGATCTCCAGCACGATCAGCGGCGCCAGGCCGAAGGACGGCTCGTCGAGCAGCATTAGCCGCGGCTTCAGCATCAGGGCGCGGGCGATCGCCAGCATCTGCTGCTCGCCGCCCGACAGCGTGCCGGCCTGCTGCTGGATGCGCTCCTTCAGGCGCGGGAAGTAGACGAAGACGCGTTCCAGCTCGTCCTTCACCGCCTGCTTGTCCTTGCGGGTATAGGCGGCGATGCGGAGATTCTCGTCGACGGTGAGCGTGGTGAAGGTGCCGCGTCCTTCCGGAACGTGGGCGATGCGCTGCCGGACGATCTCTTCCGTCGCCATGCCGCGGATATTCTTGCCGTCGAAACGGATCGTGCCGTCGGTGCGGACCATGTTGCAAATCGCCCGCAGGGTCGTCGTCTTGCCGGCACCGTTGGCGCCCAGCAGCGTCGTGATGCCGCCCATGGGAATTTCGAAGCCGACGTCATAGAGCGACTGGGTCTGGCCATAGAACGCCTTCAGGCCGCTCACCTCGAGAAGTGCAGCCATCACGCCGTCCCCAGGTAGGCGCGGATCACTTCGGGATCGCGCTGAACTTCCGCCGGCGTGCCGTCGGCGATCTTCCTGCCGAAATCGATGGCAACCACCTTGTCCGACACCGACATGACGAGGCTCATGTGATGCTCGACCAGCAGCACGGTGACATGCTGTAGATCGCGAACACGCTTGATCTGGTGCTTCAGCACCTCGATCTCGTCATGGTTCAGGCCGGCCGCCGGCTCGTCGAGCAGGAGCAGCTTGGGGCTGGAGGCCAGCGCGCGCGCCAGCTCGACCCTCTTGCGGATCGGGAATGGCAAGGGCCCTGCCATCGCGCTGGCGAAGGGCGCGAGGTCCATGAAGGACACCAGTTCCTCTGCGCGCCGCGTGATTGCTTCTTCCTCGACCTTGACCTTGGGCACGCGCAACGCGTTCTCGAAGAAGCTGGTCGAGCTCACGCTGTGGCAACCGACCTTCACGTTATCGAGGACCGACATCTTGTCGAACAGGGCGACGTTCTGGAACGTCCGCCCGATACCGATCCTGGGGATGGCATGCCTCGGCTGGTCGAGGATGGTCCTGCCCTCGAACTGCACGTCGCCGGAATTCGGCGTGTAGAGCCTGCTCAGGCAGTTGAACAGTGTGGTCTTCCCAGCGCCGTTGGGCCCGATCAGCCCGGCGATCTGCCCCGGAAAGACGTCGAAGGATACGCCATCGAGCGCGACGATTCCGCCGAACCGGACGGACACGTCGCGCACGCTGAGCAGCGGCGTGCCGCGGGATGAGATTGGTTCTGCCATGAAGATACTGGTTTCGCCGGCCGGCGTATTACACGCGCCGACGTGGCGAAATTACCCTTGCCTCCCAAGTACTTGCGACCCTTCTACGGAGTCTGCATTTAACGAACGATGACGTATCCGGCGGTGGGACGCAACTCAAATGGCGAAGCGCCATGCTTTCGGCGCGATTGCGCCGCACGTTTGCGCGGCTTTGCAGACATTGACACGCCGTCCATTGCAACCGATACGAAAACTCCCCCTCCAAAAGCGGGCTCACCGCCGATGAATCGCATGTTTCGCCCGACCCTGTTTCTCACCGTAGCCTGCATCGCCATTCCGGCGATGGCCCAGACTCCGCCTACGCAGGCATGGCCGCAGAACAGGCCGCCGGGACAGGCCGCCCCGCCGGCCGCTGCCCCCGGCCAGCCCGCCACCCCGCCTGCGGCAGCCGCCACGCCGCCAGGCACAGCCGGTTCGCCCACGGCGTCGACCGCGCCCGTCCCGCTGCCGCAATGGTTCGTCGACATCGACGTCGACAAGAAGGGCGAGGTCACGCGGGCCGACTTCCTGAAGTACCGCATGAAGTCCTTCGAGTCGCTCGACCTCAACAAGGACAACAAGCTGTCGCTCGAGGAGTTCACCAAGGTCGTCGAACCGCCGGCGACGCCGGCCGACGCGCCCGGCCTGCCCCCGCTGGAGGAGCGCCGCAACCGCGCCAAGGCGGAGTTCCAGAATCTCGACACCAATCGCGACGGCTTCCTCGAGCGCGGCGAGGCCGAGGCGGTAGTCCATTCGGAGTTCAACAACTACGACACCGACCGCGACAACAAGGTCACCGAGCCCGAGGTTCGCCTGATCATCCAGCGCTCCATGCAGCGCGAGGCGGCCGAGCGCCAGCAGGCGGAAGCGCGCCGTCGCCAGGGCATGATGACGCTGAACGAGTTCATGGACATGCAGCTGCGGCAGGCCGACGAACTCGACAAGAACAAGGACGGCAAGATCAGCGGACCGGAATATACGGTCCTCGCCGGTCCGGCGGACGGCCCGCAGGCCAAGAACCTGCTGCCCTTCGATATGCGCAAGCAGATCGCCATGCGCAAGTTCGCCGAGATCGACACCAACAAGGACGGCCAGATCGACCGCGTGGAGCTGTCGGCCTATGCGCTGAAACAGTTCGGCGAGATGGACCTGAACAAGGACCGCTTCATCAGCGAGGACGAGTTCAAGAAGGCCCAGGAGGCCGAGGCCGCGAGGGTCCGCGCCATTGTCCAGACGATGATGCCGGCCCAGCCCGCGCAGCCCCGTCCCGCCCAGCCCCAGCCGCGCGGCGGCCAGCCGGCGCCGGCGCCGGCTCCCTCGGGCCCGCCCCCAGGGCTGCCGCAGGGCACGCGCTGAGCGTCCTCGAAATCGAAAGCCGCGGGTCCGAAAGGCCCGCGGCTTTTTCGTGCGCCATCACCGGGCGAGCGCCCTACTCGACGGTGACGCTCTTGGCGAGGTTGCGCGGCTGGTCGACGTCGGTGCCCTTGGCGAGCGCCGTGTAGTACGCAAGCATCTGCACCGGGATCGTGTAGAGAATCGGCGCCACGATCGAATCGACCGCCGGCAGCGTCAGGGAAGCCGCAGCCTGCGATCCCAGGCGGGCCACGCCGGTGGCATCGCTGATCAGCACAAGCTTGCCGCCGCGCGCCTTGACCTGCTCGAAGTTCGATGCGGTCTTGTCGAAGATCGAATCGGAGGGCGCCACCACCACGACCGGCACCAGCTCGTCGATCAGCGCGATAGGACCGTGCTTCATCTCGCCCGCGGCATAGCCCTCTGCGTGGATGTAGGAGATCTCCTTGAGCTTCAGAGCGCCTTCGAGCGCGATCGGAAACGAGGTGCCTCGGCCGAGATAGAGCACGTCGCGCGCTTCGGCGAGGATATCCTCGGAGATCCGCCGGTACTGTTCCTCCAGATTGAGCGCCTCGTTGACCAGCGCCGGCAGCTCGATGAGCGCCAGTGCGATCTTCGCCTCGTCGGCCTCGCTCAGCGTGCCGCGCGCCCGGCCCGCAGCGATCGCGGCGCAGAGCAGGACGGTGAGCTGGGTCGTGAAAGCCTTGGTCGAGGCGACGCCGATCTCTGGCCCCGCCAGGGTCGGCAATACGCCATGCGAATCGCGGGCGATGGCGCTCTCCGGCACGTTGACCACCGCGAGGATGGTCTGCCCATTGGCCTTGGCGTAGCGGATCGCCGCCAGCGTATCGACCGTTTCGCCCGACTGCGAGACGGCGATGCAGACACCGTCCTTGGGCATCGGCGGTTCGCGATAACGCAGCTCGGAGGCGACCTCGACCTCCACCGGCAACCGTGCCAGTTGCTCGAACCAGTACTTGGCGACCATGCAGGCATAGAAAGCCGTACCGCACGCCGTCATGGTGAGGCGACTGACCTTGGCCCAGTCGACCGGTAACGCCGGCAGGGTCACCGTGCGCGTCGCCGGGTTCAGATAGCTGTGCAGCGTGTCGCCGATCACCGCCGGCTGCTCGTGGATCTCCTTCAGCATGAAGTGGCGGTGATTGCCCTTGCCGATCATCGCCCCGGAAATGCCGCTCTGGCGGACCTCGCGCACGACTTCCTGGGTGCCCTGGTAGACCTTCGCCCCGTTCTGGGTGAGCACCACCCAGTCCTCGTCCTCGAGGTAGCTCACCCGCTTGGTGAAGGGCGCCAGCGCCAGCGCATCCGTGCCGATGTACATTTCGCCGTCGCCATAGCCGACGGCCAGAGAGCTGCCGCGGCGCGCGCCCATCAGCAGGTCATGACGACCGCTGAACAACACGGCGAGCGCGAAGGCGCCGCGCAGGCGTGCCATCGCCGCGCCCATCGCCTGCTCCGGCGACATCTGCCGCTCGAGATAGGAGGTGATCAGCTGGGCCACGACCTCGGTGTCTGTGTCGCTGTCGAAACGGCGGCCCTCGGCCTCCATCTCCGCTTTCAGCTCCTGGAAGTTCTCGATGATGCCGTTATGCACGACCGCGACCCGGTCCGTCGCGATCGGATGGGCATTGCGTTCCGAGGGCTTGCCGTGCGTCGCCCAGCGCGTATGGCCGATGCCGATCGTGCCGGTCAGCGGCTCGGCGGCCAGCCGGGCCTCGAGGTTCACCAGCTTGCCTTCGGCCCGGCGGCGGTCGATGTGACCGTTGACCAGGGTGGCGATGCCCGCCGAGTCGTAGCCGCGATATTCCAGCCGCTTCAGCGCGTCGACCAGGAGGGGGGTGACGGGCGCTTTGCCGATGATGCCGATGATGCCGCACATGGGATTCTATCTCGACATTGAAGGGGGGTTATTTCTTGCCGGACTTTTCTGCCGCTGCCTTCTTGAGGGACGCTGCCCGGTCCTTCAGTTTCGCACGAAGCACCGCCGCCCGCCCCTTCTTTGTGACCTGGCGGGCACGGCCGAAGGCCAGCGCATCGGCGGGCACGTCCTCGGTCACCACGCTGCCCGCGGTTACGTTGGCGCCCTTGCCGACCTTGAGCGGGGCAACCAGGGAGCTGTTGGAGCCGATGAACACGTCGGCGCCGATGACCGTGCGGTGCTTGCCGTAGCCGTCGTAGTTCACGGCGATGGTGCCCGCGCCGATGTTGCTGTTCGCGCCGATGTCGGAGTCGCCGAGATAGGCCAGGTGGTTGGCCTTGGCGCCCTTGCCCATGCGCGTGGCCTTCAGTTCCACGAAGTTGCCGATATGGACACCGTCGGCGACCTCCGAGCCCGGTCGGATGCGCGCAAACGGTCCGACCAGCACCCCCCGGCCGATGCGCACGCCCTCGATGTCGCAGAAGGCGTGGATGACGGTGTCGGCCCCGACGGACACGCCGGGACCGAAGCGGACGTTGGGCCCGATCCGGACATCGGTGCCGAACTTCGTGTCGGCCGACAGCCAGACCGTCCCGGGATCGGTCATGGTGACCCCACCCGCCATCGCAGCGGCGCGCAGCCGCTGCTGCAATGCCTGCTCGGCGGCGGCCAGTTCGGCGCGCGAATTCACGCCCAGGAACTCCGCCTCCTCACCCGCCACGGCGATCGCCTTGTGGCCGGCTTCGCGTGCCAGCCGGACCGCGTCGGTGAGGTAGAATTCGCGTTTGGCATTGTCGTTGCGGATCGCACCGAGCAGCGAGGCGATCAGCCTGCCGTCGATGCACATGACGCCGGAATTGGAGAAGGCGACGGTTCGTTCGGTCGCGTCGGCATCCTTGCTCTCGACGATCCTGACCAGCTCACCGTCCTGCACGATCAGCCGGCCGTAGGGCGTGGCATCGCGGGCGACGAAGCCCAGCACGCCGACCGCCGCCTCTGCCCTGGCGCAGGCCGCGACCAGCTTGCGCAGGCTGGCCGTCGTCACCAATGGCGCATCACCGAACACGATCAGGACCGGCCCCTTGTGCCCCTCGAGAGCCTGCAGGGCCGCCTTGGCTGCATGTCCCGTCCCCAGCGGCTTGCTCTGGACCACCGTCGGATGGAGCGCAAAGGCCTTGGCCACCTCGGCGGCGCCGGGCGCGATCACGCCGACGATCCGCGCGGGCTTCAGCGCCTCTGCATTGGCCAATACGTGGGCCAGCATGGGGCGATTGGCCAGGGGATGCAGGACCTTCGGCAGCGCCGATTTCATACGGGTCCCGGCGCCGGCTGCGAGCACGACCACGGCAATGGGTGATTTCATGCCCGTCCGATGCCACGCGACTGGCGGACGGGCAAGGCGGATGTGCTAGAGAAAACGGCATGCAGACAGATGCCGGAAAACTCATCACCGACCGCTTCGAGACCGTCCTGTACGACCTCGACGGCACCCTGATCGACAGCGCGAAAGACATGCAACTCGCCGTCAGCCACGTCCTGGCCGACCACGGGCTGCCGCCGGTGACGGAGGAGGATGTGCGGATCTTCATGGGCCAGGGCAGCAGGGTCACGATGGGCAAGGCTTTCGCCAAGCATGGCCGGTCGCTGGACGACGAGGCCCTGACCGCAGTGACGCGCGAGTTCGTGCGCTATTACGAGGCCGATCCGATCAGCCACACCACCGGCTTTGCCGGCGTCGCCGACGTGGTCGCGACCTTCGCCCGTCTCGGCCTGAAGCAGGGCGTCTGCACCAACAAGTTCGAGAAGCCGTCGCGCATGATCCTCGAGCATCTCAAGCTGATGCCGCCGATCAGCGACGTGGCCGGCGCCGACAGTTTCCCGGTTCGCAAGCCCGACCCGCGCCACATCCTGATGCTGCTGGAACGCATGGGCGGCGATCCGAAGCGCGCCGTCATGATCGGCGATTCGACCCACGACGCCGAGGCCGCGCGCGGCGCCGGAATCCCGGCCGTGCTGGTGAGCTGGGGTTACACGGCCAAGCCCGCCAGCGAGCTGGGCGCCGATGCCGTGATCGACCGTTTCGACGCCCTGCCCGAGGCCTTGGCGCGACTCGCATCGACCCGTTGACGACCACGCGCGGCTGCCCTATACGCGCGCCTTCCGGGCGCTTAGCTCAGCGGGAGAGCACACCCTTCACACGG